>JBBRXY010000014.1:0-53450 GCA_038238185.1 Acidimicrobiales bacterium
CTCCCGTCCCCCTGCCGAAGAGGAGTGGAGCGTCAAACAGGTGGCCGACGCCCTCGACGTCAGCACCAACGTCGTCTACTACTGGCTCGAAACCGGCCAGCTCAACGCCCGCAAAGGCCCCGACAGCCGTTGGCTCATCACCTACAACACCGACGTCGAAGCCGTCTGCCGGCAGCGGATCGCCGCATCGGTCCACCTCGACCGCCCAGATGCCGAGGCATCGTGACCGGCTCAACGGACGACCGAATGCGTAACGCTTCGGAACCGCTCGTCCGGCACGGTGCTACATGCGGCAACTGCGGCACCTTCACCGTCCCCGCCATCGAAGGACTCTTTTCCAACCCGCGCGTCGGGTCTCCGCAGCTCTCTGCACCCCGGCATGCCGACAGGCAGGATGGCGACGCCGACGGGCGGGTGTCACCGAGGACACCCCCCGCCAGCGCAGCGGCGGCCGATCACGGCGTCTGAACCCCGACAACAGCACCTCGCCAAAACCCCAAACCCAAAGATCTGCCAAAAAGGAGGCAGTATGAAGCCATCGTCCCGGTGATTTCGGATCGCGTGCAGCAAGCTCGCGTGAAGAACGCGCTGGAACCCGAGTGGGAGGCGCGCTTCGAACCGAGGTCCTATGGGTTTCGGCCGGGGCGCGGCTGCCACGACGCGATCGAGGCCATCTTCAAGACGCTGTGTGGTGAGCGCACACGGCGTCGGTGGATCCTCGACGCGGACCTGGCCGGGGCGTTCGACCGCATCGATCACGACCGCCTCGTCGCCCAGCTCGGCTCGTTCCCCGCACGGGGGGCGATCCGGGCATGGCTCAAGGCGGGAGTGATGGAGGCGGGGCAGTTCAGCCCGACCGAGGAGGGAACTCCTCAGGGTGGGGTGATCAGCCCGTTGTTGTTGAACGTGGCGTTGCACGGGATGGAGCAAGCCGCAGGGGTCCGATACCGCAGCAGCGCCCGCAGTGACGCCGAGACGGTGCCTGGATCCCCTGTGCTGGTGAGGTACGCCGACGACTACGTGGCCATGTGTTACAGCCGGGAGCAGGCCGAACAGGTCAAGGCCAGGCTGGGCTCATGGCTGGCACCCAGGGGTCTCGCCTTCAACGAGGACAAGACGAAGATCGTCCACGTGGAGGAGGGATTTTTGTTCCTGGGCTTCAGCATTCGCCGCTACGTCGACCGGCAGGGCGGGAAACTGCTCATCAAACCGAGCCAGGAGTCGGTGAAGCGGTTCCGAGAACGGCTCGCCGCCGACATGCGTTCCCTGCGGGGGGCGAATGCGGCGGCGGTGGTCTCCCACTTCAACCCCGTTGTCCGGGGTTGGTCGGCCTATTACCGGAGCGTGGTCTCCTCCCGGGTCTTCGCCGGGTTGGACCACCACGTGTGGCACCTCACCTACCGGTGGGCACGCCGCACGCACCCGAACAAGTCGAGGGGCTGGGTCGCGGCCCGGTACTTCGGCAGGTTCAACAGCACCAGGCAGGACCGGTGGGTGTTCGGCGACCCGGAGACGGGCGCCTATCTCACGAAGTTCTCCTGGACGAAGATCGTCCGCCACGTCCCGGTCCGAGCAGGAGCGTCTCCAGACGACCCCGCCTTGGTCGAGTACTGGACCGAACGCCGGCGCAAGCGCAAGCCCCCGCCGCTGGATCAGCACACCCTGAAGCTCCTCAGAGCCCAGGATGGCCGCTGCCCGGTGTGCGAGGACATGCTCGTTGACGACGGCGCCGACCCGCAGTGCCCGCGGGAATGGGAACAGTGGTTCGTGGCTGCCCGCCGGACGTTGCGCAAGCAGCGCGTCGTCTATCGGGTGGATGGCCCAGGCGGCGAACGATCTTCCTACCGACTCCTTCACGCTCACTGCCACCGGCGACCAGCCGGCGAGACAGGAGCCCAGCAACCAGCTTCGGCACCATCCGCATCGCTCAGGCTTGCTTGAGCCGAGTGCGGTGAAAGTCGCACGCTCGGTTCTGAGGGGGCCCCGGCGCAGCAATACGCCGGGGCTACCCGGCGCTTCCGCATCCAGCGGCAGACCAAGAGGGGCTCGCACAAGGCGTTCGTCTACACTTGGCCGTCGAAGAAGGCACTCGCCTCCATCAAAGCCAAGGTGCGGACGATCACCCGGCAGGGAACGAACCACCCGCTGTCCGACCTCCTGCGCCGCCTCAACGGGGCGCTGCGGGGCTGGACGAACTACTTCCGACACGGCGTGTCCAAGGACACCTTCGCCTACCTGCACCAGTTCACCTGGCTGCGGGTGGTCGCCTGGCTGCGCCGCAAGCATCGCCGTGCCAACTGGAAGTTCTTGCGACGGCGCTACCTGGCCAACAGGTGGTGGCTCGAACACGACGGTGTTGAACTGTTCGATTGTCGAGCAGTGCCGGTGACCCGCTACCGCTACCGGGGAGCGGCGATCCCGACGCCGTGGAGCGAAATGACGACCAAGGAGGTTGCGTAGCCGAGAGGCGCTCGTGGAGAGCCGGATGCGGTGGAAGTCGCACGTCCGGTTCGGAGGGCGGGCCAGGGAGACGTACCGGCCGAGAGGTTGGCAACGCGCTCTGGCCCGACCCTACCTGGCCAACGACAAGCTCGACGAATGTCGCCGTCGGGTCCAGAACGAGACGCTCGGACACCGGGGCCACAAGCACGATCCCCTCTACCGCTGCCGGAGGCTGCTCACCAAGGCGCATGAGCGGATCGACGACCACGGCCGGGACAAGCTCCTCGGACTGCTCCGGGCCGGCGATCCCGCGGCGAGGTCGCCACGGCCTGGCACGCCAAAGAGGCGGTCCGCGTGCTCTACGCCCACCGCGATCCCTCCCTCGCCCTCCAATGGGTCGACGAGCTCAGCGCCGACATGGTCGATCCCGATCAGCCCGTCGAAGTCCGCTCCCTCGGGCGCACCCTCAAGCGGTGGCGGCTCCACATCGCCGCCTGGCACACCGCCCAGGTCAGCAACGGACCCACCGAGGCCAACAACTTGATCAAGTGGGTCAAGCGGGCGGCGTTCGGGTTCACGAACTTCCGCAACTACCGGGTCCGCTCCCTGCTCTACGCCGGCAAGCCCGACTGGGCTCAGCTGAACCTGATCGGCCTCGTCTGAGCGATCCGCACGACGAAGGCATCAACGTCGCCGTTCACCTCCAGCCACGACCCGGCCGAGCATGACGTCGCCGGACACGTGAACTGCCGCCGGCTCCACAGCGTCCTCATCACCTTGAGCCCTGCGGAGGAGACGCCGAGATCTCGGACCACCCGACCGACCTCGGTCCCGACGGTTCCGCACGACGCGCACACCGACGGCTGGTCCCCGGTCTCGATCACCACCCGGAGGTCGACGTCCTCGGCGTCGTCGTCGACCATCTCGAGAGCCCGAGCGCCGGGGATCCCGATCAGCATCGAGAAAATCTCGCCAGGATCGGTCGCCATCGCATCGTCCACGACCCGCCAGGCTACGAGACACGACCGACGACGGCTCAGTGACCGAGACCCACCCCAAGAACCCCCGTCAGATCCGAAGAGCCCCATAACGACGCTGAGCCTGCCGCTACCCGAGTGACCCAGACCGCCGGGTAGGTGGGGCACGCCGTCCCCCGCCCACGCCTTGCACGGTCGGACAAATCGGACCAACGCCAGCCGACTGCGGTACAGCCGCACGCGCGAGAAGGCCACGGACGCCGGAAGGGCCTGGATCACAACGCCTCCAAGCCGGTGTCGACGACCCAGAAGCCGCCCTCCGACGGCTCGAACACGAGCAGAGCTCCGAAGTTTTCGCGGTTGAGCTGGTCGCGAATTCGGTCGTGGTCGCGGCGCGTGAAGCTCAACCGACTGAGGTCCCTCGTCGGGGCCACGGCAAACCCAAGCGCAGCACCGACGGCCACCATGCATGTCGAGCACGGCGAACCCCAGGCCGTCAGACAACCACGGTATTGGCGACCCGGCGGCGACCAGGAACATCACGAAGTGGATCCAGGGCCCCGGTACGTGTTCGATGAGCTGTACGGACTCCGGAACGGCATTGTCCAGCTCACACGCGAAGGGGAGGATGGAGACTCGGCCAGCGAGACGGACTCCTTGCTCGTCTGGCGGTGCTACGGCAAACCGACGGTATGGGTGACCGGTCAGTGACAGATGCCACTCGTCCTCCCCGTGGAGGCTGACGTGCGCAAACTGACCGGAATTCTCGCGGGCGAGGTACAGGTCTGGCTTGCTCGCCGCCGCCGTCACCTTCCAGTACGGCGACCGTGCGGTTGCAGTACGAATCCCGAGCCGAAGGTCGACCATGGCCGCGAGCATAGGAATCCTGTTGTCAGCGGTTGCGGAATATCGCCGCCGTCAACGGCCCGTGTTGCCAGGGCACCCGTTGTAACGGCACCTACCTTGCGCCCGGTAACGCCCGCGCTCGCCACGAGGGGGACTCATCCGGAATTGCCGGATGTAGCGCCTTCGGCCGCGGGCCAGGCCGCTCGGTAACGCGCTCTTATTCCGGTCGAGGCGGGGCCCCCTGGGCCGTCCGCAGCAGGGGCGCAGCGGGGCACCCGATAGCCGGCGGGGCCGAGCGATATCCGCGCTCGGTATCGCCCGGCCCGATGACCTCTCAGCGCCATGCGCCGGCGAGGAAGGTGGCGACGATGTACGTGGCGTGGCGATCGAGAGAACCGCAGCCACGGTCATAGCGCGTCGTGGTGCGCGGATCGGCGTGGGAGGCGGCCTCCTGGACGTCTCGCAGGGGCACCCCGGCGTCAAGGGCGGTGATGAAGCTGTGGCGCTAGGAGTGCGGGCTGATTCTCTTGGCGATGCCGGCTCGTCGGGCCAGGCGCTTGACCATGCGGTCGGCGGCGTATCGGTCCATCCGCCCACCCTTGGCCCCGACGAAGATGGGGCCAGACGTCCGCTCGCCGATGTAGAGGTCCAAAGCCCGCGAGGTCCGAGGAGCCAGCGGGATGACGGCGTGCTTGCCACCCTTGCGCAGGATTTTGAGGGTGCGGTGGCCCCGTTCGAACTCGAGCGTGTCGATGTCGGCGCCGAGGGCCTCGGAGATGCGCAGGCCGTTGAGGGCCAGCAGCGACGCCAGGGCGTGGTCGCGAGCCGAGCCGATCCCAGCCTGGACTAGGAAGGCACCGCGCTCGTTGCGATCGAGGCCGAGGGTGCGGGACTCGCAGTCCACCTTGGGACGACGGACGTTGAGGGCGGGTTGGTCTCGATGAGGCCTTCCTGGTGGCAGTAGCGGAAGAAGCTGGCCAGAGTCGATAGGCGCCTGGCCACCGTCGAGCGCATCTTGCCGTTCTCCTCCATCCAGCGGCCGAACAGCTCGAGGTGAGCGCGGCGCACAGCGAAGAGTCCGATGCCCGCCTCCGAGCACCAGTTGGCGAACAGACGCAGGTCGGTGGCGTAGCTGCGGCGGGTGGGGTCGCAGTACCCAGCCAGGAACCCGGCCACGGCGGCCAGGGTTGCCTGCTCGTCGGGCTTCGGACCACGGATGATTTCGGTACCAGTGGTTGGCGGCATGACGGCTCCTCCTTCGGACGCCCCGCTGTCGGACCTCCGACAGGGACAACGTCGATGGCCTGCGTTGGCGCGCCGGGTCACCGTGGGTTGAACCCGGAACACGACGTGACTAGAATTGAGGTCATGTCTGAGACACTGCCTCTGGCGCAGATCAAGGCCCGCCTCTCGGAGATCGTCGACCGCATCGAGAGCCAGCACGAGAGGGTGGTGCTGACCCGAAACGGCAGGCCGGCGGCGATCATCATGAGCCCAGCCGACCTTGCGGCGCTGGAGGACACCCTCGACCTCCTCTCAGATCCGCAGGCCGTCGCCGAGATCGCCGCCGCCCGAGACGACGTGGCAGCAGGGCGAGTGTTCAGCACCTCTGACCTTCGCGCCAAATACCTGGGCCGTGGCTGACCGTGGCTACGAGCTGGTGGTGGCCGCTAGCGCCGCGCGCTCCCTCGCCCGCCTGCCTGAGGCTGTAGCCGCGGCTGTCGTCGAGTTCATGGTCGGCGAACTCTGCCAGCACCCCAGGCGCGTCGGTCATCCCCTCCAGCGCGAGCTTGCCGGGCTGTGGGCCGGACGCCGGGGTCCCTACCGCGTCGTGTACGAGATCGACGAGGAGTCGATGACTGTCATCGTCCTCCGGATCGACCACCGGGTCGACGTGTACCGGCCCCGGTGATGCCAGGGATACCGTCGCGCTGCCTCGGTGCCGAAGTAGGGCGGCCGCGTCGGCCGTCCAGGGGCGAGGTGGGCTTATCCAGACGAGGAACTCCCCGGTGCCTGCTAGATGGCGAACGGCTTGTGGCAGAGTGACCGACATGGAGTTGCCTGGCGACTCGCGACAGACGACCTGGCAACGCTTCCTCGACGGGACCACAGGGGCACAGCGGTTCATGCTCGCGATTGGTGCCCTTGCCGGGGCGGTCTTGGCGATAGGTGGTGTGATTGCGGGTGGCGCCACGTTGCTGGGCTCCGACGAGGAAGGTCCGCGTGTTCGTCCCGGGGATGGGAAGGTGCAGACCGTCGAGAACCAGAGCACGCAGGCAGACGAGTTCGTGGAGCTCCTGTTGCGGGCCGCCGGAGGAAAGGCTGTTCAACTCAATCACAATGTGCTGACTCCCAAGGGTGATGCCCATTTCCGCTTGGAGTACAACTGCGCGTCGCCGACGGGATGCAACTACGTCCGATTGGAGGCTGCGAGCGATCCGCCCGCCGAGATCGTCGGTGGTGTCTGGTACCAGGGCTGCTGGTCGATCGCGAAGGACGGCGCGGGCTTTGGCGCCGACCACCTCGACATCGAGTTCACGAAGACGGGGGAAGTGTGCCCATAGGCAGGCTGCGGTGAGTACCCGATAACCGGCGAACTCGTGTGAGCGGGACGCCCGATAACCGGTCCGCGCTTTCGGCCGAGGCGATCCTACGAGCGGCGCACGGGTGCCGAGGTCGAATGGTCGCCGGTCGGCGGATCGACGGCAGCCAGCTCTGGTTGACGACCTCGGCCTGCCCGAGGTGGGCGAAGAGACCCTGACGCTGACCACGCCGCGACCGTCGGGCCCGACGGCGTCGAGTGCATCGAAGCGGCGTGGCTTCCGAAGTATCGGAGCGCGGGTAGATGTTGGTGACGCCGATCGACGGAGTTCTCAATGGATCGCCACTGACTGGCTGATGGGAACGACGTCCGACCCGGCGGCCCGTTAGCGTCCCGGCAATGGACGACTCCGATCTCGACGCGCTGCGCAACGTCTACGAGGCTTTGGCCACCGGCGACTTCGGAGCGCTCATGGCTCTGTTGTCGGAGGACATCAAGGCGCATGTCCCGGGCCGGAGCCCGGTGAACGGCGACTATGTGGGCAAGGAGGCGGTCGGGGGATACGTCGGAACGCTGGCCGAGCTGTCTGGTGGCACCCTCCGCTTCGAGCCTCATGCCGTGATGGCAACCGGTGGACACGGGACGGGGCTCGTGCGCGACTTGGCCGAGCGGGGCGACAAGGTCCTGGCCATGAACAACGTCCACGTGTGGCACATCACCGACGCCACCCCGGACGAGATCTGGATCTACCCAGGCGACCTCTACGCCTGGGACGACTTCTGGTCCTGACCCAACACATGGATGGCCCAGCCGACTCGCACCGTCGTTGGCGGTGGGAAGGCGTCGGGCTCAGGGTGGTGGAGCCGCCGGGTTGTGCTCGGGCGGACTGTCGGTGACGATGCGCTTCCCGGCGCTGCGGTAGGGCCGTCGTCGGCGCCGCGGCACGTACCCGTCCGGGCACAGCGTCGGGCCATCGGGGGCCTCCCCGCCGGGCGGCGGTGCGGCCACCGCCCCGTCAGGTGCGGTGGCCCCCATTCGCACGCAGTCATAGTCGGCGTCGACCTCCGACGGGATGACGTCCGGAGGTTCCCCGGACCCAGGCGTCACGGGCACTTGCTGTTCTTCCCGCTTCCTCCCCACCAGAAGTACGGACCCCAACTACCGGTGTTGGCGAAGTGGCCTTCGATGTTGTAGCAAGCGGGGTGGGAGCCGTACACGCTGCTCGGGTTGTAGCGGGACATGCCCCCGTCGGGCTTCGATTGGTAGGCAAGGTTTTCCATGTAGGCGCAATGCTGCCAGCCCTCGTAGGGCCAGTGCCCGTTGCCCATGTCTGTCCGGGTCGTGCCGGCGTGGCCGGCGCTGTCAACGATCTCGCCGTACCAGGCGATCTTCTCGGCCTGGTTTCGGAGGCCCGAGGTCGAGAAAAGGCTGGCCGGGTAGTAGCCGATCCACTTGCCGTTGCAACGCAGCCACCAGTTCCCCTTCCACAGCTGCCACTTGAGGTTCATGATGAACTGCGCCCCCCCGGACGTGCTGAGCGGCGACGACAGCGCCTCGGGGTACACCGAACCCGAATACTGGACCCAGCCGTCCACGTCCTGGTTGTAGCCGCCCTTGTTGTTGCCCGAGTCCGTGTACCCGTTGGTCGTGTAGAAGACGAACAGGTGGGGCACCCAGTCACCGTAGAGGTCCCGGTACTCCTGATGGCCCGCCTCGACCGTCTGCTTGCCGCCGCCGCTCCCCCGCGCCACCGCGCACTGCCCCAGCGAGAACTCGTCCGACCACTCCACGTACGGATCCCAGGCGTTGATGTTGCCTGCGCAGCCGTAGG
Source organism: Acidimicrobiales bacterium (assembly GCA_038238185.1). GTDB lineage: Bacteria > Actinomycetota > Acidimicrobiia > Acidimicrobiales > AC-14 > DATAQC01. Next base: position 8,639 of record JBBRXY010000014.1, read on the forward strand.
CCGTGACCCATTGGGCGCTGTAGGCGTACTTGTGGGTGGTTCCGTCGTCGGGGACGGCCACCTCCTCACCCAGGCCGTCGGGCCGGAGCACCGCCGCCCGCCCGTGCTTGGACAGGAAATCGTTCAACGCCTTGGTGGACCTGATCGCCTCGAGATCGCGTCGGGCCACGGGGACCGTGCCTTGGGGCCCCCGCTCCACTCCCTCGTCCTCGAGCTCGAACCGCACGAGGCGGGCAGGTCGCACCTCCTCGCCGTCCGCCGGCTCATCGCCGTACCGGAGATCGATACCGTCGTCGTCGGGTGGGTCCGCCACCTTGCCCTCGGGGGCGAGCGTCTCGGCCGGAATCCAGTCGATCGTCTGGCCGCGCCGGGTGCGGGTCGTCACCGCCACCTCCAGGCGGGACCGCCGCTTGTCGAGGTATTCGCGAATTCGGGCGTTCCGCTCGGCCGCGCGCGCCGCCTGCTCCTCGCGACCAAGTCCGGGGTCGGGACGTTCGACTCCGTCGTCGTCGTCGGCGTCGGCGTTGCGCTCGGGCATGGTGAAGTCGGGATCCATTGATGCTCCTGTCGTCGTGCTCGCCGGAAAGAGATCCAGCCGACGGCCAGAAAATACGAGAACCCACATCCGCTGGTCGAAAACGCTCTGACCTTGGTTCGGCCAGGCGGCCTAATGTCATTCCCATGGACCTGACGCGCGCCCTCCAGCTGGCATCGGACCGAAAGCTCGGAACGCTCGTGACGCTCAAGCACGATGGTCGTCCACAGCTGTCGAACATCATGTATGTGATCGCCGATGGGATCGTGCGCATCTCCGTCACCGACGGCAGGGCCAAGACCGCCAACCTGCGCCGTGACCCGCGTGGCTCGCTGTACGTGACCCAACCGGACGGCTGGGCCTACCTCGTCCTCGAAGGGGATGCTGAGCTCACGCCCGTTGCGGCCGCGCCCGACGATGCCGTCGTCGACGAGTTGGTGGAGCTGTACCGGTCCCTTCAGGGAGAGCACGCCGATTGGGACGAGTACCGCCGCGCCATGGTGGCCGACCACCGCCTGGTTGTTCGCCTGCGCCCGAACCACGCCTACGGGATGTGGCAGGAAGGCTGACCAAGTCCACGGCCTCCTGGGCTGACAGCACCCATCAACTTTGGACCCATGCGGATCAGGTGCCGGAGATGACGGCTCGCCGGACGGCCCGCACGATCGTGTGTCCACCGTCGCGCGTCACCGTCACCACATCGGTGAGGGCGTCGACCACGTACAGCCCCCGTCCCCGCTCGGCATCGGGGTCGGGCTCCTCGTCGTCGTATAGGCCCTCGAGCTCGAACCCGGTGCCGTCGTCCTCCACCTCCACCACCAGGTCGTCACCGTCGGCCCATGCCCGCAGGACCAGGGCGCTGGGAGCGCCACTGGCATGGCGCACGGCGTTGGAGCACAACTCGGAGACCACCAGGAGGAGGTCGGACCGCTCGGCGTCGTCGATGTTGAGGTGGTCCATCCAGTCGGAGAACAGGTGGCGGCAGAGCGGGATCGTGGCCGGGCTGGGCGAGAACCGGTACTCGAACGGCGCCGGATGACGGGCGCCCACCGATGGAGGCGGTGTGCGCCGGCGCAACACCAACGCCAGGGAGTCGTCGCGACGCTGGGCGCCTGCCAGGGCCCGCTGCACGAGGGCACGCGCCAGGTGGGTGGCCGGGTACTGGGCGGTCTGGGCAGCAGCCATGGTGAGCGCCTCGAGGCCGTCGATGATGTTCTTGGTGGACTCGATGAGCCCGTCGGTGTAGAGGACCACGGTGTCGCGCCGGTCGAGCACGAAGCTCACCACCTCGGCCGACCCGGCCCCGGGCCAACCGATGGCGGCACCGGGCGCGGCGACCAGGCGGACGTCGCCCGACCCGGAGATCACCAGCGCTGGTGGGTGGCCACCGCCGACCATCAGCACCGTGCCATCGCTGGGCCGGTAGCGCAGCACCATCACGGTGGCCACCAGGTCGGCGTTCTGCGCGGTCACCAGGGCACCGGCCCGGGCGACCAGGTGGTCCATCGTGCACCCGTCGAGAGCCAGCAAACGGAGGGCGTGGGTGACGCCGACCGCGTCCTTGGTGGCGGCCACCCCCTTGCCCATGACGTCGACCACGGCCATGTGGAGATCGCCGTCGGGAAGGACCAGCCAGTCGTAGAGGTCACCTCCCGTAGGTGCCCCCGGATCGGCGGGCAGGTAGTGGACGCCGAGCTCGACGCCGCCGACCAGAGGCATCGGCGGCCGGACCGCCTCCTGGAGCTGGTGGACGATCTGGCGCTGGGCCGCCTGCAACTCGGTGAGGCGGGTCACGGTCTCGAGGCTGTCGAGGGCCACGCCCAGGTGAGCGCCCAGGGCAACGATCGCGGCCTCCTGTTCGGTCTCGAAGTCGCTTGCGCCCTCCGGTCGACCGGCGAGGAGGAGCGCTCCATGGGGCAGTCCGTCGGCTCCGAGCACGGGGACGAACAGGCTCGGCGCGTCGTCGTCGAGCCCGGCCCGGTGGACGAAGCTGAGGTACCGGGGATCGCCCAGGAGCTGCTCGCCCCGCTGCACACCGGGCACCGCCGGGCCGGTGTCGAGAAGCGAGCGCACGGCCGGGCGGGCGAAGCGTTCGACGTCGGAGGGCGTCGCCCCCGAGACGGTGGCGCCCGGGCCCGCCCCGCTCCGCAGATCGAGGTAGGCCACCACCGACGCACCGGAGATCGTCCGGGCCGTCTCCACGACCCACTCCACCTTGTGCTCGATGCCGGACGGCCCGTGCACGGCCGGCGCGGCATCGGCCAGCAACTCGAGAACGGAGGGCCCGACGGAAGTGGTGGGGACGCCCGTGTCGATCATTCCCCCCGAGGGTAGTTCTCGGCGGCACCGGTAGGCTCGGGCGACCGTGACCAATCAGGCGCTTCGATGGATGGGCGAACCGCTGGTATCCGACGGCGTCGCCGAGCGACGGTTCGACCTCGACGTCGACGGACGCGTCGTGCCCGGTATCCTGTGGGTTCCCTCGGGTTCGGCGGGGCCCCGACCCCTTGTCCTGCTGGCTCACGGGGCCACTCGCCACAAGCGCGTCGACCACATCCTGGAGATCGCCCGCCAGCTAGTGCGCGACCACGACTTCGCGGCTCTGGCCATCGACGCCCCGTTCCACGGCGACCGCCGTCCCGATCCCGACGCCGACGAGTTCACCGTGTTCAGCGAGTTCCTCACCGAATGGTCGAGAGACAGCACGGTCGAAGACATGTTGGCGGAGTGGCAGGCGGCCCTGGAGGAGGTGCGACGCCTCGATGAGGTGGGTGACGGACCCCTCGGCTACTGGGGACTGTCCATGGGCACGATCTACGGCATCCCGTTCGTGGCCACCGAGTCGCGCGTGCAGGCGGCGGTCTTCGGCCTCATGGGCCTGGTGGGACCCACCGCCGAGCGGTTGGCTTCCGATGCCGGCAAGGTCGCCTGCCCGGTTGCGTTCATCCAGCAGTGGGACGACTCCCTGCTCCCCCGCCAACCGGTGCTCAACCTGTTCGACGCCCTGGCCTCCGTCGACAAGCGCCTGCACATCCACCCCGGGGAGCACGCGTCCGTTCCGGTGGAGGAGTTGGAGTTCTCCGTCGCCTTCCTCGCCCGCCATCTCGCTCCGATGTGAGCCGAGAGGGGTCAGGGGGTAAACTTCACGAAATGGACAGCAGTACCCTCCTTGGCGAACTACGGCCGGCGTTCGACACGCTCCTGAACCGCCACCTCAGTACGTCGAAAGAGTGGTTCCCCCACGAGATGGTTCCCTGGTCACGAGGCCGCGACTACGTGGCCGGCGAACCGTGGGATCCCGACGAGTTCCCTCTTCCCGACCCGGTGCGGCGGGCCCTGCTGCTCAACCTCCTCACCGAGGACAACCTCCCGTACTACTTCTCCACGATCCACGGCGTGTTCAGTTGCGAGGCGTTCGACGTCTGGACTCGGCGGTGGACGGCCGAGGAGATGCGCCACGCCACCGTCATCCGCGACTGGTTGATGATCACCCGGGCCATCGACCCCATCGAGCTCGAGCGGGGCCGCATGGCCCAGGTCTCCACCGGGCAGACCCCACAGCCGCAGACGGTGTCCGACGCCGTCGTGTACCTGTGCCTGCAGGAGCTCGCCACCCGCATCTCCCACCGCAACACCGGCAAGCTGCTCGACGACCCCATCGGCTACGACGTGATGGCGCGGGTGGCCGCCGACGAGAACCTCCATTACCTGTTCTACCGCGACCTGGGCATCGCGACCCTGGCCGCCGACCCGTCGGCCATGGTGCTGGCCATCGAGCGTCAGGTGCGTGAGTTCGAGATGCCCGGTACCGGCATCCCCGGCTTCGCCACCCATGCCGCCGTCATCGCCAAGGCCGGCATCTACGACTTGGGGATCCACCACGACCAGATCCTCGTACCCGTGATCCTCCGTCACTGGAAGCTCACCGAGCTCGAAGATCTGTCGCCGGAAGCCGACCAGGCGCGCGAGCGCATCGTCCGGTTCATCGACCGGATGGGGTCGATCGCCCGTCGGCTCGACGCCAAGCGGGCCCGCGAGCAGGCCGACGGCCACTCCGCCGCCCCGGCATTGGCGTCTCAGTCCTCCTGACCTCCGGTCAGGCCGTCGTCACCGGGTCGGCGAAACCGCGTTTCGGCGTGCCCGTCCGGCCCGTTGCTGTCGTGCTGGGCATTGTCGCTGTCGTCGTGGGCTCGGCCTGCGGCGGTTCTGCCAGGCAGGCTCGTCCGTCGGCGCCGTGGACCGGCGCGCGCGCCCTCACCGCCAAGGAGGACGCCCCGAGCGGCGTCGCCACCGACGGTACGCGTGTGTTCTTCACGACCGGCCGCACGCAGGTCGGCGAGAACGCCCTGAGGGCGGCGACGCTCGACGGCGACCCCGCCTCGACGGTGGTGGCCACGTCGCCTGGAGGACGGGTTCCCAACGGGCCACTCGCCCTCGACGGGAACGACGTGTTCATCGCCGCCGGCTCGGGGATCGTGCGCATGCCGACGGCCGGGGGCGACGCCGTCACCGTGGTCGACGAGCGGCCCGCAGTGGTCGACGATGTGGTGGTGGCCGGCGACGACCTCTGGTGGACGACCTACCAATTGGGCGACCCCGACCGGGTGGAGGTCGCCCATACACCGAAGAGTGGTGGGCCCGTCGAGGTGGCGGCGGTGAACGTCTCCACCGGGCTGGATGATCCGCACCCCGACGGCCAGACCGCCCTGGTGTCCAGCCCGAAGGGTGTCCTCCGGGTGCGGGCGGGCAGTCCGCCCGACATGGTCGTCAGCGACAAGGCGGTCGGCGGGACGGTCACGCGGCTGGCCATCGACGACCAGCGGTTCTACGTCCTCACCACCGGCGACCACTATCGCCTGATGGCCATCCCCCGCGACGGCCGCGCGCCGTTCGTTTTGGCGGACGATGTCGACTCCGACGCCGACATCGCCGTTGTCGGCGACCAGGTGGTCTTCTTCCGCCTGCTCGGCTCCGTCGGCTCGGGTGGCCACGCTGCCCTCTTGGCTGTGCCCGGGATCGGTGGGGCGGAGCGCACCATCGCCACCGGCACCAACGCGGTCGGAGACCTGGCCGTCGTCGGCGACGACCGGGTCGTGTTCTCCGCCGACGACCAGGTGTGGCTCGCGTCGGTGCGTGACTGACGGCCCTCAGCGCGTCTGAAGCCAGACCACGACGTTGGTCGGCGATGGACTGTGGTCCGGGGCGGCGCCGCCCACGGTGACCCGGGCCCTGAACTACACGATCACCAGAAGAGCGGACATGACGCAGGTGGTGCCGGTCAGACCGAGGTGAACCCGTTTAACCCATTCCTCCGCCGGCCGATACCTCGCCGTGGTGACGGCAACGAGCCGTCCACGCCGTTGGAGTCACCTGCACGGCCAGGCTGCGGCCGCAGTGGGGACAGAACCGGGGAGGGTCGAGGGCGCCCGTACACCCCTGGCACCGCTCGGCCGGCTGCCCGCACCCCGTGCAGTACGCCCCGCTCACAAGACGCCGGACAGGGCTCCGACGGGCATGCCCAGATCCTTGAGCATGCGCAGATCCGACTCGGGTGGGCGGCCGAGAGTCGTGAGGTAATTGCCGACGATCAGGGCGTTGATACCCGCCGTCATTCCCATGGCCTGGAGGTCGCGAAGGGTGACCTCCCGGCCGCCGGCGTAGCGCAGGATCACCTCGGGCAGGGCCAGCCGGAACAGGGCGATCCAGCGAATGGCCTCGAGCGGCGACACGAGGGGGCGGTCACCAAGGGGTGTCCCCGGCCGGGGGTTGAGGAAGTTGACGGGCACCTCGGCCGGGTCGACGGCCGCCAGGTCGGCCAGCAACTCCAGGCGCTGCTCGTCGGTCTCGCCCATGCCGACGATGGCCCCGCAGCAGAGCTCCATGCCCACTTCGCGGACCAGACGGCAGGTGTCGACGCGCTCCTCCCAGGTATGGGTGGTGACGACCGTGGTGAAGAACGACCGGGCCGTCTCCAAATTGTGGTTGTACCGGTGCACCCCGGCGTCGGCCAGGCGGCGGGCCTGATCGGGCGACAGGATGCCCAGGCTCACGGCCACGTTCAACCCCGTGCGCTCGCGCACCCGGGGCACCAGGTCGACGACCTGGGTCAGGAGTCGCTCGTCGGGACCCCGCACCGCGGCGACGATGCAGAACTCCGATGCCCCCAGAGCGGCGGTCTCCTCGGCCGCGGCAAGCACCTCGTCGGGGTCGAGCATGCGCCGGGCCCGGACGGGGGTGGGAAACAGCGCCGACTGGCTGCAGAAGTGGCAGTCCTCGGGACACCCGCCGGTGCGAGCCGAAAGAATGCCTTCCACCTCGATCAGCGGCCCGCATCGGGCCAGGCGGACCTCGTGGGCCAGAGCGGCCAGGGCCGGCACCGACTCCGCCGGAAGCTGGGACAGGAATTGCAGCTCGGCTTGAGTCAGCAGGCGTCGGTCATCGATGAGTGCCCGTCCCGCCGCCGCCAACCGCGCCCGTGCTTCCATAGGCGTCAGCCCGCCGAGGCGCTGCCGACCGACGCCACCGCACGCCGCCGGGGCCGGGTCAGGAAAGCCAGCCCGTAGAGCAGGGCGACGCCGATCAGCAGCTTCCGGTAGCCCACCAACAGGCTCCCGTACTCGAGTACCCCGCCCAAAATGGCACCCAGTAGGTTGGCTCCGAAGGCGACGGTCGACGAGCCGATGTCACGGAAGCGATCGGCGAAGATCAGGTTGGCCAGGAAGATCGGCGCGAACGCCAACGTCGTCGCCACCGCGAACCGGGCGGGTACGCCGAGGGTGAGCAGCCGATCGAGGGGAAAGAAGAAGGCCACGACGAGCGAGATGCCGAGGGCAACGTAGAGCAGCTTGGTGAGGCCTCTGGGAATCCGTTGGGCCACCTCGATGGCCGCCAGCACGGACAGGAGGATTCCCGCGAAAACAAGCGCGTTGACGAACCAGGTGGTCCCGAAGAGGAGAGCAAACTGGACCACGCTCTTGGTCTCGAGCAGCAGGAAGGCCGCGCCCATACAGAACAGGTCGAAGAACGGGCGCATGGACCCCAGCGGGCCCGACGCCACCCGCACGGCGGCAAGGGAGGCCAGCAGGATGAGCCCGAGGGCGAGCAGATAGATGGTGGGAATGCCACGGGTCTTGAGATAGAGGAACGGGTAGTCGTCGGCCGCCGGCGCGGGGACGGTGTCGGCGCCGGCCGCCCACCTCGTGGGGCAGGTCGTGGCCGCGGGGTCCTTGCCGATCGTCATCAGGGCGAAGTGGCCCGAGGTGCCGAGGTCGAGACAGGGAGGGTGGCCGTAGACCTCCTGGAGGGTGTTGGCCAGGCGATCGACCAACCAGTTCTCCCGGTAGTAGTTGTACATGGCGAACACGCCACCCGGCTTCAGGTGGTCGCGCGCCTCGGTGAGCGCCTGCATGGTGAACAGGAAGCTCTCCAGCCGGAGCTGGGACTGGCCGGACACGAGGGTGAGCGAGTCGGGCAGGGCGAACAGGATGGTGTCGTACTTCTTGTCGGTGCTGTGGAGGAACGCCCGGCCGTCGTCGATGTGGGGCGTGACCCGCGGGTCCTGGTACGGGTGTTGGGGTTGGAGCTCCTTGCCCAGCTCGTACAGGCGGGGGTCGATCTCGACGGCGTCGACGTGCTGAGCGTTGTTCTGGAGGGCGATGGCCACGTCGGTCCCGTTGCCGGCGCCGACGATCAGCATGTCGTCGAGCTTCTTCGACGCCGAGCGCTCGTAGGGCACGAAATACAGGGGCTCCACCTGGCGCCGTTGCTCGGTGGAGCTGATGGCCTGGTGGGGAATCCCGTTCACGTCGACGCGGTAGGAGCCGTCGGCCACCGGCACCGTCGTCACCTTGTAGTACGGCGACCACGAGTCATGGGGCGCCAACGACTCGACGGCCAACAGGATCACGAACCCGGCGATAGCGGCGCCCTGGAGGGCCCCGACGGCGCTCTTGAAGTCGATGCCCAGAACCACGAACAGGGCACCGGCCACCAGACCCCAGCCAAGAGGCGGGGCACGTAGGAAGGACAGCCCCGAGAACACCACGATGCCGATGATCGACCCGCAGATGTCGAGACGGTAGGCCTCGAGTGGCTCGAACAGGGCGAACGTCTTGGCCACGCCTTGGGCGATCATGGTCATCACCGCGGCGACGGCGAGAAAGATCACCGGCAGGGTTACCCAGGCCGGGAGCCCCGTCTTGGCCGCCTCGCCGAAGAAGATCAGGTTGCTCCCCGTCCGGTCGATCTTCACCGGGAAGAAGGCGATGAACGCGACCAGCGCCCCCAGCCCGAGCGGGGCCCAGCGGAACAGGTCGGTCTTGGCGTTGGCCCGGAGGAACCCGAGGCCGATCCCGAGGAAGCTCCCGAGCAGCACGAAGTTGGAGAAGTACGACAGGTAGACGACGTTCGAGCCCACCCATCGGATGAGGGCCAGCTCGACGAGAAGCATGAGGGCGCTGAGCAGCACCAGCCGCGTGCGGCTCCCCATTCCCATCACCGGCATGATGGCATCGACCCTGCCCTGACGCCACCTTCGTCGGCCGTCATCAACCCCCGAGGCGCCGGCTCACCCGGTACCCGGCCACGCCGGTGGCCAGGACCAACAGGAGGGCGAAGGCGAGCCAAGGGGTGCGGTTCCGGCCCTCCGGGGCGCCGCCGGGGGCGATGGAGATCCGGGGGGCGACCTCGGTTCTTCCCCGGGGCGGTTCGCCGATACGTAGCTCGAGGGGCACCGAGACGTTGCTGTCAGGGCCGCCGACTGCCTCGATGACCACCTTGTAGTTGCCGTCGCCGATGGCGGGCGGGAGGGACTCGGACACCTCCCCCACGTCGACCAGCTTGGGCGGGACGTCGCCCGCCACGCCTGCCGGCGTCACGTAGTGCACGGTGACGACCGCCGGGGCGTTGAGGTCGTAGTGGACCACCGGGTCGGGCGCCGATGCTCCCGGCGGGTCGACGACGGCCTTCCTCAGCGACAACGGCTCGCGGCCGTCGGGCGGGATCACCCGCACACCCCCCGAAGCGGGGACGACGCGCCAGGCCCCCTTCTCGATGCCACCGATCTGGGTGCCGGAACCCGACGCGGCCCGGAAGTAGTGCTCGGGGGTCACCGTCACCGAACCCTTGCCCGTGGCCACCTCGACCCGGATCGACGGGAGCTGGTCGGCGCCCACCGTTTCCGGGGTGATGCCGCCGTAGTAGGCGGCCAGGATCTCGTCGGCGGACATGCCCCGTTGAGCCTTGACGAGGGCCCCCTCCTGGCTCATGCCCACGCCGTGGCCCCAACCACCACCGTCGAAGATCACCGAGTCGCCGTCGACCCCGACCGTGTAATCGGGCGCCGGGAGCGGTGAGGGGAGCCCGGGGGGCACCGGCAGGGCCGCGTTGACGCGGGCGCGGAACTCGGCCGCGGCCATCGTGCCCTGGGCCGTCAACTGGTCGGCTCCGGTGACGACGTATGTGACGACGTCGCCGTCGCGCGAGACGCCGGTGAGGGCGAGGGTCGGGTCCACGTTGAGCAGGGGAGCCACGGCCTCCAGGGACGCCCCCCAGTGCCAGTGGCCGACGGCGGTGCTGGCGTCGTCGGGGTCGTCGACCGATCGGAGATAGGGCTGGCTCCCCGCGACCGATTGTCCGCCGTTGGAATCGGAGTACTGAGCAAAGATCGGCTTGCCGCCGTAGAGCAGGACCTGGCCGGCGGTGGCGTCGACCGCGGCCGCCCAGGCGCCCCCCTCGGGTCCCTTCTCCTTGGCCAGGCCGGCGTAGACCTGGCACGAGTCGGTGTTGCAGATGTCGGCACCGTCGGCCTTCCAGGGCGCCGGAGACGACGTGTTCTTGGCGTTGAGGGCGTAGGTGCGGGCGGCGATGGCCTGGGCCTTGAGGGCCTCGGCCGGCCAGGAGCTGGGCACCTCGGCGATGCCCTTGACGTAGTCCTGAAGACCCACGTCGTTGATCACGGCCAGGCCCCCCCCGGACGGCACGACCTCGATGGCGCCGCGGTAGGCGCCCACGCCCTCCGCGGTGAGGGGCCCGGCACCCGGCTCGGTGGGGTCGAAACGGACGCGGTCGACCACCCACCCGGGTGGGTCCTCGGCGGACGCGGAGCCGGGAACGGGCACGACCGAGAGGAGGACGAGCGCCGTCAGCAGCGCGCACGAAGTGGCGGCGGGACGGAAGCGCATTTGGTGACCGAAGACTACCTTTGGCCGGACCCACGCGCGGCGGTACGGCTCCGAGGGGCCGGTTCGAGGTGGGTGGCACCTGAGCAAGATCGATGGCCTGGAACCCCCGACACCAGCCCCCGGTTCGACGATCCGAGGGAGTTCTGTGCCCATCCCTGAGTCGAACGGGCTAGTCCCGGCTGCGCCCGAGGCGGGTCGTGATCCGGGCGAAGGGCTGGGTGGCTCCCGCCAGGTGGCGATCCCACAGGCTGGCATTGAGCGTGGCCGAGGCGACGACCAGGCGTCCGATCAGATAGAGGAAGCTGAGCAGGGCGGCGGCGGACCCCAGGGCGCCGTAGAGACGGGTCGCCGAAGCCAGATGGCGAGCGACGTAGACGACGATGAAGAAGTGCATGGCGGTGTTGCCCACCCCCACGAGCAGGGATCCGGGCACGAGGGCCGACCACGGGGCGTCTCGGTGGGGAAGCAAGCGGGCGACGCCGAACCAGGCGGCGCTGTAGGCCACCACCAAACCGACCCGGACAACCGCCCCCGGTCCTGACAGGGAACGGACCCGAGCAGCCACCCCGGTGAGCAGCAGGACCACCACGCCGGCGAAGACGACGCAGGCGGCGGCGCGCCACTTCGATCGCAGCTTGGTCCGCTCGTCGCCCCAGGCGACGGCGTGGCTGCGATGGAGAACCTTGGCCAGGGCGACCGATGTCGGGTAGAGGAACACGATCCCGACGACCGCCGCCCACCAGCGGCTGGTGGCCGAGGTACTGAGGCTGCTGGAGATGGACGAGGCGGAGATGGCACTGATCCCGACCTTGTTCAACGTGTTCTCGGGCGCCGCGCCGCTGGCCCGGAGGGCTCCCAGACCGGCAACGGCCACGAGCGTGAGCGGCAACATCCACAGGAACAGCCGGAAGGCGACGGCGCTGGCGAAGATCGGTCCGTGAATCTCCTCGTCCCGTTCGTAAAGCTGGAATGCGGTATCGACGCCCGGCAGCCGGGGCCGGCTGGCCGAGAGCTGGCGAGCCCGTCCCGCCGCCGACTCCCGCGCCCGTTGCAGCATCTCTCGACGCTACAGGCGAACTCCGAGCAACTCGGCTGCCTCTGTGGCCGAACCGCCGTCGCCGACGACCCGATCGACGGCGACCAGCGCCGTCACCAGGTCGAGGTCGTCGTCGAGAGCGGCCCGCACGTCGGCGGCCGCCGATGCACCGCCACTCCCGCCCGTCCCCGTGGCGTTCGAGCGCCAGCGGGCCAGCCGGTCGGTGGCCGACACCAGGAGGCCGTCGTACCACTCCCAGGGCTCCCGCCAGCCGTGGTCGAGGAGGGCCAGGCGGATGGCCATCGGGTCCCACTCCTTGAGCAGCTCGCTCACGAACACCAGGTTGCCGAGGGACTTGGACATCTTCTCCCCCTGGTAGCGCACCATCGGGGCGTGCATCCAGTGGCGAACGAAGGGCTCGCCGGTGGCCGCCTCGGATTGGGCCGCCTCGCACTCGTGGTGGGGAAAGACCAGATCGGTCCCTCCCCCATGGAGGTCGATGGTGGTGCCCAGCTCCCGCAGGGCCAGCGCCGAGCATTCGACGTGCCAGCCCGGCCGGCCGGGGCCCCACAGCGACTCCCACGACGGCTCGTCGGGCGCCGAAGGCTGCCACAGGACGAAGTCGAGGGGGTCGCGCTTGGCCGGGTCGTCGGGGTTTCCCCCGTGCTCGGCGGCCAGGGCCATCATGGCCGGGCGATCGAGGTGGCTCACCTGGCCGAAGCGCTCAAAGCTGCTCACGCTGAAGTAGACGCCGCCCCCCGAACGGTAGGCGTGACCTTGGTCGAGGACCATGCCCACGAACCCGAGGATGTCGTGGATCGCCGAGGTGGCCGTAGGTTCGCTGAACACCGGGAGCACGTTGAGGGCCCGCATGTCCGCCTGGAAGCGCGCCGTCTCGTCGGCGGCCAACTCGAGGTAGTCGACACCGAGTTGGCGGGCCCGCCGGAGCATGTCGTCGTCGACATCGGTGACGTTGCGCACACACCGGGTCTGGTGGCCGAGATCGCGCAGGCGGCGCTGGAGGACGTCGTAAAGAAGATACGTGGCGGCGTGGCCGGCGTGGGTGGCGTCGTAGGGGGTGATGCCACAGGTGTAGAGGGTGACCACCGGCCCGGGGCTGAAGTCGACCACGGCCCGGCTCGCGGTGTCGTAGAGCCGCATGGTCAGATCATTCGGGAATGCCGGTGAGACACATCACCGCCCGGGCCTTGTAGCGCCGGTTCACGCCGAGCAGCACGGCGGTGAACGCTTCCACCGGGCCGGCGGAGGCGAGCGATCCACCGTGGAGAGGACGCAGGTCGGGGATCATGGCCACCAGCTCGGCGGTGGCGTCGAACGCCGACTGGTGATCGGAGCAGACGATGACATCACCCTCGATGGGGGTGTCGATGTCGGCCAGGGCCCGAGCCGGTATGTGGTGGAAGGCGGCGGCGACCAGGGCGTCGGGGACGGCTTCCTGCACACCGGCGGCCACCGACCCGGTCGGGGGGATGACGGCCACCAGCTCGTCGCCCCGGCGCTCGATGCCGTTGGCCATGGAGATGACGACCTTTCCCGCGAGATCGCCGGCCACCGACGCGGCGATGGAGGCGGCGGCGTCCCAGGGAGTGGCGACAACCACCACCTGCGACCCGGCGGCCACGGCGTTGTCGCCCGGCTCCAACCACAGCTGACGATCGGGCCATTTCTTGCGCAGATCGTCGCAGACATCGCCGGCCCGCTCGACCGATCGGGAGCCGATCACCACGTCGAGTCCGACCGAAGCCAGCCGGACCGCCAGGGCCCGGCCCGCCGGTCCCGTTCCTCCGAGGATCCCTACGCGCACGGCCGACACCCTCTCACGCTTGAGCGCCCTCGACCGAATGCCGAGTCTCGAACCGGTCGGCGAGAGTGGAGCTAGAGGATCCCCGCGCAGGCGGGTTCGTCGGCGAAGGTGACCACCACCGAGGCGGTGTCGGCAACGTCTACCCCGTTCAGATCCGACGTGTTCATCATCGACGGCGCCATGTCGTGAAAGCCGTCGGCGATCCGCTTCTTCGCCCAGTCGACGTTCTCCCAGGTGTCGACGGGTAGGGCTTGGGCCTGGGCCATGAGGTCCGGCATGGCCCGGTTGGCGGGACCCATCATCTGCTCCCGGATCAGGCCCAGAAAGTCCGGGACACCGGGGACGACCTGATACTTGGCCAGGACCGCATCCAGCCGCTGCATCAGCTCCCTTTGCGTCTGCTCGACCTGAGCGACGAACCGCATCACCCCGACCTTGCTGTCGTAGGGGGTCGAAAAGCGGGTCGCGGTGAAGGTTGCGGCGGCCTCGGTATCCGACCGGTTCCACTCCAGAAGCGCCATGCACGTCTCGGCGGCTGCGGGCCGGGCGCCCGCGAAGGGTCGAACCGGCGGGGACTGCCCTCGGATGTGAACGGCAGCCACGACACCGCTGACGGCCAGGATGACGGCGAGACTCCCGACGAGCACCACTGAGCCCGACCTGGCCCGGGTCACATGGTCTCTATCGTCGGCCAGGTGGACCACCTGAAGCGTTGGCTGATCCCCGAGCGGCACGGGGACCGACCGGGACGCCAGCGACAGGACGATCAGCATGATTCCCAGCTCGGACAAGAAGATGGCTTGCCCTTGGCGGTTGTGCACCGCGTCGTCACACTCCACGGAGACGGGGACGTTGCTCGCTATCTGGGCCAGGGAGTCGAAGGCGAAATGGCGCGGGAGCAGCCCGGACCCGCACGTGTCGCCATCGGGTACGAAAATCGGGTCTTGGACGTGGATCGGGAGCGCGACTGCGAGCGCCGACCCCACGAGAGCAGCGGCGCCCAAGCCGAGCGACAACCAGGCCAGGGCCTGCCTGCGCCGCCGCGTCCGGGTTCCCGCGCCCACAGCGACCGCGGGCCGTCGAGCCCAGGGTGACCGAAGCACCAACGCCGCCACAAGGAGGAAGCCAAGAGTGATCGGTAGGTCGTCGAGGCCAAGAGCGGGTATGTCAGCCACGCGAGCAGCGCCAATGATCAGGAGCACCCAACCCACGCCGAGCGTGACGACCTTCCGGATCCGTTGCCACACCGATCGGCGGCTGCCGTGTGCACCGACCGGCTGGTAAGCCATGTCCCGCCTCCCTTGCCGTACGCCGCGTTTGATCACGGATGGTCCACTTGCTCCTCCCTGAAGATCGGACCTCCGCGCGGGTGCCTGAAGGGCAACTTGCCCGACCTGGCCCACCACGCTTTGAACGGTCAGCCGGGGCGTGAGCCGAGGTAGGCGGCTTCGAGGGCTTCAGGTGCGGCGGCAAGGGTGGCGGCCGTCCCGGCGAGGGCCACGCGTCCCTGGTGCAGGACGTAGGCCCGGTCGGCCACCGAGAGGGCGAGGGACGCGAACTGCTCCACGACCAGCACGGCCATGCCGTCGTCGGCCAGACCCCGGAGCACGGCGAGGGCGCCGTTCACCGCCGCCGGAGCCAGGCCCACGCTGAGCTCGTCGACCAAGAGCAGGCGAGGTCGGGCGGCGATAGCACGGCCCAGCGACGCTTGTTGCTGTTCACCGCCGGAGAGGAGCCGGCCACGCCGCCCGAGGAGCGGCCGCAGGGCGGGGAGCCGTTCGAGGGCGGCGCCAACATTCGATCGTCCGGCGGGTCCCGGGCCTGCCGCCAGACGGAGTTGCTCGGCCACAGTGAGGCCGCCGAGCACCCCGCGGTCCTGGGGGGCAAGGGCGACACCCCGTCGGGCCATCTGGTCGGGCCGACGCGTTACCGGCTCTCCCGCGACCCGGACGGAACCGCCGAGCAGGCCGAGGACGCCGGAGATGGCCAGCAACGTGGAGGTCTTGCCGGCCCCGTTGGCCCCCAGGAGGGCAACCAGCTCGCCGTCGGCCACGGTGAGATCGACGTCGTGGACAGCAGCGACTCCCCTCCACCCCGTCGACATGGCCGCCACCTCCAGCACCGATGCGTTGGCAGGGTCGGGGCCCGCCGGCCGAGAGGCAGGGTCGGGGCCCGCCGGCCGAGAGGCAGGGTCGGGGCCCGCCGGCCGAGAGGCAGGGTCGGTTTCGACAACGCCGAGCCACGCCTGGGCGACCACCGGGTCGGCGCGCACCTCGGCGGGGGGGCCGTACGCCACCACTCGACCGGCATCGAGCACGGCCACCTGGTCGCATACGTCGAACACCAGGTGCATGTCGTGGTCCACGAGCACCACGGCCAGACCCTCGTCGGCCAACTGGCGCAGGGTGGAGGCCAGGGCCCGGCGCTCGGCGCCGTCGAGCCCCGCGGCCGGCTCGTCGAGCAGGAGCACGGTCGGCCCCGAGGCCAGAGCCCGGGCCAGGGCCACCTGCTTGCGCCGGCCGTACGACAGGTGGCCGGGGATCATGTCGACGACGTCACCGACGCCTGCGGTGGTCGTCGCCCGGGCGATGCGTTCGGCCGAGGAAAGAACGGCGCCACCACGAGCAGCCCAGGCGTGGGCCGCCACCGCCAGGTTCTCGCCGACGGTGAGGTCTTCGAACAACTCGAGGGACTGGAAGGTACGGGCCACGCCCAGGCAAACCCGGCGGTGGGGCCGGATGTGACCGGCACGGCGCCCCCCGATGACGACCGTCCCCGACGAGGGCACGAAACCGGTGACGGCGTCGACGAACGTGGTCTTGCCGGCGCCGTTTGGCCCGACCATGCCGACCACCGTGCCCCGCTCGAAGTCGAGGGAGACGCCCCTGACCACCTCGGTCCGGCCGAACGCCACCGTGAGATCGTCCACCTCGAGGGCCGGCACGTGTGCCGTGGTCGCGGTCACGCCCTGCTCCGCCGAGACCGAGCGACGCCACCCGCACGAAGCGGGACACCGGCCAGGCCGTCCGGGCGCAGCACGGCCACCACGACCAGCCCCAGCCCGACGATGAGGGCCTGGTATCGCCCCCACTCGGCGTACCGGTCGAGAACGGTGAACACGATCCCGCCGCCGGCCAGGGCCCCGCCGATCAGGGCGCCGGGTACCGAGGCGATACCGCCCATGTAGGCCACGGCCAGGAAGGACAGGGACACGAAGACGCTGAACGATCCGAACGACAGCTGGCCCTGCGAGTAGCCGACCAGGACACCTGCGCACCCGGCCACAAACGCTGAGGCGGCGAAGGCACCGAGCTTGGTGGTCACCACGTCGACACCGGCGGCGGCCGCACCGCGTTCGTTGGCCCGCACGGCCAGGAAGCGCCTGCCGATGTCACCGCGGCGCACGGCCACCAGGCCGAGGGCGAGCGCCGTCACCACGGCCAGGACCAGGAGGCCGAACACCGGGCTCGGGTAGTCGCCGCCGCGTGAGATGCCGAGGTCGATGCCGGCAAGAGTCGGCGAGGGCACCTTCGTGCCCCCGAAGCCGCCGGTGAGCCGAGGGTTGCGGAAGATCAGCTCCTCGATGGCCACGCTGCCGGCCAGGGTGACCACAGCCAGGTTCACGCCCCGGACCCGGAGTGCCGGAAGAGCCAGGATCAACCCGGCCAACCCGGCCAGGGCGGCGGCGAGGATCGGGGCCAGGGGGAAGGGAACGCCTGCGCCCTGGCCCAGCTTGGACAGGGCGAAACCGGCCACACCGGCGAACGCCATCTGGGCGAGGGAGATCTGCCCCAACCAGCCCGTCAGCAGGACCAACGACAAGCACACCACGGCGCCGATGAGGCTGGTGATCAGGCCGAGGCGAAGCTCGGCTCCGAGGACGAAAAGGGCCACCGCGGCGACCACCACGGCCGCCGCCCCGAGCAGGCCCGGCCGGCCGGGCCGGGGGGCGGACGGGAGCCGCCGCTCCAACTGGTCGGACCGTTCGGGAACCACGCGGCCCGCCACCGCCATGGCCACCACGATCACCACGAGGGGAAGGCCCTCGCGCAGGCCGACGGTGGGCAGCCAACGGAACCGGTCCTGGAGTTGCACGAGCTCGGACTGGGCCATGCCCAGTGCGAGGGCGGCCGCCGTCGTGACCCAGAACGACGACAGCCGGCCCACGAGGGCGGCAGCCAGGGCAGGCACCACCAGGAGGGTGTAGGTGCCCGGGTTGAGGGCGGTGATCGGAGCGACGAGGATCCCCGCCACCCCGGCCAGGACGCTGGCGACCACCCAGTTGGCCGCGGCCAGGCGCTCGGTGGGCCGGCCCAGCAGGGCAGTGGTGGCGGGGTCGTCGGCCATGGCCCGGCTGGCCAGGCCGAAGCCGGTGAAGCGGTACACCGCCCACAGCACGGCGGTGATGGCCACCACGACGAGGGCGAGAAGCAGGCGGTCACGGGGAACGACCGCCCCAGCCAGGGTGACGGGACCGTTGGGCAAGATCGGGGCGACGGCTCGATCGGCGGGGCCGAAGCGCAGCACGATAATCGCCTGAAGGGCCACCAGGAGGCCGATCGAGGCGACGACCCGGGCCAGGGCAGGGGCGTTGCGCAGCGGTCGGAAGACGAGGGACCAGATGACCAGGCCCAGGCCCGCAGCCACCAGCAGGGCCACCACCAGGCTGAGCCAGAACGCCGGCCGGTCGGCCAGATGGATCCGGCCGGGGATGCCCACAACGGGCAACACGACGTCGCCGCTGGCACGGAGCTCGACGAAGACATAGGTCGCGTAGGCGGCGATGGCTCCCTGGGCGAAGTTGACGACTCCGGACACCCGATGTTCCAGCACCAGGCCCAGGGCGAGGGCGGCATACACCGCTCCGGTGCCCAGTCCCAGTACGGCAAACACGAAGTAGGGTTCGATGCTCGTCTACCTTTCCGGGTCATCTTTCTGACCCGCCGGCCCGTCGGAGGCTAGCGACGGGTTCCCGTCTTGGAGGATCATGTCGCTGAGAACCCGCCAGCCGTGGGCGCTCCGTCGTTACGCTGCGGTCGCCATGGTCGCGGTAATGATGGCGGCGTGCTCGGGTGGCAGCTCAGGGGGCGGGAAGAAGGCCTCGGGGTCGCCACTGGTCGTGGGCTTCATCAACCAGGAGAACTCCGCCGCCGGTTCCTTCCCCGAAGTGCGCACCGACGCCGAGGCAGCCGTCCGCTACGTGAACGAGGCGTTGGGCGGGGTGCGGGGCCATCCCATCCGACTGGAGACGTGCGCCACCGACGGCTCGCCCGAGTCGTCCCAGGCGTGCGCCAACCGCCTGCGCCTGAAGCAGCCGATCGCCGTGCTCGGTGGTCTCGACCTGGGCGCGGCGGCATCGATCCCCGTCCTCGACTCCGCCGGTATTCCCTACGTCGGCGCCTCCCCCACCCTGGGCGACGAGCTGACGGCCAGCGCCTCGTTCATGCTCACCGGCGGCGCCGCGGCCGACCTCTTGGGCCAGGCGCAGTACGTCACCGACACGTTGCACGCCAGGAAGGTGGCGATCGTCTACATCGACCTACCCGGTCTCCTGGCCACGGCCGTCGAGGCGGCCAAGGACGTGCTGGGCAAGAAGGGCGTCACCGACATCAAGCTGTTGGCCGAGAAGGCCGACACCGCCGACTTCACCCCGGCGCTGAACGACGCCGCTCGCAACAACCCCGACGTGATCCTGGCCGTCTTCCCGCCCCAGGGGTGCTCACGCATCATGCAGGCCCGCCAGGCGCTGTCGATCAAGGCCAAGGTGATGTTCCCCGGTGCCTGCGCCGCCCAGACCGTGATCGACGCCTCCGGCGGCGGCGCCGATGGCGCCTACTTCACGTCGGGCTTCCTGGCCTACGACGGCTCCGATCCCGAGGTCGTCACCTACCGGGACGAGCGCAAGAAGTACGGAGCCAAGGAGCCCCCGTCGGCGCTGGCCCAGGCCGGCTTCGCCGAGGTGGTGATGCTCCAGAACGTGCTGGCAGCCATGACCCTCGACATCAATCCGTCCAGCGTCATCGCCGCCCTGCGCACGACCAAGGACCATCCCGGCTTCATGAGCCACGCCTACACCTGCGACCGCCAGCAGGTGTTCCTGCTCAGCGCCGTGTGCAACGCCAACGTGCGCCTCCTCCAGTACGGCGACGGCCACTTCACCGACGTGGCCAACGACTGGATCAACGGCGCCGACCTGATCCGCCTGTTCACCAGTTAGTGCTGCAAGGAGCCCCGCTCAGCCGGACCGGCTACTACCTACCAGGCGCCAGTGGAGGGTCCGGTAGATGGGCGATGTCGGTCTTGGCGTCGCCGGTAGACACATGTAGCCAGGCCGTCGGGTGTGACAGCAGTGCCCCCACCCACCATGAGGGGGGTGAGAACACCCGTGACCATCACCCTTCCTCGCAGGTGGCCTGAGCCGCCGCCGCCGCTCCCCGCGCCGGCGGTTGGCGCGCGCCCGCCTCGGAGAATCACCGTGGGTGCCACAATGACCACTGTGATGGGTCCTCCCCCGTCGAAGCTGTCGACTGCCGAGATCCAGGCGCTCGTTGATCGGGCCCGTCGTGACGACCCCGATGCCTGGGAGGCGCTCTACCGCCTGTCCTATTCCGGCCTGCTGGCCTACGCCCGCCGCCGCCTCTGGGGGCTGACCGAGGCCGACGACGCGGTCAGCGAGACCTTCGCCCGGGCCTACCCCCGTATCGCCGACTTCGAATGGACGGGGAGCGGTTTCAATGCATGGCTATTCGGGATCCTGCGGAACGTGATGCTCGAGGCTCAGCGCAGTGACCGGCGGGCGAACGTGGTCGAGGGACAATCAGGCCAGGTGGAGGACGACTGCATCGACGGCCTGCTTCGCGACGAGGAGGTCGCCGCGGTGAGGGCGGCCTTCGCCACCCTCGGCCCCGACGACCGGGAGCTGCTGGAGCTGCGGGTCGTCGGCGGCCTTGGCGCCGAGGAGGTCGGCCTCGTCCTGGGCAAACGAGCGGGAGCCGTACGCATGGCGCAGTCGAGGGCCCTGGCCCGCCTGCGAGCCGCTCTGGAAAGTGTTTCGGCCGGTGGCTGACGACGAGCGCCTCCTCGAGTTGCTGGAACAGGCCTTGGCGTCGGAACCGGCCGTGCCCTCGCCCGAACGGGTCGTCGCGGTGCGGCTGCTGGCCGAACAGTCGGCGGGTTTTGCCTCTCGGCCGGCGGGCCAGGGTCTTGCCTCTCGGCCGGCGGGCCAGGGTCTTGCCTCTCGGCCGGCGGGCCAGGGTCTTGCCTCTCGGCCGGCGGGCCAGGGTCTTGCCTCTCGGCCGGCGGGCCAGGAGGACCGACGCCAGTGGACGCATCGAGCCGGCTGGGTGGCGGCCGGTGTCTCGGTCGCTGCCGCCGCCGTCGTGATCGCCATGCTGGTGTTACCCACCCTCGTCGACTCCCGCCACGACACCACGTCCTCCACCACCGGCACACCCCCCTCGGTCGCCCGTCTCCGGGTGGCCCTGTCGTCCGGGAACCCACTCGCCGTCGCCCGCGCCGACGCCGACCTCCTGCGGGAGGCGAAGACCATCGCCGGCCCGGAGCAGGACGGTGCCGTGGCCGCCCACGTGGAAGCCATCCAGTTCCTGCGGGCCCATCCGTCGGCCGCGGCCGCCGCCGCGCTCCCGCGCCCGGCCACGGTCCCGCCGGCGAGGGACCCTGCCCCACCGTCGACGACCATCGCCCCCGGACGTGACCCCGTCCCGGGCCCGGAGACTCTGCCACCGGGCGTGTCCCCCCTGGTGCCGGTTCCGACCACGCTCGCCGACGGACCCCCGAGCGTCGCCATCGTGGACGTCGTCGCCCGGCTCGACGGAACCTTCCACGTCGACTTCACCGTCTCCGGGTTCGCCCCGGACGCAAGCGGAGCGCCGGGCACCCGTTCGTTGAGGTTCTCCTTCGACGATGGCCAATCGCCGACGACCTGGGACGGCCCCTCGCCGTGGTCGTTCCCCCTGGGCGCCGGCGTCACCTACCGTCGGGTGTGTGTCCACGTGGCCGACTCCGCCGGCGTCGAGGACCTCTCGACCGGCGGCTGCCACAACATCGTCTGAGCGCGCTACTCGGCCTCGGGGCGACCCCGACCCCGCTTGATGTCCCCCCGCCGGCGCTTGGCACCCATCCGCTTCTCCCGAGCCGACCGCGACGGGCGGGTAGGCCGCCGGGGAGACTCGACATGCAGGGCGTCGGCCAGACGGACACGCAGGCGCTCCAGGGCCAACTGGCGGTTGCGGCCCTGCGACCGCTCGTCCGACGCCGCCACCCGCACGACCGGCCCCAGCCGTTCCAGAAGGCGCGCCCGCTGGCGGGGTCCGAGCGACGGCGAGGCGGCGATGTCGAAGCGCACCTCGGCCTTGGTGTTGGAGGTGTTGACGTGCTGGCCCCCGGGCCCGCCCGAGGCACTGAAGCGCCACTCCAGCTCATCGAGAGGAACGCGGCACGTCGGGCTGACTCTCAGCTCCTCGGCCACCACCGGACGGTAGCTGGCCGGGATCGTCGGGTCCTCACTCCGGCCGGGCACCGCCGCCCGCGCCTCCGTTTCGGGTGATCGGCGTCGAAACGCAGGCCCCTAGTGACGAAGAACACCGGCACGACGAAGCCGTAACCGAGCGCCCAAAAATCACCCCTCGGCGGAGTGCGATCGCTGTACGAGCATCTATCATCGCCTCGGTCACGCACCGAGCCGGGAGCTGAGCAGGACTCGGCCGGCCACCGATACGCCTGGCGGCGACGCGGCGACGAGCACGCATCGAGCAAATATGGAAAATTTGGCCCACCCCAGATTCGTCGGCGCAAACCGTATGGAGGGACCATGGCTGGCGCGGAGATCCGTGACTTCACGGCACCGGACGAGACCCGGAGCCCGGACAAGACGACGGTCGAGCTGGTGGCCCTCGCGGGCGGCCAGATTGGCCGCTACACGCTCCAACCCGGATGGCGCTGGTCGGAGTGCATCAAGCCTGTCGCCGGCACGGACAGCTGCCAGGTCGACCATATCGGTTACGTAGTATCAGGCAGGCTGCACGTCAAGCACGACGACGGCACTGAGGGTGAGGCAAATCCTGGAGATGTCTACCGGATCGCGCCGGGCCACGATGGTTGGGTAGTGGGCGACGAACCAGCGGTGCTCGTCGAATTCCAAGGTGCGGGGAACTACGCCAAGGGCTGAGTCGACCAGGAAACTCGTTGCCGCAGCACGCTTGGGCACCACTTCGAGCGTACCGATCTCGGCCCGAAAACGCCGGGTATCGGAAGTGGAGGAGGGTCATTCGAAAGCGGCGCGGACGGCGTTCGTCAGGGTGCCGGCGGAGAGCTCGCCCAGGGTGAGATGGCGGGCGCCCATGGCCTGGGCCAGCTCCGCGACCAGCCCGAGCCGGGTCGGCCCCTCCTCGACGTCGACCACCACGGCGGCCACGCCCCGGCGGCGCACCGAGCCTGCCGCCTCCCGGGCGGCGTGGACGGGATCGACCGATGGCGGACCAGCGGTGGCCCGGCCGTCGGTGACCACCACCAGCAGCGGCCGCTCGGCATCGTCGTGATACCCGGTGGCCGTCGCCAGCTCGAGGGCGGCGGTGATACCAGCGGCCAGTGGGGTACGGCCGCCGGTGGGTAGATCGGCCAGGCGGGCTCGTGCCACCTCCACGCTTCCTGTGGGCCGCAGCGCGACCTCGGCCCCGTCGCCCCGGAAGGTGACCATGGCCACCCGGTCGCGCCGCTGGTAGGCGTCGAGGAGCAGGCTCATCACCGCCCCCTTGGCCGCCTCCATGCGCTGGGCCGCGCCCATCGATCCCGAGGCGTCGACCACCAGCACCACCAGGTTCGCGGCCCGCCGTTCTCGCACCGCCTCCCGGACGTCGGCGGGCTCCACCCGGAGGCCTGCCACTCCGCCCAGGCCCTGGCGGGCCGCCGCTGTCCGGACCGTGGCCGACACCGCCACCGAGCCCAACGGCCCGTCGGGCGCGCGGTCGCCGACCAGCCGTCCGCGGGTGCCGACGGCGGTCGACCGCCGCCCGTCGGCGCCCGCCGTCGGCCCCCGGGCCTCGAGGCGAGCCACTCGCGTGGGGGCGGGCACGGCCGCGACGCGGTCGGAACGCGGCGGCACGATGGCACCCTCGTCGGCCTCGGAATCGCCGCCTTCCGGATCGTCGCCCTCGGGGCCGGCCTGGGGATCGGACCTCGGCTCCGGCTCCGGCTGGTCGAGGGAGCGGTCCACGTCGCCCTGGTCGATACCCGGCTGCTCGAAGGGTTGACGCCGCCGGCGGTGGCCCAGGGCGAGCGGCGCCACCCGGCGCACGTCGTCGACGGTCACCTCGTCCCGGCCTTCGAAGCCGGCCAGGGCCGCCGCAGCCCGGCAGGTGACCAGATCGGCTCGCAGGCTCTCGGCTCCCATGTCGGCGCACAGCCTGCTCACCATGAGCCTCAGCTCGGGCGTGACCATTGCCGGCCGGACCGTCCCCACTCGCGAGCGGAGCCCGTCCTGGTCGCCGGCCCACTCACGCCCGAAGCCCACCGGGTCGGCGTCGAACGCGAGTCGCCGTCCCACGGCGTCGGCCCGCCGAACAGGGTCGGCGTCGGCGACCACGTCGACCGCCAAACCGAATCGGTCGAGGAACTGGGGACGCAGCTCCCCCTCCTCGGGGTTCATCGAGCCGATCAGCACGAACCGGCTCTTGTGGACATGGGCCACGCCCTCCCGCTCCACCCGATTGACCCCCGAGC
The DNA here is from genome assembly GCA_038238185.1 of Acidimicrobiales bacterium. GTDB lineage: Bacteria > Actinomycetota > Acidimicrobiia > Acidimicrobiales > AC-14 > DATAQC01. The sequence continues at coordinate 32,953 of JBBRXY010000014.1, forward strand.
TGGCCACGTCGAGCAGCACGTCGACCAGATGGTCGGCCAGAAGATTGACCTCGTCGACGTACAACACGCCACCGTGGGCCGACGCCAGCAGGCCGGGGAGAAACCGGACCTGGCCCCCGGTGAGCACCGCGGCCAGGTCGATCGAGCCGATCACCCGGTCCTCGGTGGCCCCGAGGGGAAGCTCGACGAACGGGGCGTCGCCGGGCAGCAGGCCGGCCAGCCCTCGGGCCAGGGTGGTCTTCGCCGAACCCTTGGCCCCCCGCAGCAACACCCCACCGATGCGGGGGTCGACGGCCGCCAACAACAGCCCCAGCTTGGTCTCGTCCTGCCCGACCACGGCCGCAAACGGGAACTGGTCAGAACAAGTGGGATTGGCGGGGGAAGTAGTCATCGGCCCTCTTCCCAGCCTTCGGCCTCCAACACGGCGGCGCGGAGGGTGGCCAGGGCCTCGGGGGACGCGTTCCACAGGCCGCGTTCGTCAGCTTCCAGGAGGCGCTCGGCGATGGAGCGCAGGGCCCAGGGGTTCGACTGCTCGAAGAACTTGCGGACCTCGGGGTCGCCCACGTAGGCCTCGGTGACCCGCTCGTACATCCAGTCCTCCACCACCCGCGCGGTGGCGTCGTAGCCGTACAGGTAGTCGACGGTGGCGGCCATCTCAAAGGCCCCCTTGTAGCCGTGGCGCTGCATGGCCGAGATCCATTTGGGATTCACCACGCGGGTCCGCACCACCCGGGCCGCCTCCTCGGCCAGCGTACGTACCTTGGGGTGGGCCGGGTCGGACGAGTCGCCGAAGAAGGCGGCGGGCTGGGCGCCGGTGAGGGCCCGCACGGTGGCGACCATGCCACCGTGGTCCTGGAGGTAGTCGTCGGAATCGAAGATGTCGTGTTCGCGGTTGTCCTGGTTCTTCATGGCCACGTCGATGGCAGCGAAGCGGCGGCGCATGGCGTCGGGAGCGGCGACCCCCATCCCCGCCCGCCCGTAGGCGAAGCCGCCCCAGGCCATGTAGACCTCGGCCAGGTCGTCGTCGGAACGCCAATCGCGCGACTCCAGGAGGGGAAGGATGCCCGAGCCGTAGGCGCCCGGCTTGGCGCCGAAGATGCGGGGGTCGGCGGCGCCATGGGCCCGCACATAGTTGGACTCGGGCGGCTCGTCGAGGCCGGCGGCCAGGGCCACGGCGTCGTCGAGAAGGTGGACGAGGTTGGGGAAGGCGTCGCGGAAGAACCCGGAGATGCGCAAGGTGACGTCGATGCGCGGCCGCCCCAACTCCGCCAGATCGATGGCCTCCACCCCGGTGACCCGGCCCGATTCGGTGGCCCACACCGGCCGCACGCCGAGCAGGGCCATGGCGCATGCCACGTCGTCGCCCGACGTGCGCATGGCCGACGTGCCCCAAACCACCAGGCCCACGGACTCGGGCGGCCGGCCGGTGTCGGCCACGTGGCGCTCGATGAGGCCGTCGGCCAGGCGGCAGCCCACGTCCCACGCCAGCGGCGAGGGCAACGCCTTGGGGTCGACGGAGAAGAAGTTGCGCCCGGTGGGAAGCACGTGGGCCATGCCCCGGCTGGGGGCCCCGCTGGGCCCGGCGGGGATGTAACGGCCGTCGAGGGCGCCAAGAGTGTTGGCTACCTCGTCGGTGGTGGCCGACAGCGCCGGGTGCAGGGTCTCGGCGACCCACGCCAGGGTGGGGTCGTCACCCGCGTAGCGCCAGCCGTCCTCGGCCACCGCAATGATGAGGCGCCGGCACTCGGCCTCCACGGCGTCGACGCCCGCCCGGTCGGAGCCGGCACCCAACGAGGCCGCCACCGTCTCGCGTAACGACGGCACCGCGCCTTGGGGCAGGCGGGTGAGGGCGAGGACCAGGTCGAGGTCGGCCTCACCCTCGGGCGGACGACCGAGCACATGCAGGCCGCCCCTGATCTGGGCGTCCTTGAGCTCGCACAGGTAGCCGTCGACATGGAGAACCAAGTGGTCGAACTCGTCTTCGGACGGCACCTCGCCCAGGCCCAGGTCGCGGTGGATCTCGGCCGAGACCAACAGGTCCCACACCTGGGCCCGGATGGCGGACAGCTTGGCCGGATCGAGGGACGCCACCTGGGCGTAGGTGTCGAGCAGCTTCTCGAGGCGGGCCAGGTCGTCGTAGGTGTCGGCCCGGGTGAGGGGAGGTACCAGGTGGTCGACCACCACGGCGTGGGCCCGACGCTTGGCCTGGGTGCCCTCCCCGGGGTCGTTCACCACGAAGGGGTACACGAGGGGGAGGTCGCCCAGGGCGGCGTCGGGAGCGCAGGCCCCGGACAGGCCCACGCCCTTGCCGGGCAGCCATTCGAGGGTGCCGTGCTTACCCACGTGCACCACGGCGTCGGCTCCCCAACCCTGCTCCAGCCACCGGTAGAAGGCCAGATAGTGGTGGGTCGGCGCCAGGTCGGGCGAGTGGTAGACGGCGATGGGGTTCTCGCCGAAACCCCGCGGCGGCTGGACCGCCACCAGCACGTTGCCGAGGTCGAGGCCGGGGAAGACGAGGTCGTCGCCGTCGCGGTACACCTCGCCGGGAGGAGGGCCCCACGCACCGGTAACGGCGTCGGCCAGAGCGGCGGGGACGCCGGCGAACCACCCCGAGTACTCGTCGCCGCTCCAACGCCCGGCGGCCAGATCGAGCTGGACGGGAGTGAGGGCCTCGCGGTCGTAGCAGAGGGCGTCGGCCAGCTCGGCCATGAGGGTGTCGCCGTCGGGCGGGATGCGGTCGACCCGGTAGCCGGCCCCGGCCATGGCATGCAGGAGGTCGACGACCGACGCCGGGGTGTCGAGGCCCACGGCGTTGCCGATGCGACTCCGCTTGGTCGGGTAGGCGGACAGCACGAGCGCGACCCGCTTGTCGGCGTTGGGAATGTGGCGCAGGGCGGCCAGGCGCAGGGCCACGCCGGCCACCCGCACGACCCGGTCGGGAGCGGTCCGGTAGGCGGTGACGGGGGTGCCGAGGTCGTCGCCGTCGTCGACGACCTCCTTGAACGAGAAGGGCGGCCCGATGATGCGCCCGTCGAACTCGGGAATGGCCACGCTCATGGCCACGTCGAGGGGACCGAGGCCGGCGGTGCTGTCCTCCCACGAGGCGCGGGGCTGGGTGGCGGCTACGGCCTGGAGGACGGGCACGCCGAGCGAAGCCAGAGCGGACGCGTCCCAGTCGTCGTCGCGCGCCGAGCCCATAGCCAACACCGTGGTCACGACCACGTCGACGGACCGCTCGGCCAGCAGCTCCAGGGCGGGGACGCGACCATCGGCGTCGGGACGCAGCGAGTAGCACCACACGGGCACGGCCATCGCCCCCCGAGCCTCGACGGCCGCGCACAAGTCCTCGACGAACCCGACGTTGCCCGACAGCACGTGGGCCCGGTAGAACACCACGCCGATCACCGGCGACCCAGCCTCGGTGGCCGGAACGGAGTGACCGCCGGCAACCACTGTCCTGTCGCCGAGGATGCCGTGGGCGGGCAGCTCGACGGGGGCATCAAAGCCGAACCCGCCCATCAACACGGTGTCGGCGACAAAGCGCAGCAGATGCTCGATGTTGGCCAGGCCCCCGTGCACCAGGTACTCGAACGCCTGGGCCACGGTGGCCGACGCCACGGTGGACGCGGCGGTGAGCTCGGCGTCAGGCTGGGCTTCTCCGCCGAACGCCAGCAAGGGAACCCCCGCCCGCCGGCACCGGGTGGCGAGCTCGTCGAACGGTGCCTCCCATGCCCGGCGACCGCCGAGGAGGCGGACGAGCACGACGTCGACACCGTCGAGGTCCGGGGCGGCGTCGAGGGAGGTGGGGTTGGCCGCCCGGACCCGGGGAAACCCGCCGGGGAGGCCCTCGAGCACCGACCGCAGGGCCAGGATCTCGGTGTCGGCGTTGGTGAGGACGAGGATCAACGGGAGGGTTCCTTCAGGAGGGCGTCGATGACCGCCAGGTCGAGGTGGGCTTCGACCATGTCGGCCAGGCGGTCGATCTGGGTCTCGCGGGCGGCGGCGAAGGAACGCTCGGCGGGGACAAAGGCCAGGCCCCGGCGTCGAGCCACGTCGACGAGGAACGCCCTACGGAAGCCGTCGTTGTCGAACAGGCCGTGGAGCGTGGTGCCCCGCACCTGGCCGTCGCTGTCGGTGGCGCCCTCGTCGTCGGAGCCATAGCCGTCGTCGAGGTGGGTCCAGGGTCGTGCGGCCGGTCCCCGACCGATCAGCCCGTGGTGGATCTCGTAGCCACAGAGGCGTTGACCGAGTGCCCACCCGCGCCGCTGGCGGGTGACCTTGTCGGCGGCGAACACGGTGGACACGTCGAGCCAACCCAGTCCCGCCACCCGTTCGCCGATGCGACCGGATTCCACCTCGTCGTCGATCGCCTGTCCGAGCATCTGGTAGCCGCCACAGATTCCCAGCACCACCGTCCCGCGCTCCCGGGCTCGGCCGAGCGCCAGGTCGAGGCCGGCGCCCCGGAGCCATTCCAGGTCGGCCACGGTGGTCTTGGTGCCGGGGAGCACGATCAGGTCGGGGTCGCCGAGGGCGCCGGGATGGTCGACCATGCGCACGCCGACACCCGGTTCGGTCTCGAGCGCCTCGAAGTCGGTGAAGTTGGCGATCCGCGGCAGCCGAACGAGGGCGACGTCGAGGGTGTCGCCCAGTGGAGGCCCGGCGGCCGACGGTCGCCGCCCCCTCAGGGAGAGGGAGTCCTCGGCGTCGAGACCCACATCGTGCATCCACGGCAGCACACCGAGGGTGGGCACGCCGCAGCGGCGCTCCAGGTCGGCCAGGCCGTCGCCGAGCAGGGCCGGATCACCGCGGAACTTGTTGATGACGAAGCCCCGCACGAGGGGGCGAAGGTCGTCGGGCAGCAGGGCCACGGTGCCGTAGAGGGCGGCGAAGACCCCGCCCCGGTCGATGTCGCCCACCACGATCGCCGGCGCCCCGACCTCGGCGGCCAGGCGCAGGTTGACGATGTCGTCGTCGAGCAGGTTGATCTCGGCCGGGCTGCCCGCTCCTTCGAGGATGACGACGTCGAAGCGGTGGCGCAGGTCGGCCAGGGCGGCGAGCACAGTGACGCGCAGGTCGGCCTTGACCGCCTGGAAGGAGACGGCGTCGTGATGGCCGCTCGCCTGCCCCATCACGACGACCTGGCTGGTGCGCTCCCCGGTGGGCTTGACCAGCACCGGGTTCATGGCCACCTCGGCGTCGATGCCCGCGGCCAGCGCCTGTACCGCCTGGGCCCGGCCGATCTCGTGGCCGCCCGAGGTGACGGCCGAGTTCAGCGCCATGTTCTGGGCCTTGAACGGCGCCACCCGCACGCCGCGGCGGTGCAGGAGGCGGCACAGGGCGGTGACCATGTGGCTCTTACCCACGTCGCTGGCCGTCCCGCACACCATGAGCAGGCCGCCTTCATCGTTCTGGTCACGTTTCGACGGGCCCTGACCCACCGAAACGTGACCAGAACGAGTGGGGTCGGCGGTCATGGCCGCACCTCGACCTGGGCGGCCTCGAGGGCGTCGGCCAAGCGGGCCAGACCGGCGGGATCGGGTACGGCGATGCGGGCGTGGTCGGCCAGGCCGAACGAGGTGCAGTCACGCACGAGCACGCCGTGGGGCGCCAGGCATGCCCGCAAACCCGGAGCCCGCACCAGCAGCCAGGGGGCGTCGGACGGCTCGGCCGCCAAGCCGAAGGTGGCCAGGACGGTGCCCAGAGCAGCGCGCCGGCTGGCTACGACAGCCGCCCACTCCGCCAGGTCGGCGACGTCCATCAGATCGGGGACGGCGGCCAGGGCCAGGGCGTTCACCGACCAGGCCGTCTGGCGCCCGGCCAGCCGCCGGCGGAACCCGGCGTCGGGGGCCAGGACGTAGCCGACCCGCAGCCCGGGGCAGGCGAAGACCTTGGTGAGCGAGCCCACGACGACGGCACCGGCGTCGGCATCGCCCCGTGTCCATCGACCCGTGGCCAAGGGGTAGAAGGCTTCGTCCCAGATGCCGGCGCTGGTGGTCGGACCGGCCAGCAGGCCACTCGGGTTGTGGGGGTTCGAGCGCCATCGCGGTCCCGTCCCGCGCGGATAGAGGGAGAAGTCGGGCTCGTCGACCGACCCTCCCAACTCGGCGGCCACCAGGGCGATGGCCTCGGCCCCGCCGTTGGTGACGAGGACCCGATTGGCCTCCACGCCGAGGGCATCGGCCAACGCCGCGCTGGCCGCGCCAGTGTCGGGATAGCGGGACAAGGCATCGAGGTGTTTGCCCACCACCTGGCCGACGTCGGGCGCCGCCGGGTTGAGGCTGGCCGACAGGTCGACGATGGCGCCGGGGTCGACACCAAGGGTCGCGGCCAGGCGCTCACCGTCACCCCCATGGGGGCCGGGGACAGGGATCGATACCGCCATCAGCGCGTCCTCGCGCCAATCCGGCGGCGGACGGCCGACACCGACCGGGCGGCCAGACCGAACGTGGCCAGTACCGCGGCCAGGGCGAGGGACACGTCGGTCGACAGGTGCACGGCCCGGGTGATGTCAGCCGGCTCGGGCGGGCGCCCGTCGCCGAGGGAGGGCCGCAGCTCCACCCGGCCGTCGTAAGTGCTCGATCCACCGAGGCGTAGGCCGAGGGCGGCCGCGAAAGCGGCTTCGGCCACACCCGCGTTGGGCGACGGATGGCGTGGGGCGTCGATGCGCACGGCCCGCCACACCGCCGCGGCCGACCGGGGACGGACGGCAACCACCAACACCGCCGTGACCCGCGCCGGCACCCACCCGGCCAGGTCGTCGATACGAGCACTGGCCCAACCGAACCGCCCGTACCGCGGGGATCGGTGACCGACCATGGCGTCGAGGGTGTTGGCTGCCCGGTAGCCCAGCGCGCCGGCGGCGCCGGCAACCGCCCCCCAGAGAACGGGTGCCACCACGGCGTCGACGGTGTTCTCGGCAACCGACTCGACAACCGCCCGGGCCATGGCCTTGGCGTCGAGGCCGCCCGGGTCACGACCGACGAGGGCGGGGAGCAGGGCCCGAGCCTGGTCCAGCTGGTCGTCGGCCAGCGCGGTGGACACCGAGGTGGCCGCCCGGGCCAGGGCCCGGCCGCCGACGGCCAGCGCCGTGGCCACCGAGGTGGACCCCAGCAACGCGCCTGCGCCCACGCCGAGACCCACACCTGCGGTGGCATAGGCCGCGCCCGGAGCCCGGGAGTCGCGCCATAGCGCGCTTTCGATCCGGCGCATGGCCACCCCGAACGCCACAACCGGGTGGGCCGCGGCCGGCGGCTCGCCAGCCAGCCGATCGACGAGGATGCCGCCCGCCGCCCCCAGCGCCCGGGTGGCCAGATGCGCCCGAGCGGCCCTCTGAGCGGGGAGCATGGCCGCCCGAGCGGCCCTCTGAGCGGGGAGCATGGCCGTCACCGGCGTGGCCGAGCTGCGGCCACGGCCAGGCCGACGGTCTCGCCCACCAGCCCGGCGGCGCCGAGCACGTCGCCGGTGAACCCGCCGAGGCGGCATTGGGCCAGGGCCGTGACGGCCACCGCCGCCAGCGTCACACCACCGACCGCCAACATGCCGCGGAGGCCGCTAGCCGCACCGGCGAGGGCGAGTGACCCGGCCAGGCCGGCGACCGCCAGCACGGTGCCATCGGCCGGCCGAGCGCGGCCGGGCTCGGCCGAAGTCCGGTCGGCCAGGAACGCGCTGGCCAGGCCCACCGACCGGGCATACGGACGGGTGCGGACCACAACGGCCATCGACGTCCGGGACGCGCTCCACAGGCCGGCGAGGAGCAAGGGGCGGGGCCGTAGTGCGGATAGGGCCGACCAACGCACCAGGAGCACGGCGGCGGCCGCCCCCACACCGAACGCTCCCGCACTGGGGTCGGCCATCACGTCGAGGCGTCGCTGACGATCGAGGGGGGGAAGGAGGCCGTCGGCGGCGTCGACCAGGCCGTCGAAATGGAGCATCCCGGTGATGCCCAGGTCGGCCACCACCACAACCGCCGCAGCCACTGGCGCCGGCCACACCCGCGAGGCTGCCCACCACACCCCGCCGAGAGCGAGGCCCATGGAGGCGCCGACCGCCGGAAACCACCCCAGGGCCTCCGGCGATGGCGCCCGCCCACCGCCGACCGGCGTGAGAAAGGCCACGGCCCCGGCGGCATCGGTTGCTGCACCGGTCACCGGCGCTCCGCTTCGAGCGGGCCGGCGCGTCCGCCGAGAGCCAGCGTGCGCCCCGCCACCACCAGGAGCACCTCGTCGGCGACCGCAGCTACCGCCTGGTTCACCAGGCCGAGAGCGTCACGGAACCGACGCCCCGCGCCCGACGACGGGTGCACCCCGAGGCCGACCTCCTCGGACACGACGACCGAGTCACCGTCCCGCCCGGCCAGGGCGGCGCAGAGGCCGTCGGCGTCGACGGACAAGTCGGGCGCGGCGGCGACCCACGTGCCGAGGGCGTCGACGAGAGCGACCCCGTTACACGAGCTGACAGCGTCCACCAGATCGCCACCGGTCTCCACCGTGGACCAAGTGGGTGGGCGGCGAGCCCGGTGGGCGGCGACCCGCGTCGCCATGTCTTCGTCGGCCACGACGGCGGTGGCCAGCACCGTGACCGGTGCTCCGCCGGCCAGGTCGGCGGCACGGCGTTCCGCCGCGGCGGACTTCCCCGATCGCGCTCCTCCCAGAACGAGCACGATCATGGCCGCGGGCGGCCGGCGCCGGCTGACACCGCGGCATGGACGGCGCGGGCCAGGCGTGAGCCCCAGATCGATCGCGAACCGCCAAAGGAGTGCAGGCGACCGTCGGCCGGACAGGCGATGCATACGGCGTCGGTGGCCGTGCCCGTGGCCGGGATGCCGGCGTCGCCGAGAGCCTGGGCCTTGGCCTCGGCGGCGGTGGCGGTGGCATTGATCAGTGCCGCGTCGGACAGGCGCTCGGGGAGCAGCACGACCATGTTGATGGTACCGACCAGGCTGGCCGGGCGGCCCTCGTCGGGGGCAGCTGCCCACGTGGGGTGGCCGAGGCCAACGGTGGCGGCCACCTCCACGCCCTGATCGGTGGTGACGGCGACCTCCCGGACATCGGCGGCGGTGAGCATGCCCACGCCGTGGCCGGGAAGGCCGAGCGACACACCGAGCTTGGCCAGGTGGTGGTCGGGGTCACGACGGCCGTACGACACCGGCACCTGGGCATTGAGGACCCACCGGCGCAGACCGAGGCCACCTCCATGAGGCGCGCTGGACACCATGCGCATTGGCTGTTGGGCCCGCCACACCAGCACGGGGAAGCTTCGACCGCCCTCCTGACGAGAACGGACCTGCATATCCACGACGTCCACGCGTACCTTTCCGAAGTGTGCCGACCGGTGTCGGCGCCCACGGGGCAGGCAGGTTTCCTGGCTTCCGGATCGACGCTCCCCCCGGCCTTCCCGCCCTTTCGGGCCGTGGCTACCGCGTGGGGGTCGCTCCCCGATGACAGTTGCGGGACAGCCCCGGACTCGCACCGGGTTCCCTGCGCTACGAGGCCGACAGTAGCCTCCGCGCATGTCAGATGCGGAATCAGAAGCGAGGACCGAAGCGCAGCGGAGGACCGGAGCGACCGCGGAATCAGAAGCGAGGACCGAAGCGCAGCGGAGGACCGGAGCGACCGCGGAATCGAAGCGAGGACCGAAGCGCAGCGGAGGACCGCAGTGACCGGGGACTCGGCGAGCACGGCCAGGCGGTCTGCGACCGGTCGGGCGGCATCGATCGTGCTCGTGAACACCGGGTACGGGAAGGGCAAGTCGTCGGCCGCCTTCGGGGTGATGGGTCGGGGTTGGGCCCGGGGCTGGCGTGTGGGCGTGGTCCAGTTCGTGAAGAGCGGCAAGTGGAAGACCGGGGAGCGCAAGCTGGCCGACCACCTCGACATCGAGTGGCACACCCTGGGCGACGGCTTCACGTGGGAATCCACCGACATGGACGAGACGGTGGCCAAAGGCCGTCACGCGTGGGACGTGGCCTGCCAGAAGCTGGCCTCGGGCGACTTCGACCTGCTCGTGCTCGACGAGCTCACCTACGCGGTGAGCTACGGCTGGGTCCCGGTGGCCGACGTGGTCGACGGAGTGCGCCACCGGGCGCCCCACACCAACGTGGTCATCACCGGACGCGATGCGCCCGAGGAGCTCATCGAAGTGGCCGACACGGTGACCGAGATGCGCAAGGTCAAGCACGCCTACGACCAGGGCATCAAGGCCAAGAAGGGCATCGAGTATTAGGCCAAGCCCAGTTCTGGGGTTTCAGTCGCGCAGGGAAATGGTGAAGTAGTCCCGGCTTTCGGTGCTGAGGTAGCGGTCGGCGGGGCGCTGCATCTGGGGATAGAGCTTGGCGCCGGTGACGGCCAAGGGATTGTTCGGGTCGGGGTGCTCGAACAGGTTGAAGGTGACCCATTGCGGGTTGATGTCGAGTGTCATGGCCCGAACGGCCCCGGCCCGCTGGAGGGCCTCGGCCAGGCTCCGGGCGGAGAGGGCCGGTCCGGCGACGTACACCAGGGCCCCGTCGGACGTCACCCCCACCCCCGACCGGGCCACGGCGATGCTGCCCTTGAGGGTGGCCCCCCACGCCCGCGTGTCGTTGTGGCTCACCGAGGCATCGATCTGGCCGCCGTCGACGAGCAGGGTCAGGTTCTGCAACACCGCTTCGGTGTTGTCGCCCATGCCCACGTCGCTGCCCCACTTGCCGACATTGATGTGCCCGTCCTTGTCGATGGTGATCGACGCCGCTCCCTCCCGCAACGCCACGGCGTCGCGGCCCTCGAGGTGGAACCCTCCCTGGGCTTCTTTGAACCGGAACCCACCGTTGAACGCGGCGACGATCTGGCGCAGGGCGTCGCCGGCGATCACCGGCGGCACTGACCATGTGCCGCCGGGCTCCCCGTCACCGGGGTTGAGGCGAACGCGCAGCAACGTCGGGTCGATCCACGCCGCGGTCGTAATCTGGCTGGTGTACACGCTGTCGGCCCGGAACTGGGCGACGTACATCCCCGGTGTGCCGTTGATCATCGGACCGGCCGGGAGCCATTTCCCCTCGTCGGCAAGGGGGGGTTGCACGACCAGCTCGACGTCGTGCGGTGCCGTCAGGTGCCGGGGCGCGACCACCTTTGGCGGGCGTGGAAGCGTGGTGGCGTCGGCGGACGTGGGCACGGTGGGCAGCGCCACTCCGGGGATATGGTTCAGCCCCTTCGGCTGACCACCCTTGGCCGGTTGGGCGCGGGTGAAGTACCAGTCCTCCAGCGGCATGACGATGAAGCTCGCATGGTGGTCGCGCAGGACGTCGGCCCATTTGGCCGAGAAGCTCTCGTTGCCGGGCTTCGCCATGGCGCCGATCACGCTCATGACCAGAAGGACGAAGCACACCGACCCCATGGCCAACCCGATCATCAGCGTGCGCCCCAGCCAGCCGCAGCGGCACCAGAAGCGGACCAGCCAGGTCCGGTGTTCGCTCACCAGCGCGAAGGGATACAGGAAGACACGCCGTACAACCGCAAGGGACTCACCAGGACCCAAGGTTAGTCGAGGTCGCCCCCAGGTCCTCGCTCAATGATGTCCTCAAGCTCGATCCCGAGGCCGCCGATGCAACAGGTATCTCTCCTTCTCGCGCCCGCGCGGTTGTGGCCATCGCTCTCGTCCTCCCGTTGCTGGCGACGATGTCGACCGGGCCGGCTGCCGCCGGGCTACCCGGAGAGATCACGACCTACGCAGGAGGGCTCGGCCAGGGGCCGGCCCGCAACGTCGCCCAGCGGGTGCGCGCCATGGTCGGCCGCGGGGCGCTCGTCTACATGGCCGACGAGGCCAGGAACGTGGTCCGCGTCCTCGACACGACCACGGGTCTCCAGCGCATCGTGGCGGGCAACGGCACCTACGACGGTCAGGGCCCCGACTCCACCGGCGACGGCGGGCCCGCTCTCTCGGCCAGCCTCGGCTACATCAATGCCCTGGCCCTGGATGCAGCCGGCAACCTCTACATCGCCGACTCCTTCCACTACCGCATTCGCAGGATGGAGCCGTCGGGCCAGATCACCATCGTGGCCGGCAACGGCACCGAGGGCGATGCCGGCGACGGCGGCCCGGCCCTCTCGGCCTCCCTCAAGTACATGTGGGGCATGGGCTTCGACGGCGCCGGCAACCTGTTCGTCTCGACCAACTCGCGCATTCGCAAGATCGACCAGTCCGGCACGATCACGACAGTGGCCGGGCGGGGGTCGGTGGATGTGGGCGCCGGGAGCAGCCCTGACGGGACACCCGCCACCGAGGCTCAGATCAACACCTACGACGTGGCTGTCGACGGGAACGGAAACTTCTACTTCGGGGACGGTTTCAGCCTCCGGGTCCGCAAGGTGGATCGCCAGGGCATTCTCTCCACCGTCGCCAACACGTGTGGCAGCAACGTCGTCGGCGATCCCGAGGGGGGCCTCTATGTGTCCGGGTGCGACCAGGTGCAGAAGATCGACGCGTCCGGCCACGTCACTCTGGTCGCCGGCACCGGCGCCTACAGCTCCACCGGCGACGGTGGACCGGCGACGCGAGCCACCCTCATGGCGCCGGGGCCCCTCGCCCTCGACGCCACCGGGAACCTCTACATCGCCGAGGTCAACGGCTACCGGGTCCGGCAGGTCGACCGGGCGGGTGTCATCGCGACCGTCGCCGGCAACGGGTCGTTCAGCTTCGCGGGCGACGGTGGCCAGGCGACCGACGCCCAACTCACGAGCGCGAGCGACGTGGCCCTCGACGCATCGGGCAACGCCTACATCGCCGACTGGGCCAATCACCGGGTCCGGCGAGTGAGCCGATCGGGCGTCATTACGACCTTCGCGGGCGACGGCGAGGATGGCTACTCCGGTGATGGCGGACGGGCGACAGCCGCGGCGCTGAGGTACCCGTCGAACATCGCCCTCGACACCGCCGGCAACGTGTACATCGCCAGCTACTTGAACTTCCGCATCCGCAAGGTCGGGATCGACGGCACCATATCCACGGTCGCCGGGAACGGGACGGTCGGCTACACCGGCGATGGCGGCCCGGCCACGTCGGCTTCCATCGGCTACACCGGCGGCCTCGCCGTCGACAGGTCCGGCAACCTGTTCATCGCCGACAATGGCGCCCATCGGGTGCGCAAGGTCGATTCCGGTGGGAACATCTCCACCGTCGTGGGCACCGGCGAGGAGGGCTTCGGTGGCGACGGTGGTCCGGCGATCGCCGCCCAGCTGAAGTACCCCAACGGCCTGACCGTCGACGACGCCGGCAACCTGTTCATCGCCGACACGTTCAACGGGAAGATCCGCAAGGTGACGCCGGACGGGGGAATCTCCTCGATCGCCGACGTCGGGTGGGCCCTGGGGATCACGTCCGACGGCGGCGGCGGGCTGTTCGTCGGCGACGGTGCCCGCGTTCTTCACGTCACGCCGACCGGCACCGCCGCGGTCGCCGGCACGGGGGCACGCGGGTTGTCCGGCGACGGGGGCCCAGCCACCAGTGCCCAGTTGAGCGGCGTCGGCGGCCTGGCGTTCGACGGCTCGGACCTTTACATCGCCGATACGCAGAACGGCCGCATCCGGAAAGTGTCGGCGGTGGCCAGCGCGACGACAACGACGACCGCTCCCCCGTCGACGTCCACGACCTCGACGTCAACCACCACGACGACCGTTCCGGTCGGCCCCAAGACACAAGGCGCCGCCTACTCACTATGGTCGCAGCCGAGTGCCTCCCCCCTCGACGGTGTCGGGAGCTGGATGGCGATGGCCAACGATCCCACCGCCGGAGCGGGACAGCGTCCGCCTGCATACCTGTTCGCCCAGTTCTTCAGCTTCGCCAACGGCACGGCGCAGGGCGCCGTGGGCCTCGTCGACGACCCTGGCGGGAAGTTCGCGTTGTTCAACGTGGTGGACCCGGAGGGACGGGCCCATTCGGCGGTGGTGCCGTTCAACTGGTCGGCCGGACGCTTTTACTTCACGTTCGTTTACCAACTCGCGCCGGGAACGTGGGGTGCGTGGGTATACGACTACACCGCGGCCGCCTGGGTGCCCATCGGCCGGCTGTCACTACCCCCGGCATGGGGCAAGCTCTCGCCCAGCAGCGCCACCAGCGTGCAGTGGTACGGCGCGGCCGCCCCCTCGTGCGCGGCATATCCCCGCGCCGACGTCTTCTACTCCCCGCCCACCGGCTTCGTGGGCACCACGGCATCCACCCCTACGCTCACCCAGACCATCCAGGGCCCCGGTGACTGCACCACCGACACCTCCGCCGAGCCGGGTGCATGGGTGCGCTACCGGCCCGGGACTGGCTGAGCCCGGCAGCCCGGCAGCCCGGCAGCCCGGCAGCCCGGCAGCCCGGCAGCCCGGCAGCCCGGCAGGGATCATTCGTCCTGGCAGGTACCTTCCAGCGCCAGGCACACGAACCCGGGGGTGTTGGCCACCGTGCCGACGTCGAACTGGCGGCCCTCCTGCACGTCGAGGTTGCCCGAACCCGTCACCGTGCTCTTGACGCCGGTCTTGGTGGTAGTGACGACGCTCAGCTTGTAGTGGTGCTTGCCCGCCTCGGTGACGGTGAGCGGATGCGGCTGCACGCCGCCGTCCGGGCTGCCCGCGAACCGGACGGTGGGCCCGTCGTCGATGGTGAGCTCGACATCGTCGGCCTTGTCGTCGGGGAGGACCTTGTCGACGACGGAGAAGTGGACGACCGGCTTGGCGACGACAGGGGCGGCGGCTGCGGTGGTGGACGGAGCCGCGGCAGGGGCACCGATGTTGGCCGCGCTCGTCTGCATGGACGTCGTGCCGCCGCCTCCTCTCATGGCAATGGCCGTGCCCCCGCCCACGACGAGGACCACGGCCGCCGCGACCAGCCAGGCCCTGCGGGACTTCTTGCCGGCTGCCGCGGCCGGCGGCTCGACCGCCGGGACCGGCTCCGGCACCGTGGGCGACTTGTCGATCGGCGGAGTCGGCGGCGCCGGCGTAGGCGGCAGGTCGATGGGCGGGGGCGCCGGCGGAGGAGGGGGTGGCGGGTCGACCGTCGGCGTCGTGGGCGGTGTGTCGGCTGTTGGAGGGGGCGGCGGTGTGTCGACCGTCGGCGGCGAGTCCGCGGGCGGCGGCGGAAGGTCGAGCGTCGGCAGGTCGAGCGTCGGTGGCGCCGGGTGCGCCGTCTCGACCGTCGGGGTCGGCGGAGGCGCCGGGGCGATGCTCGGGGCTGCGATCGTCGGGGGGGCGATCGTCGGGGGGGCGCCGGTGGGGTGGCTGTCGGCAAGGGTCGCGGCCGGCGTCGCCGGTTCCGATGCGGTGCCGGCGGTCGCCGAGTCACCGATTTCGATCGGCGGGGCCAAATCCTCCAGACCCATCTCCTTGCGCTGGGCACCCTTGAGCGCCAGGCCGAGGTCTCCGGCCGACGGCCAACGGTCCTCGGGCGCCTTGGCCATCGCCCGCTCGATCACCGAGCACACCGAGTCGGGCACACCGAGGGGACGGAGGTCGGGCGCGGGCGCGGTCGTGGCCCGGGCGACCATCGCCACGAAGCGCCCGTCGCCGTCGCCGAGGAAGGCGGGCGCTCCCGCCAGAAAGGTATACAGCGTCGATCCCAGCGAATAGACGTCGCTGGCCATCGAGTAGGCGCCCGTGGTGAGCACTTCGGGAGCGGTGTGAGCCACCCGCGCCAGCACGCCGGAGGTGATCACGCTCGCCTCGTTCTCGAGACGAGCTAGCACGAAGTCGGCCAGGAGGGGCTCGTTGGCCGGCCCCAGCAACACCTTGAAGGGGCTGAGATCGCAGTGCAGGAGACCGGCACTGTGGGCCGCTTGCAGGGCGTCGGCCAGCCTGCGACCGATGGCGACCACCTCTTGCCAAGGGAACGGGCCGCCGCGCTGGAGCCGATCCTCGAGGCAGGACCCGTCGAGGTCTTCCATCACCACGAACGGGTGGCCGTCGTTGGTCAGGCCGCACCCCTGGACGGTGGCGAGGTTCGGGTGGCGGGACAACTCGGCCATCGTCGAGCAGTCACGCCGGAGCCGTTCGATGGCCTCGGCCGACAGGTCGGCCGCGCGCAGGACCTTGATCGTGACGCAGCGACTCGTGCCCACCCGTCGGGCCCGGTACAGCGTCCACCCACTGCCACTGCGGATGACGGTGGCGGCCTCGAATCCGGAGATGTGGAACTGGGTCTGGTCCCGCCCGCTCGTGGCGACCTCCAGCCGGGTGATGAGCCGCTTCATGTCGTAGTCCCACCGCTCGTCGCTGACCTCGATGGCGTTGTGGCGGCTGAGGCGACCGAGTGGGCCGGGCAGCTCGTCAGGTCCCGGCATGGTGGCCCGCTCGACGAGGACAGGGATGACCATGAGGTTGGCATCCAGCGCGGTGGAGATCTCGTTTCGCACGTAGTCGTCGGGATCGTCGAGCCTGCGGTTCCCGGCCCGATCGGTCATCGTCGACCAGCTGTTCCCGATCACCGCGACCAGGACGTCACAGGCCCGCACCGCCTCGGCGATGGCGACGCCGAAGTCGACGCCGGGCTCGATGTCGTCGATGTCCCGGAAGATCGATGACGCGCCAAACGTGGTCAGCAGTCGATCGTGAAGTCGGCCCGCGTAGCCGGCCGTGTCCTCCCGGCGGTAGCAGATAAAGATCTTGCTCACCGAGACCGCCCCCCCGACCGTGGACGAGGTCGGCCGGCACCGGCATGGCGGCAGTCCGACCGGTGTCGTCGGCCGGCATCGGAGTTGATGCGAATCTTCATGACCGTGGCCTACATCCTCACGAACTTGTGGCCCGAGACTTCTCGGACGCCCACTCCGAATACGAGCCGCCACATGGCGTCAAAAATACATCGGCATTGTCGGCGGCGCACGGGCGAGGGGGTTCGTGGTCAGCCGACGTCCCGGCGTTGAAAGGCCATGACAGCCACGGCGAGCAGCACCACCGCCACCGCCGACAGATAGATCCCGGCAACGAGCACGCTGCGCCCGGCCACCTCCCCGCCGCTGTCCTTGCCCGAGATCAACACGATGGAGTTGCCGAGGATCAGCCAGCGCCGGTACCCGGCCAGGTAGTTCCCGACGACGTTCTCGATCACCAGGAAGTAGGCGAAGCCCACCCCGAGGGCGGCGGCGGTGTTGCGACCGATCGACGCTACGGCGAAGCCCACACCGGTGGCGATGGCGATCATCAGCTCGCCCCGGAGGACGACGGCCCCGACCGAACGCAGCCATCCGCCGCCGGTCCCCGCAGTGGTGCCGTGGAGGAGGGCCGAGGGCAACAGGGCTGCCGACAGCAATGCCCAACTCACCAGGCTGAAGGCGCACGCCGCGACCATTGCCGCCACGACCTTGGCCACCAGCACCCGGCCACGCCGAGGCTCCCAGGTGAGAAGCGTGGTGATCGACCTCGCCTGCCACTCGGCGCCGATGCTCGACGCGCCGATTACCCAGGCCACGATCACCAGCGGCGCGGTGACCCCCTGCAGGATCCCCTTGAGCTCCGACAGCTCGAAACGGTGGTCGGTGACCTTTCCGACCCGGAAGCGGCACATCTCCCGGAGATCCTGGAAGGACATGACGGGCTTTCCGCTGGGGGACACGCTGGGGTTCGGAGCCCGGGCCGACTCCTGGACGCACCTGGTCACCCTGGTTTCGGCTTCGGCGGTGCGGCGCCGCAGCGTCGCGTCCGACACCCCCTCGGTGTTGAAGAAGGTGATCACGCTGGCGACGACAATGCCGGCAACGGCCAGAAGAACAAGCACCCGGATCATCCGCCGGGACAACAGGCGCCGAAGCTCGCCCGCCAGCAATGCCGTCATTCGGCGACCTCCGGTGCCGCTGGCCCGTCGGCCATACCGCCCTGCTCGCGCCCCGATGTCAGCTCGAGGAACACCGCCTCGAGGCTGACCTCCTCGGGACGTAGCTCGGTGAGGTACAGACGCTTGCGTACGAGAGCTCGTGTCACCCTCTCGGCCTCGGCGGCCGGGAGATCTACACGCAGGAAACCGTCGGCCCGGTGCGCGGCGATCCCGGCCTCGGTGAGAGCCGACAACCCCCGGTCCAGGTTCGCCAACTTCACGACCAGTCCGGTGGGTCGGCCGCCGGACAACACCTCGTCGACGGGCCCGGACCGGACACAGCGTCCGCCCGACATGATCGCCACCCGGTCGCAGGACTGCTGCACCTCGCTCAGGATGTGACTGGAGACGAACACCGTTCTCCCCTCGGCCGCCAGGCCCTTGAGCAGGTCGCGCACCTCCTTGATCCCCGCCGGATCGAGGCCGTTCGCCGGCTCGTCGAGCACGAGCAACTCGGGATCCTTGAGCAGGGCGATGCCGATCCCGAGGCGCTGGCGCATGCCCAGCGAGAACCCCCGCACCTGATCGTCGGCCCGCTCGGCCAAACCAACGCGTTCCAGCGTGGCCTGGACGGTCGTGGCACCGATGTCCTCGAGCCGGCCCAGCACGGCCAGGTTCTTCCGGGCCGACAGGCCGGGGAACAATCCAGGCATTTCCACGAGCGACCCGACCCGCCCGATGACCCGGGGCAGTTCGCTGCCGGAGTTGGCGCCGAGCAGCCGGCACGTGCCGGAGCTGGGACGGGCCAGGCCGAGCAGGCAACGGATCGTCGTCGTCTTGCCCGAGCCGTTGGGACCCAGGAACCCGAACACCCCACCGGACGGGACGCTGAGGTCCAGGCCGTCGACGGCCACGACGGGCCGGTGCCGGAACCGCCGGTATTCCTTGCGCAGACCCTCGATCTCGACCACGGCCATGGCCCACAGGTGTAGCAGCACGGTCGCGCGCGATGCGGGAGCCGGGGGGTGCACTCGACGCCGGGCCGCCTACCGTCGAAGATGGTCGAACCAGCTCCCCAACGGAAGGTCCGCCAGATGTCCGGCTTCGCGCCTCTCACGGTTCGCCAACCCCAGCCCTTCGACATCGTCGACGATCCCGTCGGCGTCTGTGGGATAGGAACCGGCTTCGAAGCCACGTTCAGCGCCAGGGTGCGGGATGCCTCCGGCAACGAGCTGGCTCGGGTGTCGATCCACGCCGGACTCGGCAACGGGGCCCTCGGCAACTTCCACGCCGAGCTCCCCATCGGCGCGGTACCCGGTACCGCCCAGGGGACGCTCGAGGTCTTCGAGGCGTCGGCCAAGGACGGCAGCGAACTGCACAAGGTCGTGGTTCCCATCACCTTCGGCCGCGCCCTGGTCGACCCCTACGGAGGCTTTCTTCAATACACCGTCGAGCCCAACGACACCCTGTCGGGCATCGCCCGCCGCTTCTACGGCGACGGCAACCTGTTCCCCCGGATCTTCGAGGCCAACCGCAACCAGGTCCACGACCCCAACCTCATCTTCCCGGGCCAGGTCCTCCGCATCCCCCAGTAGGCGCTAGCGGGAACCACTACGGCGCCAAGCCGCTGCAGTTACGGCGCTGCTCCCACTCGGCCAGGTCGCCAGCTCCGGCCGCCCCGGTTTGGGGAACTGCGATGCCGTGGGTGATGCGGGCCGGGACCCAGGAGTACCCGTCGACCTGGCGCCCGGTGGCCGTCACCGTCAGTACGCCGCTGCGGCCCGACTTCCCGTCCTCGCGCCAATAGACGAAGTTGCCCATCCCGTAGGGACGCCTATCGGCCACCCTGGGACTGGAGCTGAGCCTGGTCGATGAGGCGCTGGAGGTCGGCGGCCCGCACACCGCCGAGGATCTTGGAGACGATGACACCGTCGGGGTTTATCACGAAGGACTCGGGCACGCCCCCGACGCCGTAGTCGAGGGCGATGCGGCCGTCGGGGTCGACGAGCATGGGCCAGTCGCCGCCCTCCTTGGCCCGGAAGTCGCGCACCGCCGAGGAGCTGTCGCTGTAGACCACGGCCATGATCGTGGCGTCGCCGGCGGCGCGGTGGACGTCCTGGAAGCGGACGAGGTCGGCGTGCTCCTCCCGGCACGGCGTGCACCAGGTGGCGAAGAAGTTGACCACCACCCACTTCCCGCGGAAGTCGGCCAGGGCGGCGTGTTGACCGTCGACCGTCGTGCCCTCGGCCGCCGGTGCGGGCTTGCCCAGGAGCGGAGAGTCGGCCGTCTTGCTCTCAGCCGACGGCCTGGTGGCGAGCACCAGGATGAGCATGGTCACGGGAACGGCCACGGCCACGGCGATCCAGAGGGCCTTGCGGGTGCGCCGCAGGTTGGCAACGTATCCAGGCAGGACCTCTGGCGGCTCGGCGCCGTCCGGATCGGCCGACGATTCCGGCACTTCGGGAACTTCGGGGGGGTCAGGGGCGACCGGCTCTTCCGCCTCGGCAAGGTCCGTTGGGTCGGTCGAGTCGGGGCTCATCGCCACACCAGCGTAGGTGTCGCTGTCGCCGTACTCCGGTCGGGCCCCGAGTTTGGCCCCGGATACCGGCCCTTCGCGACGAACCTGGGATGACCGGGTGGTGAGGGTCCACCGCTGAGGCTGGGGCCTCCACGAATCTCGTGACTGTCTGACGGTCCGAGAAACGGGAGGCCCTGGTGGTCGACGGTACTGCGGTGTGGTTCGGCAC
>JBBRXY010000015.1:0-53367 GCA_038238185.1 Acidimicrobiales bacterium
GCTCGTGGGTCACCTTCTCCAGCTCCTTCTCGGCCCGGTCGAGCTCGTCGGAGGAGATTTCTCCATTCTTCTCCAAAGCCTCGAGCTCGTGGCGCGCCGTGCGCCTCAGGTTCCGGGTTGCCACCCGGCCGTCCTCGGCCTTGTGGCGGGCCACTTTCACCAGCTCCTTCCGCCGATCGGAGGTGAGTTGGGGGAACGTCAGGCGGATCACCTGGCCGTCGTTCGACGGCGTGATACCGAGGTCGGAGTTCTGCAGCGATCGTTCGATGGCCTTGATGGCCCCCTTGTCGTAGGGGGCGATCACGAGCACACGCGCCTCAGGCACACTGAAGCCGGCCAGCTGCTGGAGCTGCACCTCGCTGCCGTAGTAGTCGACCTTGATCTTCTCGACGAGAGCGGGGGTGGCCCGCCCCGTGCGGATCGAGGCAAAGTCGGCGCGCGTATGGGCCGCCGCTTTCGTCATCTTGTCGGCCGTGTCGGCGAGGATGTCGTCGATCATCGGCCGTCGCCGCAATCCCGCTCAGGGGGCCCCTCCGGCCCAGGCGACGTCATTCTGACCAGCGTACCCGCCGTCGTCGTCCGCGCGAGTCACTGTCGGTGGGGTGGAGTGCAGTTTGAGCAGCCTGTTTGGGAGCCGGCCCCGGGATCGGAGTATCGAGACACTCAGGTCAAGGCCGTGGAAAGAAGAAGCGTTGGATGGAGTCGGGGAGCGGCAACGGGATGTCGCCGGCGCCACCCCACGCCACGGTGATCCCGCCCCGTACGTACCAGGTGACCGTGGACGGTTGGAACACGACGAAGTCGGTGGTGGCATTGCCGTCGTAGTCGCCGGGCACGGGAATATCGCCGAAGGCGCCGAAGCCGACGGTAAGGCCCCCTGGACGTACCATGTGCCACCCCGGGATCAGTTGACCAGGGTGCCTATGGCCTCCCCCTGGATGGCGCGACGGATGTTGCCCGGCGCCATGAGGTCGAACACGACGATCGGGAGCTTGTTGTCCATGCAGAAGGTGATGGCTGTGGCGTCCATCACCTTGAGGCCGCGATTGAGGACCTCGATGTAGTGGACCTCGGTGAACTTGGTGGCTTCGGGATTGGTGAGGGGGTCGTCGGTGTAGACCCCGTCGACGCCCGAGTGGGTGCCCTTGAACACCGCGGTCGCGCCGATCTCCGCAGCCCGCAGGGCCGCGGTGGTGTCGGTGGTGAAGAAGGGGTTTCCCGTGCCTCCGGCCATGATGACGATCCGGCCTGCCTCCAGGTGACGTTGGGCCCGGCGCCGGATGTAGGGCTCGGCCACCTGGGCCATCTGCACGGCGGTCATCACCCGGGTGGGCTCCCCCAGCTTCTCCAGCGCGTCCTGGAGAGCCAGGGCATTGATGATCGTGGCCAGCATGCCCATGGTGTCGGCCTGGGCCCGGTCCATGCCTGCCCCGGCGCCCGCCATTCCCCGCCAGATGTTGCCTCCCCCGACGACGATGGCCATCTCGATGCCGAGGTCGCGACGCACCTCCGCCACCTCGAGAGCGATGCGTGCCACCACCTGTCCGTCGATGCCGAAGCCGGTCTCGGGATCGGCGAACGCCTCGCCCGAGAGCTTGAGCACCACCCGCGACCAGCGCGGCGGGTCAGCCACGGCGACCGGTCAGGGCCCCCATCAGCCCACGACGACCTGGACGAACCTGGTGACGGTGGCGTCGCCGAGGTACTGGGAGATGGCGAGCTTGGTGTCGCGCACGTAGGCCTGCTCGAGCAGGCAGTTCTCCTTGAAGAACTTGCCCAAACGGCCCTCGACGATCTTGGGGATGGCCGCCTCGGGCTTGCCCTCGTTGCGGGTGAGGTTCGCCAACAGCTCCCGCTCGTCGGCCACCCGCTCGGCGGGAACATCGTCGCGACTGAGCCATCCCGGCTTGGCAAAGGCGATGTGGAGGGCGACCTCGTGGGCCTTGGCCTCGTCGCCTCCCGCCAGCTCGACGAGGATGCCGTTGACACCCCGGCCGTTCTGCAGATGCACGTAGGCGTCGAGCACGGCATCGGGTGGAGCCTCGAAACGGTAAACCTCGCCGAGTTGGATGTTCTCCTTCAACGAGATGCGCAGGGCGTCGATGGCGTCCTGGCGCTCGGCGACAGCGGCCTCGCCCTTGCCCACGACCAGGGCGGCCAGCTCGTCGAGCAATGAGGTGAAGTCCGGGGACTTGGCCACGAAGTCGGTCTCGCATCGCAGGGACACCACGGCGGCGGTCTGGCCGTCGCGAACCACGGTGACGGCGCCCTGGGTGCTGGCCCGGTCGGACCGCTCGCCCATCTTGGCCAGGCCGTGCTCGAGCAACCAGCGCCTCGACTCGTCCATGTCACCCCCGTTCTCGGTGAGGGCGCGCTTGGCGTCCATCATCCCCACGCCCATGGCCTGGCGGAGGGCCTGGACGTCCTTGGCACCGAACTCGGCCACGCCTCAGCCCCTGCCCGGAGCAGCTGGGCCCGCATCGGCGACAGGTGCGTCAGCAGCAGGTGCGTCGATGGGGGGCGCCTCGGCGGTGGGTGTGTCGGCAGGGGCCGGCGCGTCGGTGGGGGTCGTCGGTGCGTCGGTGGAAGGCGTGGAGGGTGCCCCGGCCTCGGCCTCGGCCGCAGCGGGCTGAGCCTCGGTGTCGCCGTCGACGGACTGGGGACGGCGCGACGTGGCCATCCTGGCCTCGCGCTCCTGCGCCTGGAGGGCCGCCTGGCGTCGGGCCTCGGCCTGCTGCTGGAGCCTGCGAGCCTCGGCCTCGGGGTCGACGGTGGGCGCCGGTGCGGCGGCTGCCACCTTGGCGTTGCGGCGGGATGCGATCTCCCGCCCCTCCTCCACGGCGTCGGCGATGATCCGACACATCAGGGTGCCCGCCCGGATGGCGTCGTCATTGCCGGGGACGATGTACTGGATCAGGTCGGGATCGCAGTTGGTGTCGACGACGGCCACGATGGGCATGCCCAGCTTGTTCGCCTCGGTGACGGCGATGTGCTCCTTCTTGGTGTCGATCACGAAGATGGCCTCGGGAAGGCGGCCCAGGTTGCGGATGCCCCCGAGGTTGCGCTGGAGCTTCTCCAACTCCCGGCCGAGGATGAGGGCTTCCTTCTTCGGCATGACCTCGAAGTCGCCGCTCTCCTTCATGCGCTCGTACTCGGCCATCTTCTTGACCCGGCCGCTGATGGTCTGGAAATTGGTGAGCATGCCTCCCAACCACCGCTCGTTCACGTAGGGCATCCCAACGCGCTGGGCCGCCGAGGCAATGGCGTCCTGGGTCTGCTTCTTGGTGCCGACGAACAAGATCGAACCACCACCCGCCACCAGGTCGCGCACGAAGCTGTAGGCCGTGTCGATGCGCCCCAACGTCTGATTGAGGTCGATGATGTAGATGCCGTTGCGCTCGCCAAAGATGAAGCGCTTCATCTTGGGGTTCCAACGCCGGGTCTGGTGACCGAAATGCATCCCGGCCTCCAGCAGCTGCTTCATGGTCACTACGGCCATGGCTCTCCTCCCCATCGGTTGGTTTCGCCTGGGCGCTGCGCTCAGACTGCGAGCGACCGTGGGATGCGAACAGGCGTGGGTTGCTTCCGTGCCTCGTGCCCGGAGCTATCGGAGTGTAGCGCGAGGGCCCGAGCGGCTAATTCTTGTTCTGGTCGGGTTTCGTGTCGGTTCCGGCCACCAGAAACCCGACCAGAACGGGGTTCTTGGGTCGCTCACCACCCGGTGGACGCCGTGAGGTCGTTGTCGGCCGCCTCCCGCACCGCGACCAGCAGCGTCCCGCCGGGGCCCGTGGCGACGCCGCTCACCCGGCCTGGAGGATCGACGAACGCGACCGGCCGGCCCGGTCCGGCCAGCATGAGCCGGCCGTCCTCGAGGGGAAGGGCGAACGTCCCCCCCGGTCCCGGACCTGCGAGACCGCCCCGGACGGCGGCTCCGTCGCTCTTCGCCTCCCACCGGGACCGTCCATCGCCGGCGTCGAGCAGGGCCATACCTCCGAGGCGATCGGCGACCAGGGCCGCGCCGCCACCAGCGTCGAGGGGACCGTCCTCGGGCGACCCCGAGCCGCCGACGTCGACCCGCCACCGCTCGACTCCCGAGTCGGGGGCGAGCCCGTGGGCGGCGCTGTCGCCGGCGACGACCACCACCACATTCCCGGCACCCGATGCGGCAATCACGCCCGGGGCGCTGACGCCGCCCGCCGGAACCGCAATGGACCAGCGCTCGCGGCCCGTCGACGCGTCGACGGCGATGACACCGGCCCCGGCGCCATGGTCGCCTTCCCAGGACACCAGCACCGCACCACCCGAAACCGCAGCCGACCCGAGAGCGCGACCTGGCAGAGCGAAACGCCACACCACCGACCCGGTGCCGATGTCGACGCCGATGAGGGATCCGTCCCATGTGCTGACGACCGCGACGGTGGACACCACCACGGGCGAGCTCGCCCGCTCCCCGAGGTCGGCGGCCCACCGCAGGGCGCCGCCGGCCCGGTCGAACGAGACCAGCCCGTCCTCGGTGGCCATGAGGACGGCGTCGCCGGTGAGCCGGGGGGCGACGTCGCGAAGGCGCGCCCGGTCGATCGTCCAACGGACCTGGCCGGCGGGGTCGAGCAGCACCGCGTGCGAGTGGCCAAAGGTGACCGCCACGCCCGAATCGTCGGCTCCCGGCATGCCCACATACGACGGGCGGGGTGCCGTCCACCGCCAACCGGTGAGCAATGCCTCGGCGGATGACCCGGAGGTGCGATCGGCCCCATGGCCGCAGCCGGCGAGTAGCAGGGCAGCAACGAGGACGACACGAACAGGGATCTTTCTCATTTGCGTTACCTCCGGCCGTAGAACACAGGGATGCTCGGAAACGAGGGCGACGCGCCGTCGACCCAGATGCCAGTGGCCCAGGCGCCGGCTCCGACGGCGTCGTCGACCCAGCTGATCCCCTGGGTCACCGCCGTATCGGCAAGCATGTCGGCCAGGGTCTGGCATGTCGGGGGAAGGTGGTGAATAGCCAGGCCGACCTCGCGGCGGGCCTCGGCGGAGCCGGGTAGCTGGTCGTGGGTGAACACACCCCCGCCACTGTCGACGATGATGTTGTCGGCCCCCTGGAGTCGCGTGTGGAGGGCGGGAACGACCGGATCGGTGCGAGCGCCGATGGAGGCCACATGGACGCCGGCCGGTGGAGGCGTGTTGTTCAGGCGGGCCAGGAGGGTAGACGTCTCGGCCAGTTGATGGATCGAGGCGCCGTTGATGTCGGCCTTGTCCGGCATGGCCACGCCGACCAGGTCCTCGACGAGGGCACCCGACCGGCGGTGTCCGAGCATGACGGCGGCCGTCGCCAGGTCGGTTCCCGTGTTGGGAACGCCGAGGAGGACCAACGAGTTGATCGGGGGAAGATTGCCGTCGCCCGGGTCGGCCTCCATGGCCAGTGCCTGGCGAGCCACGATGCCGCCCTGGGAGTGAGCCAGAAGGTCGATTGGCAGACCCGGGCGTTCCCGGCCCAGCCGTTCCAACAGCTGGCGCAGACGCCGGGCGGAGAGGCGGATGTCCTGGCCGGTGATCGGGGGGTCGTAGGCGTTGTCCAGGACAGTGCCCCCGGCGTAGGAAAAGCGCTCGACGTCGCCGGGGCCGTAGCCGAGAGCGCTCGTATCGAGGCGGTCGATGCCGACCTCATGGCTCGACGAATCGAACCCCGCCACCTCCACGGCCAGATGCTCGCCGGGGTGGAGCGGTGCCGGCGCGACGTGTCTGGAGGTGCAGTGGCCCCGCTGGGCATACCAGTCGGCGATGGTTCGCAATTCACGCTCGACAAGGACCCCGGGACTCAGGTCGTGCAGGTAGGTGACGACGCCGTAGAGCTCCTCGACCTGCCGGGCGAGGTTGTCCCAGGCCTGGCGGGCCGCCTCACCGGGCGCAGCGGCGGCACGGTCGCGGGCCCACTTCACTGCGTCCGCCGTCGACCCCACGACCGACCCCGCCAGATCGCCGAGCCCGGCGAGCAGGCCCGACCGCTCGTGGGCCTCCGATGCCGGCCGTCGCTCGTCGTCGGGCACCAGGTGAACCTCGGGGGGTCCGGCGGCGAACAGGCGGGTGGGGTCGATGTAGGCGTCGCCGACCCGGGCGCCGAAGTGGAGACGGTCACGCGACGTACCGACCACCTCGCCCTGCACGACCCGGTCGCCCCGGTGCACGGCGATCGACTGCAGGAACGAGTAGCTGGTGCGAACGCCGTCGGCGTGGAGAACGACGACGTGAAGGCTGCCGCCCACGGCACCGGCAAAGACCACCTCCCCGTCGGCGGCCGCACGCACGGGACCTCCCGGCGTGGTGTCGTAGTCGACTCCCCGGTTCCCGGCCGCACCGGTGTGCGGGGGTGGACGGAAGGGATCGACAATGGGACCCTCGACCGGTGGGCGGTAGGCAACGGCATTCGGTCCGACGGTGTTCGGAGCTACGGGTTCGGCTGCAACGGAGGCAGACCGGACGAGGACCACGGCGACGGCCAGCACGACGGCCACACGGCGCATTCGGAACCCCCGGGACGACGACGACGACCACGGGGAAGTGCTGCCGGGGAGGTGCTACGGGGAGGGCCCGCGGCCGGACGCCAGGGCCGGCACGGAGTGCGGACGCGGCCGGCGAGGGCGCGCCGGCTCAGAGCGCGAGCGAGAACAGGGGGGAAGTGCCGGGCCGCCGGCGACCGGCGGAGAATCTGACAGCGAGTATAGCTCAGGCCCTGTCGTATGACCAGGGGTGATTCTGATGCGTTCTGATTGTCAGGCCGGCTCGCGTTCGGACCGGCCGAGCTTGGAACGCAGTTGCAGCACCGCCTTGGTGTGGATCTGGCACACCCGGCTCTCAGTGATGCCGAGGACCTGGCCGATCTGGTTGAGCGTCAGGTTCTCGTAGTAGTAGAGGGCGAGGACCACCTTCTCCCGCTCCGGAAGCCGGTTGATGGCGGCCACGAGCATCTGGCGGGTCTCTTCCTCCTCGAACGCGGCCACCGGCCCGACACCCATGTCGGCGATGGTGTCACCCACGGTGACGGCGTCGGAGCGGTCGGGGCCGACCGCGAGCGTCTCCTCCAGGGCGACGATCCCGAAGAACGAGATCCGGGCGAACAGTGCCTGCAGCTCGTCTTCGGCAATGCCCATCGCCGACGCCACCTCGGCGTCGGTGGGCGTGCGCCGCAACTCGTTCTCGAGCTTGGCGTAGGTGCGCTCGACGGTGCGCGCCTTGGCCCGGACCGAGCGCGGGACCCAGTCGATCGACCGCAGCTCGTCGATGATCGCGCCCCGCACCCGACTGATGGCGTAGGTCTCGAACTTGAAGCCCCGGCCCAGGTCGAACTTGTCGATGGCGTCGATGAGCCCGAACATGCCGTAGCTCACCAGGTCGGCGGGGTCGACGTTGTGGGGCAGGCCCGACGACACCCGGCCGGCCACGTACTTCACCAGCGGGGAGTAGTGCAGGACGAGGCGGTTCCGGGCCTCGATGGCGCCCGTGGACTTGTACTCCTGCCACAGCTCGACGACACCTTCGCCACCGTCGGTGCGAGGGATGTCTTCCATCGCCTAGGCCCGCCCGGGTGACGTCGGCGCCAGCGAAGCGCTGACGGCCCTCACCTGCGGATTCATCACCACGTAAGCGTAGCTGTCGACCGGACGGACGGTTGGAGCCGGTCATGACACCAACGGCCTCCCGCCTGTGGCGGGTGCCACCCGTTCCCACCAACCCCCGCGACAGATAACCCAACCGTTGGTCTCGAGGGAGGCCAGAGCCAGGCTCGCCGATCCGGCACCCAGGCCGGTTCGGGTGACCACGTCGTCGAGCGATACCGGCTCCCACCCGACCGCGGCCAGCACGGCCACGGCGTCGCCCTGCGGTTGCGGGCGGAGGTCGGCTCCGACTCCGGAGTCCTGCTGCGGCGACGACAACCCGAGGGCGACGAGCACGTCGAGTGCGTCGCGCACGGGCGCACACCCGTCGGCCAGCAGGGCATTGGGAAACGCCGATGCCGCGCTGCGGACCGAGCCGGGAACGGCCATGACCGGCGTGCCTCGGGCTATGGCCGCGTCGACCGTGTGGACCGATCCTCCTCTGGCGTGGGATTCGACGACGATCACCACTTCCGCCAAAGCGGCGATCACCCGGTTGCGCACGGGGAACCTCCACGCTTCGGGCCTGCCCCCGAGCGGGGCCTCCGAGAGCAACAACCCGCGCGCGCCAACCTCGGCCCAGAGGTGGCTATGGGCACGGGGGTAGACGACGTCGAGGCCCGACCCGACGACAGCGACGGGCGGCGCACCGTCGGCGTCGAGGGTACCGGCATGAGCGGCGCCATCGACCCCGAGGGCCAGACCGGACACGACGGTGACGCCGGCGTTGGCCAGGTCGCGACCGAGCTCCCGGGCCACCTCGTTGCCGTAGCGCGAGCAGGTCCTGGTGCCGATGACAGCTACCCGGCGCGGGGCCAGGGCAGCCGGTCGGCCGCGAGCGAACAACACTGCGGGTGCCTGGTGATCGTTGACCAGCGCCGCCGGGTAGCCATCGGCGCCCAGTAGGAGCACGTCGACGCCGGCCTGGCGGTGTGCCGCCCAGCACTCGGACACATCGACCGCTTTCGCGGCATGCGCCCACGCGGTACTCAACGCGGCGCGTTCGGAACGGCACGCCGCGGCCACCGCTGGATGCGCGACCGCCCGAGCCGCCATCACCCGCTGCCAGGCCTCGGCCGGCGGCCACTGGCGCAGGAGCGCTCGCAGTCGGCTCGGGCCCATCGCCGGCAGGCCCGCGAGCGCCGCCGCCCAGGCCTGATCCGGCAAGTCGGGGACGCAGCCGGCACTGCGTTCGGGCACGCAGCCGGCACTGCGTTCGGGGACGCAGCCGTTCATGCGTTCGGGGACGCAGCCGTTCATGCGGCGTGCTCCCCTGCGACGACCTCGGCTCGAAGACCCAGGGCCAGGCTCACGTGTTCGTCGTCGACGAGCCGCGGCGCCCCCGACAGGTCGGCGATGGTGCGCGCCACACGCCGCACCCGGTGCAGTCCCCGGGCGCTCAGGGCCCCACTGCGCAAGCGGTGTTCCAGGAGGCGGGCGGCCAAGGGGGTGAGCGGCGCCAGTTCGTCGAGGCGCTCGGATGGGAGACCGGCGTTAATCGTTGTCCCCCGGGCACGGGCCCGCTCCCGCGCCGCCGCCACGCGGCCGGCAACCACGGGCGTGGCCTCCCCCGCCGGTCCGCCCAGCAGGGCACCGACCTCCGGTGGCCCGACCACCACACGGAGATCGAAGCGGTCGAGGAGGGGCCCGGACAACCGTCGGTGGTAGCGAGCCCGGCTCCCCTCGCTGCACCGGCACGCGCCCCGGGCACCGCCCTGGCCGCATGGGCAGGGATTGGTGGCGCCGACGAGGAGGAACCGGGCCGGGAAACTCACGCTGGCCCGGGCTCGCGACACCCGGACGACCCCCTCCTCGAGCGGCTGGCGCAGCGCATCGAGCACCGAGGCCGGGAACTCACCCATCTCGTCGAGGAAGAGCACACCTCCGTGAGCCAGCGAGATCTCGCCGGGTCGCATCCAGGCGCTCCCCCCGCCGATGAGAGCCACCGACGACGCACCGTGGTGGGGCGCCCGGAACGGGGCCCGATCCACGAGCCCACCTCCAGCCAGCAGGCCGCCGGCGGCAGAATGGATCCGGGTGGCCACCAGGGCCTCGTCGCGACCGAGCGGCGGGAGAAGGCCCGGGAGCCGGACGGCCAGCATGGTCTTGCCCGACCCGGGGGGCCCGCAGAGCAGGAGATGGTGACCGCCGGCTGCGCACACCTCGAGGGCGGTGCGGCCGACATGTTGGCCCCGTACATCGGACAGGTCGAGTCCTGCGCCGGGGGGTGGGCGGCGAGGTGGGTCGGGGATCGCGGGCCACGGAGCCTCGCCGCGCAGGCACTCGACCAGCTCGGCGAGCTTCGAGGCCACCCGCACGCGATGACGTCCGACGAGGAGCGCCTCGTGGCCGCAGTCCGACGGGACCACGACGCTCCCGGACTCGATGGACTCGACGAGCGGCACTACGCCGGGTACCCGCCGGATCGACCCGTCGAGGCCCAGCTCACCGAGAAAGCCCATGCCGGCGACCGCCTCGGCGTCGAGGTCGCCTGCCGCCACCAGGAGACCGATGGCGATGGGCAGATCGAGACCCGATCCACCCTTGCGGGACCCGGACGGCGCCAGGTTGACGGTGACGCGGCGTACCGGCCACTTCAGTTCGCTCGATAACAACGCCGCGCGCACCCGGTCGCGTGACTCCCGGCAGGCGGCGTCGGGCAGGCCGACGACGGTGAAGCCGGGAAGGCCCGTCGATATGTGAACCTCGATCAGCACGGGGCTGCCGTCGACGCCGAGCAGGGTGGCCGAAGGGATGGTGGCGAACAACGCGACTCCTCGGAAATGGGACACGTCCGGGAGGGCCGCGGGCGCCGGCCACTCGATCGCTGAACCCAGGTTACCGACGGGGTGGGACACATCGAAGGCTCGATGCTCGGGTCGTGGGGACCGGCCCGCCCCGGGGCGGCGATACTGGCCCCGTGGGATTCAATCCGTACCGGCCCCAGCGCCGCCGCCGATCGGACTACGCCTTCGTGGCTGCGGCACTCCTGGTAACACTCGTCCTCCTGGCCTGGGCGCTGCTCTGACCGACGGGCGCGGCCCCGAACCGGGCCGAGCCTGACGGAGTCACGAGGTATAAGATGTGGTTCAGCGCAATCTTCAAGGGTTCCGTTCCTTCGATCGTGTCGTCCACACGACCACGGGCTTGGAGTAGGGAGTGGGTGTCTCCAAGTTGTCCGTCCACACACGCACGCCGACGCACTCCGGGGTTCACGCGCCCTCGCGCCCACACCTGATGGCGGCGTGACCACGCCCGGCGACGCAACATCGGCCACCTCGCCCACGGCGGGAACCGCGCCCCTTCTGAAGGTGACGGACCTGTCGGTCACCTTCGGAGGCGAGGTGCAGGCCGTGCGGGGCGTGAGCTTCTCGCTCGAGCGGGGCGAGTCCCTGGCCATCGTGGGCGAGAGCGGGTCGGGCAAGTCCACTCTCGCCCTGTGCCTGGCCGGCCTGGTGCAACCCCCAGAGGCGCGCGGCAGCGTGGCGGTCGAGGGCGTCGAGATCATGGGGGCATCCGACAAGGACCTGCGGTCGGTGCGCTGGGCGAAGGTCGCCCTGGCCTTGCAGGGCTCCCCGTTCAACCCCGTGGTCACCGTGGGCGACCAGGTGGCCGAACCCCTTCGGGAGCGTCTCGGGATGGGGGCTGGCGACGCCAACCGCCGCGCCGCCGAGCTGGCATCCGAAGTGCTGCTCGACCCGGTCCTGCTCGACCGCTACCCCCACGAGATGTCGGGTGGGCAGCGGCGGCGTGCTGCGCTGGCCATGGCACTGGCCCTCGACCCCCCCCTTTTGGTGCTCGACGAGCCCACCGCCGGGCTCGACCCCGCCACCCGCCACGACCTCGTGCAACGCGTCAGCGCCCTGGCCGAAGCCCGGGGTTTCGCCCTGATCGTCATCTCCCACGACCTGCCCGACGCAGCCAGTCTCGCCACTCGCACGATGGTGCTCTATGCGGGAGAGGTCATGGAGGAGGGCACCACGGCCCGGGTCATCGGCCAACCGGCCCACCCCTATAGCTGGGCGCTCATCAACACCTTCCCGGTCATGACCACCACCAAGGACCTTCGCCCCATCCGGGGCCGTCCCCCCAACCCCCGGGCCGTACCTCCCGGATGCCCGTTCCACCCGCGCTGCACCCAGGCCGAGGCCGCCTGCAGCGAGAAGCGCCCAGACCTGGCCCCGTCCCGCGACCGCCAGGTGTTCTGCCATTTCGGCGGCTTGAAGACGCTTCTGTCCGCTCGCGACGTGTTCAAGTCGTTCGGGAAGGGCCGCAAGGCGGTGGCCGCCGTGGCGGGGGTCTCCCTCGACCTGCAGGAGGGCGAGTCGATCGGCATCGTCGGCCCCTCGGGCAGTGGGAAGTCCACCCTGGCCCGCATCATCGCCGGCCATCTCGCCCTCGACTCCGGCCACGTCGAGCTCGAGGGTGAAGGCCTGCCCTCGTCGTGGCACGGCGCCGACCGCATCCGCCGGCGCCGGATCCAACTCGTCATGCAGGACCCTGCCGATGCCCTCTCGCCCCGCCTCGACGTCGAGCAGCTCGTTCGCGAGCCGCTCGACGTGATCGACGAGGGCGACGACGCCAGCCGCCGCGCCGCGGTGGCCGAGGCCCTGGAGAGTGTGGGCCTGCCGGGCACAGGCTCGTTCCTCCGGGCCCGCAGCCACGAGCTGTCCGGCGGCCAGCTTCAGCGGATCGCCCTCGCTCGCGCCCTCGTCGCGGGACCGAAGTTGCTCGTGGCCGACGAGCCCACGGCCATGCTCGACGCCTCCGAGCAGGCCCGCCTCCTCGTGGTGTTGCGGGAGCGCCAGACGGAGATGGGCCTCGGCCTGGTGTTCATCTCCCACGACATCGCCGTGGTGCGCAAGATGACCGATCGCATGGTGGTGCTCGACGCCGGACGCATCGTCGAGCAGGGGCTCTCCTCGATCGTGTCGGCCAACCCCCAGAGCGGCACTGCCCGTCTGCTCGTCGAGGCTTCACCGGCCTTCGCCCCTACCGTCAACGGTCAGGGTTAAGGGGAACGGCGCGAGGAGGGAACGAGCAATGAGGCGGAATCGCGTGCGAGCGAAAGGCGTGCGGGTGGTGGCCGTGGCGGCGCTCAGCGCGGGGATCTTCGTGGCCGTCGCCGGGTCGTCCTCGGCCGACGTGACCGCCGTGAGCGGTCGGGCGTTCGGCTACTACACCAACATCGGCCTCTTCGGCGGGCCTCCGACAGTGAGGGGGTTCGGCCAGACGATCCCGCCCGGCACGCCTTTGAGCGCAAGTCCTTCGGTGGTCCTCCCGTCGACCGGTGGGAATGTGTCCCAGACCGATCCCGACGGGGCCATCGGAACCTACGGGCCGGCCAACATCTTCGAGAGCCCCGGCCCGATCGTGGTCAGCACCCAGGGCACCATCGGCCCGGGTGGATCGGTCACCAGCTCGGCCACGGTAAACGGCCTCCCCCATGGCCCCTTCTCGGCTCCTCCACCCGGCGGCGTCGCCAGCACCTGCACCGCCACCGAGACGGGCGTCTCCGGCTCGGCCACCATCACCAACGGCATTCTCGTGCTCCACGACCCCGACGACAGCGTGTCCGGTGAGCCGGGCGAGGAGATCGTCACGCCGCCGGTGAACCCGGCACCCAACACGACCTACTTCGGCGTCATCGCCAACGTCGACAACAACTTCAAGATCGTCTTCAACGAGCAGATCGTCGACGGAACAACCATCTCCGTCAACGCCGTGCACCAGTACGCCCTCGGCCCCGTCGCCGTGGGCGACTTCGTCACCGCGCAGTCGCAGTGCGGCGTCACCGTGGCCGCCTCCACGACCACCACCACCCAACCCTCCGGCTCCACGACCACCACCACGCCGGTCCCAAGCTCCACGACCACCACCGCTCCCCCGGGCTCCACGACAACCACCACCAGCCCCCCCGGCTCCACGACCACCACCACGACCCCAGTGGGGACTGCCGGCGGAGGCGTGTCCAACGACCCCGGATCGGGCACGAATCCTGGTTCTCCGACCCGATCGGCTCTGGCCCGCACAGGGTCGAGCCTGCGGGCGGTAGGGCCGGCCGTCGTGAGCTTTGTGCTGGGCCTGCTCCTCATCGGGTTCGGAGGTCCGTCCGCCACGGCCCGCCCGTGGCCGTGGAACCGACGACCCCGGTCGTAAGCGCAGCCGCCGGGGCCGCACCTGGCCGGCACCGAGGGATGTCGGGTCCGGTCGAGCGTGGTTGTCCGGCGTGGCGTGATATGCGACGCTGTACCAACAAATGTCTCCGGGTGCGGGGCGGATAAGAGGAGAAAAATGGTGAGGGGCATTCGCGTTGGCTTCCGTGGCAAGGTCGTGCTGGCCCTGATGGCCCTCAGTGCGGGCATCTTCGTCTCCGTGGCCGGGTCGTCGTCAGCCGATGTCACCGGGGTGGTGGGGAGCGCCTACGGCTACTCAGCGCCCGACACGGTGCTCTTCGGCGGCGCACAGGCACCCATCGGGCCGGTGCCCACGGTTACCCTGCCCGCGGCCGGCTCCGCCCTCCCCATCACCGCTCACGCCGATACCGGGCGAGTGGCCTATGGGCCCGGCGTCCTGTTCACATCGGGGCCGATCGACGTCAGCACCGAAGGCTCCACGGGCGCGGGGGGGTCGGTCACCAGCACTGCCCACATCGAGAACAACCCAACTTCGACCGCCGGTGAGATCGTCTACGCCGGCACGATCGACAGCACCTGCATCGCCGACGAGAACGGCGTCACGACTGACGTGGCCCTGAGTGGCCCCGGCGACGCCGGGCACAGCGCACCCACGTTGCGGATCTCCGACGGGAACCCCGACATCGACGGCGACGAGACCTACGTCGACCTCCCCGTCAATCCCGCGCCCAACCTCACCATCAGCGGCAATCTCGAAGGCGTGGGCGACCACTTCACCGTCGTCTTCAACGAGCAGATCCTGAACGCCGACGGCTCGACCACCGTCAACGCCGTGCACGAGTACCTCCTCGGACCCACGCTTACCGGCAACCTGCTCATCGGCCAAGTGACCTGCGGCGTGACTGCGGGCCCGTCCACCACGTCCACCACCCCGACGAGCAGCACCATCCCCACGTCGTCCACCACGTCCACGAGCAGCACCGTCCCCACGTCGTCCACGTCGACGAGCAGCACCACCTCCACCACCGCCCCCCCGTCGGCCACGCTGACCGGCAACGCCTACGGCTACAACGCCCCCGACATAATCCTGTTCGGGGGTGCACAGAAGCCCTTCGGGCCGACCCCCATCGTCACCCTGCCGCCCGGCGGCTCCGCCACACCGGTGACAGCAAACGCCGCCAGCGGCGACGTGCACTACGGCCCCGGGGTCCTGTTCACCTCGGGCCCGATCGACGTCAGCACGCAGGGCACGGCCGGGACTGTCACCAGCAAGGCCCACATCCAGCACGTCCCGACATCGACGGTTGGAGAGATCCTCTACTCCGGCGACATCCAGAGCACCTGCACGGCCACCGCAGCCAGTGCTTCGGGCGCGGCCTCGCTTGCCGGGCCCGGTGATGCCGGCCACACCAGCGCCACCCTACGGACCTCCGAAGGGAACCCCGACATCGACGGCGACGAGACCTACGTCGACATCCCGCTCAACCCCGAGCCCAACCTCACCATCAGCGGCAACCTCGAGGGCGTGGGTGACCACTTCACCGTCGTGTTCAACGAGCAGATCATGAACCCCGACGGCTCGATCACCGTCAACGCCGTCCACGAGAAGCTCCTCGGACCGACCCTTACCGGCAATCTCACTCTGGGCCACGTGGAGTGCGGGGTGAACACGGCCCCGCCGCCGCCCACCACTTCGACCACCACGTCGACCACCGTCGTGCCTCCCACGGTCTGTGATGCCACCGCCACGGGCACCGGCACGGCTCAGGCCAGCCCCAGCTCCGTCCAGCAGGGTGGCGACACGACCGTGACGGGCAGCGGCTTCTCGCCCGGCGAGTCGCTCGACCTCAACCTGTGCACCACTCCCGTCAGCCTGGGCACGATCACCGTCGATTCAGGCGGTGGCTTCTCGGCCAAGGTCACCATCCCGAGCGGCACGGCGGCGGGCGCCCACACCATCGTGGTCTCCAACACGGCCCGGTCCAAGGTCGTCCTCGTGAGCCTCACCGTTACCTCCGCCTCCAACGGCGGTGGCGGTGGCAGTGGCAGAAACGGTGGAGGCACGACCGTCACCGGGACCACCGGTGGTGGCAACGCTCTTGCCCGTACCGGCGCCGAATTCGCCCGGATGGGCTGGCTCGCCGGCCTGGCCCTGCTCCTGGGTATCTGGCTCGTGCGTGCGGCCCGGTTCGAGCGCTACGCCGCCCCGTGGACCCGCCGCCGCTGGTGGTAGGCATCATCCGTCTCCACCGGCCGCCGTTGGCGGCCGGTGGAACGAGACTCGGCGCCCCACTCGACCGGGCGCCCAGCCGGCCTACTTGGTGGCGCGGATCGCCGTTCCCGTCTTGTTCCCCGTGACGAACAGTGCCTTGTTCTCGTCTGCGGTCGGGAACTCGCCGGGGGTGAAGTACCAATTGTCGAGCACGCTCTTGCGGAAGACGAAGAACTTCTCGGCGTAGTAGAGCGAGAGGATGGGGATGTCGTCGGCGATGATCTTCTGCATCTGATTGACGATCTTCCGGCGTTCGGTGTCGTCGAAAGTGACGAGCTGCTTGTCGGCCAAGACGCCGAATTCCGGGTTGTTGTACTTGCTGGCAGCGGTGAGTGAGAAGAAGTCCGGAGCCTTCTTCCCGAAGACCTCGCGCAGCACGTCGGGGTCGGCATTAGGACCCCCGGGGGCCGGTCCCGGATAGGGAAGCACGGCCATGTCGTAACCCCCGAACAGCTTGGGGCCGAACAGCTCGGGACCGATCAGGGCCGGCGAGGGCTTCAGCTCGATGCCGATCTTCTTGATGGCGGGGATCACGACCTCCGACATCGGCGGTCCGTTGCCGGCGTTGTCGAAACGGAAGTCGAAGCTGAGCGGCTTGCCGTCGGGGCCCTGGCGGATCCCGTTGCTTCCCATCCGGTACCCGGCGCTGTCGAGGAGGGCGTTGGCCCCGGCGACGTCGAAGTCGTAGCCGCGGACCGGGGTGTAATAGGGGTTCTTCGGCCCCAGGAAGCCGGGGTTGCCGACCGCTCCCTTACCGGAGGAGAGGCGGGTCACCAGCTCCTTGCGGTCGATGGCCATGGCCATGGCCTGGCGAAACTTCACGTCGCCCAGCGGCCCACCCTTGCCCACGTTCCAGTAGAACTGGGACTCGACGAAGTCGCCGACATTGGAGATGATGCCGTACGTCCCGGAATCGGCTTTCAGCGGCGCCAGCTGGTCGTCGCGGGGCCCGAAGGCGAAGGCCACGTCGAGAGTGCCGGCCAGCAGGGCAGGGAAGGCGTCGCCTTCGAGCGCCACCATGTCGATGCGCTTCACGTACGGCGCCCCGAGGAAGTAATCGTCCCTGGCCGTGTACTGCAACGCGCCGCCGTCGTCGTTGTAGGCGGTGAGGGTATACGGACCCGTTCCCACCAGAACCTTGCGGTCGATTTGGAGGACGGGGTCCTTCTTGCCCTCCCAGATGTGTTTGGGGATGATCGGCACGGCACCCGCCACCTGGGCGGGGAAGGTGACCGCCGGTACCTCGAGAACGAACTCGACCGTGTTGGGGGCGGTCGCCGTCACCTTGGCGATGCCCTTGGGCGGTTGGATGATCACGGGCGGCGACAGGGAGCCCTGGTCGGCGTAGTACTTGAAGGTGAAGGCCACGTCGTCGGCCGTGAAGGGCATGCCGTCGCTCCACTTCACGTTGTCGCGGAGCTCGAAGGTGTAGGTGAGATGGTCCGGCGACACCGTGAAGCTCTTGGCCAGCCACGGGATGGGCTTGGCGCTGTCTTCGGTCCAGAGGAGGGTGTCGTAGAGCAGGATCATCTGGTTGTAGCCGGGGCCGCCGTTTGAGGCGAAGGGCGACGGAAAGCCGAGGGCGCCGTCCTGCAGGCGCACCGTGGGCCGACTCCCGGAGCCGGAGCCTCCGCCGGGCTTGGCCGAGCCCTTCGACGACCCCGAGCCCGAGCAAGCGCCGAGGGCGAGGGCGCCGGCCCCGCCGACGGCGGCGAGGAGAAACTGGCGTCGGTCGAGGACGAGCGGGTGCCTCGAGGGGTCGGTGCTCGCTTCGGTCACGGTGTCTCCAATTCGTCGAGAAGGGTGGCGTCGGGCAAAGTGGGGGCTCGGAGTGCGAACCGATCACGCCGACCTGCGCCAGCGAGGATTGAACACCGGCTCCAGGGCAATGCCCACGAAGAGGAAGCTCAAGATGGTGAAAAGCACGGCAAAGCCGGGTGGCAGCGCCCACCACGGCCACATGGGGCTGAAATAGATGCCCTGCTGCGTGGTGGCCCGGTTGATCATCAGGCCCCAGCTCGACGAGCTCGGGTCGACGAGCCCGAGGAAAGCCAAGCCGGCCGAGAGGGCGACGGCCGTGCTCGCCCACTCCACCCAGCGCACCATCAGCAGAGGTCCCATTCCCGGCAACAGGTGGCGCCGCAGCACATACAGGCGCCCTCCGCCGAACCCCCGGGCCGCGGTGATGAACCCGGCATCGCGCAGGCCGAGGGTCTTGCTGCGCAGGATGCGGGCGTTGGGCCAGATGCCGGCGGTGATGACCACGACGAGGACCACGGTGTCGCTCTTGCCGGCCAGGGCGGCGATCATGATGAGCAGGGGAAACATGGGCAGGGCCAGCATGAACACGGCAACGCGGTTGGCCGCCCTGTCGGTGAAACCGCCCAGTAGCGTCGGGAGCACGCCGAGGAGGATGCCGAACAGGAGGGCGAGCGACGACCCCACCACGGCCGCCACGGCGGAGGTGCGAGTTCCGTAGATGAGTTGGGAGAGATTGTCGCGACCGGGTATGTCGGTGCCCAACCAGTGCCGGGCCGACGGCAGTTGAAGAGGTGGACCGGTGACGGCCCGGGGGTTGTAGGGGGCGAGCAATGGCGCGAACAGGGCGGTAAGGACCAGGATGGTGATCAGCGTCATCCCGATCACCATCAGGGGCGAGAAGAGGAGGGCGCGGACCGGACTCGGTGGCGTGCGCTCGGGCTCGCTGGCCGGGGCGGGATCGGCCGGGGCCGGCACCGCCTCGGTGATGGTGGCCGTCATCCGGTGGCCCGGGGGTCGAAGCGCCGGTAGGTGAGATCGGCGATGGCGTTGACCGTGACGATGCCCACGCTCAACACCAGGAACGCCCCTTGCATCGTCGGGTAGTCGCGGGAGGCGACCGAGCCGAGCAAGAGGCCGCCGAGTCCCGGATAGGAGAACACCTGCTCGATGATGATGTTGGCGGTGACGGCGAAGCCGATCTCGACGGCGGTGAGACTCAGCACCGGCACCAGGGCGTTGCGAGCGGCATAGCGGTACTTGAGGCGGCGGTTGCGCAGGCCCTTGGCCCGACCAAGCATGAGGTAGTCGGACCCGAGCTCGTCGACCATGCCCGACCGCATCACCAGGTAGTAGCTCACGGTCAGGCCGGCGGTGAGAACGATGATCGGCAGCGCGGCGTGCCGGGCGATGTCGGTGATCCGATGCCAGAGGCTGAAGTCGGACGAGAAAGCGGTCTCGGCCCCGCCGATGGGAAGCCAGCCCAGCTTGACAGCGAAGAAGAAGAGCAGCATCGACCCCAACAGGTATTGCGGGAACTCTCGAGCGGAGAGCAGCCCGGTCATCAGTACCCGGTCGGCAGGCTTGTCGCGTCGCCAGCCGGCATGCACCCCCAGGACCAGGCCGATGCCGGCGGAGAGAAGCATCGAGGTGGTGATGAGCAGCAGCGTCCACGGAATGGCCTTGGCCACATCGTGGACCACCGATTGGTTCGTGGAGATGGAGCGACCGAGGTCGCCGTGAGCGAGCCGGTTCAGGTAGTGGCCGAACTGGGACGGCAGCGACCCGTTCAGGCCGTAGAACTCCTTGAGCTTGGTCTTGCTCGCCTCGCCGTAGACGAAGGTGCTCGAGCCCCGGCTGACAAGGGCGGTGATGGGATCGCCGGGCATGAACCGGGGAAGGAAGAAGTTGAGGGTGATGATGGCGGCGATCATCCCCACGTAGGCCCCCAGCACTCCTGGCCACATGCGGCGCCGGCGACGCCCTGGCGACGGGGATTCCGGGGGCCTGGCCGCCTTCGGGTCCATGGCCAGCTCGATGAGCGGGCCCTCATCGAGGCCTGCGCTCACCGCACCGCCGCCGATGTCTGTCAACGCGTCCTCCCCGCCAGCCCCCACGCGGTTGCGAGAACCGGTCGACGGGACCTTTGGACAGGCCGGATGGTGCCGAGCTCCCCTACGCCTGGGCGCGCGACGGCGCCGCGGTCATCGGAGCGGCCAGGCACGACGGCGAGTTGCCCAGCGGAGGGCCAGCAAACCTGCGCCCACCAGCTCCAGGGCGATGAACACGAGGGGGGTCACGTTGGTGCCCGTCGTGGGCATGCCACTGGTGCCGCCGGTAGTGGTGGAGCTCCCCGCGGTGGAGTTGCCCGTGGTGGCCGAGCCCGCCACCGTGGTGTTGGTGGTGTCGGAGGGGGTGGTGGTGTCGCTGGTGACCGCCCCGATGTTGCAGACCACGTGGCCGATCGTCACGTTGCCGGTGAGCGTGGGCCCCAGGAGCTTCTCGTGCACCGCGTTGACGGTGATCGAGCCGTCAGCGTTGGCGATCTGTTCGTTGAAGACCACGGTGAAGTGGTCGCCGACGCTCTCGACGTTGCCGTCTTTCGAGGTGTTGGGAGGCGGGTTGGCGGGGATGTCGTAGAAGACCTCGTCGCCGTCGACATCGGGGTTCCCGTTGGAAATCTGCAGCGTGGCGTTGGGGTGGTTGGCATCGCCCGGCCCGGCGATCGTCGTGGAGCCGGTGGTGCCGGTGCCCGATGCCGTGCAGGTGCTCTTGATGTCGCCGGCGTAGAGGATCTCACCGGCGGCGTTCTCGGTGGGGACCTGGGTGACGTGGGCGGTGCTCGTGACCGATCCCGTCGTGCCCGTGGTGCCCTGGGTGCTGACGTCGATCGGGCCCGAGGTGAAGAGGATGCCGGGGCCGTAGTGTGCGTCACCGCTGGGTGCGCTGGCCGTCACCGGCGTGGCCGATCCGCCGTCGGGCAGCGTGACGACGGGGACCGGCCCGAAGGGCGCCTGGTTCCCCCCGAAAAGGATGACGTCGGGGACGCTGTAGCCGTAGGCGCCAGTCGCCTCGGCGGTCTGGGCCACGGCCGGCGATGCCGCCCCCAGGGTTACGGCGCCGAAGGCCAAAAAACCCACGAGCGGAGCGGTCGAGCACTTCCTCAGCACACCTGACCAGTCATGACGGACCAATTCGTGCTCCCCTCCGACCCGCATCGCGTGCCTCGGTGCGTATACCCGCCACAGGCCTGCCCACGGGTGTAAACGGTAGAGCCCAGGGCTCCGAACATCGATGACGCTACCACGCAGAGTGGCCCGGAGCACAAGAGGCTACGAAATTTCTCTCAGGGCACTATATGTTGTCTGGCCTTAGTGAAGGGCCCCCGGGCAGGACCGCCGGCATCCATCAGAAGGCGCCCTCCAACACCTCGAGCTCGCCGGCCAGCACCGAGGCGACGTCGAAGCGGATCTCCCCCGCGGTCACCGGCGACTCCCCCAACCAACTGGCCGCCAAGGCGCGTAGGCGCAACTGCTTGGTGCGGGTCACTGCCTCGACCGGGGCGCCGAAGGCCGCCGACGTCCGGGTCTTGACCTCGCAGAACACGACGGTGCGCCCCCGCCGCAGGACGAGGTCGAGCTCGCCCTGGCGGCACCTCCAGTTCCGGGCAACCACCCGGTAACCGTTGGCCTCGTACCAGGCCGCAGCCATGTCCTCGCCACTCGTCCCCAGGGCCCGGCGGGCGTGGGTCAACGGTTGCCGCCTCCTACTCCTCGGAGCGGATCTCCTCGACGTTGACGTCTTTGAAGGTGACGACCCGCACCGACTTCACGAACCGGGCCGGACCGGGGCGGTAGATATCCCAGACCCAGGCGTCACGAAGCTCGAGCTCGAGGTGGTCTCGGCGCGTGTCGTCGCGCACGTGCATCTCCACCGCGTTGGCGAGGTAGAACCGGCGCTCGGTCTCCACCACGTACGAGAACAGCGGCAGGACGTCACGGTATTCCTTGTAGAGCTGGAGCTCCATCTCCGTCTCGTACCGCTCGAGATCCTCAGCACTCATCGGTACTCGCTCATCACACCACTCTACGGGTCGCCGACGGCTACAGGAAGGCCGCCCTCCCCGGCGGCCACAGGCGGGCCAGGGCCCGGCCCACGACCGTCGACCGGGGGATGGTCCCGAAGACGCGGCTGTCGGCCGAGTTGTCCCGGTTGTCACCCATCACCCAGAGCTGGCCGTCCCCCACGACCACTGGGCCGAAGTCGGACGTCACGTCGCCAGGAGGCAGGTAGGGCTCGACCAGTTCACGACCGTCGACGAACACTTTCCCGTCGTGACCCTCGACCCGCTCGTGAGGGAGGGCGATCACCCGCTTGATGTACTCCTCGGTCGACGGTGCCGAAAGCCCGACGGCTCCGAGCACCGCTTTCGCCGCTCGAACCGGCGCCGAGGAGTGGTCGGTCGGGTGATCGCCCGGCGCGTCGAACACCACCACGTCGCCACGACGGGGCTCGTGCAGCCGGTAGGCCAGCTTGGACACCACCACTCGGTCGTTGATCGCCAACTGAGGGATCATCGAGCCCGACGGGATGTAGAAGACCTGGGCCACGAACGTCTTCACGACGAACGCCACCAGGATGGCCACGGCCACCATGAGCGGCAGCTCTCGCGCCGGATGGCGTTTCGACGACCGACGCGGGTGGGCGTCGGTGGCCGGCGCGGCGTCCCCGAGCCCGTCAGCGGCCACCGGGGAGGCGGCCGGGTCCGGGTCTAGGACCACGTTCGGGTCTGGAGGACCGGGTGGGGCGACGTTGGTCAGTGGGCGGTGCGCTTCTCTTTGATCTTGGCCGCCTTGCCGATCCGGTCGCGCAGGTAATACAGCTTGGCCCGGCGGACGTCGCCTCGCGAGACGACCTCGATCTTGGCCAACACCGGCGAATGGACCGGGAACGTGCGCTCCACCCCCACGCCGAAGCTCACTTTGCGCACCGTGAAGGTCTCACGTGCGCCGGGGCCCTGGCGGCGGATAACGGCTCCCTGGAACACCTGGACCCGCTCGCGGGTCCCCTCGACCACCCGTACGTGGACCTTGACGGTGTCGCCGGGGCTGAAGGTCGGCAGATCGGTACGCAGCGCGGCGCGATCAACGAGATCGGTGGGGTTCATGGCGCGATCGGCTCCTGCGGAGGGAACGGGGCTGACCCAGGATAGGCCAAGCCCGGCTCGAACCCGAACTCAGCCAGCAGACGGCGCTCGTCGACGCTCAGCCCGCCGCGAGCGGCCATGAGGTCGGGGCGGCGGTCGAGGGTGCGACGCAGGGCCTGGGCGTGCCGCCATCGGGACACCCGGGGATGGTCCCCCGAACGCAGGATCTCCGGTACGGCCCAGTCCCGGTACTCGGCGGGACGGGTGTACTGCGGGTGCTCGAGCAGGCCGGAGGCGAAGGACTCGTCGTCGGCGGATGCCCGGTTTCCCATGACCCCGGGGACAAGCCTGGTGACCGCCTCGACCACTACGAACGCCGCCGCCTCCCCGCCGGCCAGGACGTAGTCGCCGATGGACAGCTCGTCGTCGGCGAGGTGCTCGCCCACCCGCTCGTCGACGCCCTCGTAGCGGCCGCAGAGCAGGGAGAACCCCGAACCGGCAGCGAGCTCGACAGCCAGGGCGTGGTCGAACCGACGGCCGCCGGGACCGAGCAGGAACAGCGGCCGGGGCGGTTCGACGGCCTCGACGGCACGGAAGATGGGGTCGGGCGCGAGAACCATGCCCGGGCCTCCACCGAACGGGGCATCGTCGACCGAACGATGGCGGTCGGTGGTGTGGTCGCGCAGGTCGTGGAGGACGACATCGACGACCCCACCATCCCGGGCCTTGCCCAACAGGCCACCGTCGAGCGCCGGCGCCAGGATCTGGGGCAACACGGTGAAGATATGGATCTCCATCGACCCAGTCTGACTACTCCAACAACCCGGCCGGAGGGTCGATGACTACGGTGCCGTCAGGCCGCCTCTCCACGACGAAGGTGAGGGGGACGAGACGATCGTCGCCGAGGACGAGGAGATCCGAGGCCGGGTTGGCCTCCACCCCCACCACCGGCCCGTGGTTGCGGCCGCCAAGGTCGACCACCTCGGCACCGATCAGTTCGTGGACCCAGAGGGCACCGTCCTCGTCGAGCGGCTCGGCCGAGAGCGTGGTCCCTCGTAGTGCTTCGGCACCGTCGCGCCCGGCCACCCCCGAGAAGACGACGATCCACCGGCCCTGGTGGGGGCGGGAGGACACGACTTCCAGGAACCCGCCGTCGGTGACGAGCACGGCCCCGGGGGCGACGC
Organism: Acidimicrobiales bacterium; assembly: GCA_038238185.1. Lineage (GTDB taxonomy): Bacteria > Actinomycetota > Acidimicrobiia > Acidimicrobiales > AC-14 > DATAQC01. Next base: position 24,147 of record JBBRXY010000015.1, read on the forward strand.
GCGTCTCGGGCCGGTTGGTGAAGAGCTCGACGATGACATCGCCGCGAATGCCGTGGGGCTTGACCACCACACCGACCTCGAGAAGGTCGGGTTCCGTCCCTGAACCAGACATGGGGTCGACCCCTCAGTCGACGATGTCCACCTCGGCCTCGACACCCTCTTTGGCCCCGGCGGCACGTACGACCGTGCGGATGGCCTGGGCCACACGACCCCGTCGTCCGATGACCCGGCCCATGTCGGAGGGGGCCACGTGCAGGCGCAGGCTCAGGCCGCCCCGGCCCGGTTCAACCTCGACCACGACCGAGTCGGGATCATCGACGATCGACTTGGCCAGGTATTCGAGCACGGCCTGGGGAATGGCCCCGACGGCCCGGTTCCCGTCGACCTCGTCGTCGTCGACCTCATCGTCGTCGACCGCCTCGTCGACGTCGCTCATGAAGGTCCGCCATCGGGACCGGCGGCCGCGGTGGCCGGTGCTGGCGGTGCGGGCGCGGCGGGCGGTGCGGGCGGTGCGGGCGCGGTACCCGGAGTGCCGGTGTACTGCTCCCAGGCACCCGAGATCTTCAGCAGCTTGGCCACCGGCTCGGTGGGCTGGGCCCCCTTGCGCAACCAAGCCACGGCCTTGTCGTTGTCGACCTTGATCACCGAAGGGTCCGATCGCGGCTCGTACGTGCCGATCGACTCGATGAAACGGCCGTCGCGAGGCGAACGTCCGTCGGCGACCACCAGTCGGTACGTGGGCTGCTTCTTCTTCCCCATGCGCATGAGGCGGAGCTTTACTGCCATTGTCGTGGTTCCTCTCCGGTGGGCCCGGTCACATGCCGGGGAGGCCGAGGCTGGCGGTTCGCCCTTTACCGCCCTTTGTCGCTCGACCCATCATCTTCATCATCTTCTGCATGTCCTTGAACTGCTTCAGGAGTTGATTGACCTCGCTGGTGGTGACGCCACTGCCGTTGGCCACCCGGAGGCGCCGGGAGCCGTTCATGATCTCCGGGGTGCGGCGCTCCGCGAGGGTCATCGACTTGATGATCGCCTCGACTCGCGCAACCTCCCGATCGTCGATCTCGGCCTTGCGCAACTCCTTGGGGATTCCAGGCATCATACCGACGATGTTCTGCAGTGGCCCCATCTTCTTCACCTGCTGCATCTGTTCGAGGAAATCCTCGAGGTTGAAACGCCCCGACTGGAGCTTGGCGGCGGCGACCTCCGCCTCGTCGCGATCGTAGGCCTGCTCGGCCTTCTCGATGAGGGTGAGCATGTCGCCCATGCCCAGGATCCTGGAGGCCATGCGGTCAGGGTGGAAGGGTTCGAAATCGGCCAGCTTCTCCCCCACCGAGGCGAAGGCGATGGGCCGGCCGATGACCTCTTTGACCGACAGGGCGGCACCACCGCGTGCGTCACCGTCGAGCTTCGACAGGATCACCCCGTCGATCGCCAGCACGGCATGGAACGACTCCGCCACGTTGACCGCGTCCTGGCCGGTCATGGCGTCGACCACCAGGAACGTGTAATCGGGAGTCAGCGCCGCCGACATCTCGCGAGCCTCGTCCATCAGGTCGTCGTCGACGTGTAGTCGGCCGGCGGTGTCGACGATGAGCACGTCGCGCCCGAGCCGACGGGCCTCCTCGATGGCCCCCCTGGCGACGGACACCGGGTCGGTGGCCTCGCTCCACACCGGCACGCCCGCCTGTCCGCCCAGGACCCGGAGCTGCTCGACGGCGGCCGGTCGCTGGAGGTCGGCCCCGACGAGGATGGGATTGCGGCCCTGCTGCTTGAACCAGCGGCCCAGCTTGCCGGCCGCGGTGGTCTTTCCCGAGCCCTGGAGGCCGGCCAGCATCACGACCGTCGGGGGTCGAGAGGCGTAGGTGATCTTCAGGGTGTCGCCGCCGAGAACGGTGATCAGCTCCTGGTGGACGATCTTGATGACCTGCTGGGCGGGCGTGAGGCTGGCCGACAGGTCGGCCGCCAAACATTGGTCCCGGATGCGCCCGACCAGGCCCTTCACCACTTTGAAGTTGACGTCGGCCTCGAGCAGGGCCACGCGGATCTCCCGCAGCACCTCGTCGACCTCGGCCTCGCCCATGCGGCCCCGACCCTTGAGGCGGCGGAAGATCGTCTCGAAACGGTCGGACAGGGAGTCGAACATGGGCACCCTAGGCTACGTCACTGCGGCAGGCACCCGGTCCCTTCGGGACTCGCCCGCCCGGGGGCCCGCCTACGAAAACAGGGCTTCGACGAACTCGTCAGGGTCGAAATCGACCAGGTCGTCGACGGTCTCGCCCAGGCCGACGAGCTTGATCGGGATACCCAGGTCGGTCTGGATGGCGAGGGCGATGCCGCCCTTGGCGGTGCCGTCGAGCTTGGTCAGCACCACGCCCGTGACCTCGACCGCCTCGGTGAACTGCCGCGCCTGCACGAGTCCGTTCTGGCCCGTGGTGGCATCGATCACCAGCAGCACCTCGGTGACCTGGCCGGTGCCCTTCTCCGCCACCCGTCGCACCTTCTTCAGCTCCTCCATGAGGTTGACCTTGGTGTGCAGGCGCCCGGCGGTGTCGGCCAGCACCAGGTCGGTCCCCTTGGCCGTGGCCCGCTCGACGGCGTCGAACACCACCGCCCCCGGGTCGCCACCCTCGGATCCCCGCACGAGTTGGGCTCCCACCCGCTTCGACCACAGTTCGAGCTGCTCGGCGGCGGCGGCCCGGAACGTGTCGGCCGCGGCCATGATCACCGTCCGACCGTTGTCGAGCTGCTGGCGCCCGACCTTGCCGATGGTGGTCGTCTTGCCCACGCCGTTGACCCCGACGAACAGCCACACGTTGGGCAGGCCCGGTTCGAAACGCAGGCTCCGGTCAGCCACGGCCAGGGTCTTCTTCAGGTCGGTCTTGAGCGCCTCCACCAACTCGATGGGCGACGCGATCGACTCGGACTTCACCCTGGTCCGCAGGTCGTCGAGCAGGAGCCCGGTGGCCCCCACCCCGACATCGGCCCGAACCAGGGCCTCCTCCAGGTCATCCCATGTCTCTTCGTCAATCTTGGTACGTGAGCGGACCGAGCCCAGGTAGCCGGAAAACAGGGCCCTTGCCTTGCCGAGACGGTCGCGGAACCGGGGCTTGACGACCTCGTCGGGTACCTCTTGGACCTCGACCTCGGACTGGGCCTCGGCATCTGCCACGACCTCGGCCGCCTCCTGGACCCGGCCCTCGGCGAGGAGGGCCTCGGCCTCGGCCACGACCTCGGCCGCCTGGCGGTCGAGCTCCTCGGCGGTCGGACGTCGCGATGGTCTCGGCTTGGCGGGTGCCTCCGACGACGAACCGGCGGCCTTGGGTGTGAGCGGCGGACCGGCCGGCGGGTCCAGGGTGTCGCGGCGTCGACGTCGCAGGCCGCGCGAGGCGACGAACGCGGCCACGAGGCCGGTCACGATCAATATCGCCAGCGCGCCGAGGACGATCTCCATGGTCGATCACCCTACCGACCAGATCACCGCCGAAATACCCCCCGATGCGAAGAATCCGACTGGACCCGGGTACCCGCCGCCAATGACTCAGCTGACGGCAGCCACCCGCTGGGAGACCACTCGCGACGAGCCGCCCGGCTGCATGCTGACGCCGTAGAGGCAGTCGCCCGCCTCCATGGTGCGCTTCTGGTGGCTGACCACCAGCAGCTGGGCCTCCTGGCGGAACTCGGCGAGGAGGGCAAGGAAGCGGTGCAGGTTGACGTCGTCGAGGGCGGCCTCGACCTCGTCGAGCAGGTAGAAGGGCGAGGGCCGGCTGCGGAACACGGCGAACAGGAAGGCCAGTGCGCACAGTGAGCGCTCGCCACCCGACAACAACGACAGCCGCCGGACGTTCTTGCCCGCCGGACGGGCCTCTATCTCGATGCCGGTCTCCAGCATGTCGTCGGTGTCGGTGAGGCGGAGCCGGCCCTGGCCACCAGGGAAGAGGGTCTCGAACAGGCGCCCGAAGTTGTCGGCCACATCGGCGTACGCCGCGCCCAGGAGCTGGACAATCTCGGTGTCGACCGCCCGGATCACCCGCCCCAGCTCCCGGCGGGTGTTCTTGACGTCGTCGAGCTGAGCCTCCACGAACGCGTGGCGCTCCTGGAGGGCGACCAGCTCCTCGGTTGCCAGTGGGTTGACGGGCCCGAGCAGGCGCAGCTCGCGCTCCAGCTCGCGGGTGCGGCTCTCGGCGCTGCTCCCGGGGGCCAGATCGGGAAGCGGAGCGGCTTCGGCCACCTCGGGCTCGACATCGAGCTCGTGGCGCACGGCCTCGGTTGCCGCCTCCAGGCGCATCCTCGCCTCGGCGCCCTCCAGCTCGGCCCGACGGGCCCGCTCGCGCACGTCTTCGAGGCCGCGCTCGGCGTCGGCCCGGCGGCGCCGCAGGTCGTCGAGGCGCCGCGAGGTCGCCCCCGTTAGCTCGAGCTGCGCCTGCCGGCGGGTTCGGGTGTCGGCCAGCCGGTCGTTCACCTCGGCCAGCCGGCGGTGGACCGCAGCAGCCAGGCGGTCGGTGCGAAGGGCCGCCTGGTCGAGCCCCGCCCTTCGGGCCTCGGCGTGGGCCCGGTCGGCACCGGCCCGGGCCAGGCGGCCCTCCACGTCGGTCTGCCGGGCGGTCAGGTACTGATGGCGCTGCTTCAAGCCGGCACTGCGAATCTCCAGCTCGGTGGCCATGGCCGCGACCGCGTCGGCTCGCTCCCGGAGGCGGCGGCGCTCGGCTCCGAGGGCGGCGGCCATCTCGGCGCCGGCCGCCTCGTCGGCCTCCAGCACGGGAACGACGGACTCCAGGTCGCCCAGGCGGGTCTCGGCGAGGGCGAGACGAGCATCCTGTTCGGCCAGGGCGTTGCGGACGGCGTCGACCGAGCCGGCAGCGTCGCGGCCCTCTCCGTCGAGGCGCCTGACCCCCTCGGTCAGCGCTGCCAGTTCACGGTCGTGGTCGGCCAAGGCCCGAGCCCGGGAGTCTCGGCGTGCGGCGCCGGTTGCCAGAGCCTGGGTGGCCCTCTGTACCCGGGTTGCGGCCTCGGCGACGTCGGCTGCGGCGTCGTCGGTGCGGGCTCGGGCCTGTTCGAGGGCAGCCTCGGTTGCTGCCGGGCCTCCGCCGCCGACTCTCCACGCCCCCGCCGAGAACCGATCGCCGTTCCGGGTGACGACGACCGCGCCCGGGTGAGCGAGGACCAGGTCGATGGCCTCCTCCCAACCCTCGACGGCCACGGCTGAGGCCAACAGTGTGTCGAGGAGCGACCCCACGCCGGCGTGGACGGAGTGCACGTGGTCGCGCACCCGCGAGCCGGGGACGGCCGAGTCGGGCGGTATCGCCGCAATGGCACCCAGGGTGAGCAGGGCGAGCGGTCCGGCATCGGGCGAGCGCTCCGACAGGCACGATCGGGCGTTGTCGACCCCGTCCATGACGACGGCGGTGAGGGCCTCGGCCGCCGCCGCTTCGAAGGCGGCCTCCCATCCGCCGTCGGCGGTGACCAGTTCGGCCAGGGTGCCGACCACCCCGGCGGCGTCACCCGGCGTTCCTCCGTCGGTGCGGGCGTTGTCGAGAGCCAGGGCCAGGGCGTCGACGCGGGCGCTCCACACCGCACGCTCGCCCTCGGCGTGTCGGAGGCCGGCCTCGGCTGCGTCGACCTGATCGGCCGACGCCTGGCGGGCGGCCTCGGCCTCGTCGAAGGCGACGGCCAGGCGGGCCCGTTCGCGTGTGGCCTCGTCGAGGTCGGTACGGCGGGCGCCGGCGTCGGCCTCGAGGACCTCGAGCTCGGCGGCCAGGGCAGCCAGGCGGTTCTCGAGACGGGTGCGCTCGGCCCGATCGCGATGAGCCGCAGCCCGCAGGGCGGCCAACTCGCCGCGAGCCTCGGCGGCCCGGCCCGCGGCCACGGTGTCGCGGCCCAGGCGGCGCTGCTCCAACACGGCCCGGTCCCGGGCCAGATCGGACTCGGCCCCGTTCAGATGGTCGAACTCGCTGTCCAGCCCGGCCAGGTCACGGTCGACGTCGGCCAGCTCGACGGCCAGGCTGTGGGCATCGGCCTCGAGGGAGGCGATCACCGCGGCATCGACCGACGCCTGGCGGTCGCGTTCGATCGATCGCCTGCGCTCGGCGAGCACCGCAACCAGGCCCCGGGCCCGCTCGTACAGGGCCTCGAGACGGGCCACCCACTCGTCGAGGCGGGCGTCGGCGGCCGAGGCGAGCAGTGACTCGGCGCCGGCGATAAACGTATCCAGGCCGCCGAGCTCGGCCTTGACCTGGGACTCTTCGTTGGCCAGCGAGCCCACGGCCCGGGCGGCGACGATCGTGCGGGTCCGAAGTCCGGCCACCTGCCGGCCGGCCAAGTAGAGGCGCAGATCGCGCAGATCGGTGGTGAGGGCGCCATAGCGGCGGGTGGCCTCGGCCTGGCGCTCGAGCGGTCGGAGCTGGCGGCGCACCTCCCGGAGGAGGTCACCCAGCCGGGTAAGGCTGACCTCGGTGGCCTCCAGCCGGCGCTGGGCCTTCTCCTTGCGTCGGCGGAACTTGAGGATCCCGGCCGCCTCCTCGATGATCAGGCGTCGGTCCTCGGGACGGGCGTCGAGCACGGCGTCGAGCTGGCCCTGCGACACGATCACGTGCTGCTGGCGGCCGACGCCGGTGTCGGACAGGAGCTCCTGGACGTCGAGCAGGCGGCAGGGAACCCCGTTGAGGGCATATTCGCTCTCGCCCGACGACCGGAACAGCGTGCGGCTGATCGTCACCTCGCTGAACTCGATGGGGAGAAGGCCCGAGGAGTTGTCGATCGTGAGGGACACCTCGGCCCGGCCCAGCGGCGACCGGCGGCCGCTGCCGGCGAAGATGACGTCGTCCATGCGGGTCGAGCGCACGGAGCGGGGCCCCTGGGCGCCGAGCACCCAGGCCACGGCGTCGACCACGTTGGACTTGCCACTGCCGTTGGGCCCGACGACGACGGTGACCCCGGGTTCGAACTCGAGCGTCGTGGGCTCGGCAAACGACTTGAACCCCTTGAGGGTCAACGACCGCAGGAACACCGACCGAGGTTACCGGGGCCCTGGGTCAGACCGGTGGACCCGGCCCCAAACCACCGTTCTTGGCGCGCTCTGGCGTTGTCGAGCGGGCCAAGAACGACGGGGGGCGGTTCAGACCTGGCACTGAGGGCAGAGGAACGACGAGCGGCCGTTCACCTTGACCCGCACGATCGTGCTGCGGCAACGGCGGCAGGCCTGGCCCTCCCGGTCGTAGACCTTGAGCATGCCCTGGTAGCCCCCGAGCTCACCGAACAGGTCGCGGTATTGCTCGTCGGCCAGCGACGAACCCCGGTGCTTGATGGCCTCCTGGAGGGTCTCCACCATGGCCCGGCAAAGCCGGCGCACCTCCTGGGAGGTCAGGCTGTCGGACGATCGGTCATAGCGCAAGCCGGCGGCGAAGAGCATCTCGTCGCTGTAGATGTTGCCGATGCCGGCGGCGAAGCGCTGGTCCATGAGCAGCGTCTTGAGCTTTGCCTTGCGCGCCTGAAGCAGCTCACCGAAGCGGTTCCACGACATCATGTCGTCGACGGGGTCGAAGCCCAGGTGGGCCAGTTCGGGCACGTGGCGGTCGAGCTCGTCGGACGCGGTAACGAACAGTTCACCGAAGGTGCGGGGGTCGACGAAGCGGAGGGCGCCCCCCTGGGTGAAGGTGATCACCACGTGGGTGTGCTTGTTCAGCGGGTCCTTGGTGCCCTTGGTGCGCAGGAGCTGACCGCTCATCCCCAGGTGGGCCACGAGGACGTCGGAGCTGTCGAGGTCGAGGATCAGGTACTTACCCCGGCGCTTGACCCTGGCGATCTTGCGTCCCTCGAGCTTGGAGATGAAGTGCTTCTTATTGGGATGGCGACGAATGGAGCGCATCCCGGTTACGTCGACGGAGCGGATGCGCCTGCCGACGACCTCGCGCTCCAGGTCGCGCTTGACGGTCTCGACCTCGGGAAGCTCAGGCACCACTGTCTCCCGGCGTCGGCTCGTCGACAGTGGCTGTATCGACGGCGGTGGTGGTGGCCGTGGTGGTTGTTGCGGGCGTACCCGTGGCCGGGTCGGCGATGGCGTCCCATGCGACCTTGGCGGCGGCCTGCTCGGCCTGCTTCTTGGACCGCCCCTCGCCTGAACCGGCGGGCCGGCCGGCCAGGTGGACCACGGCCGTGAAGTGCTTGGCATGGTCGGGCCCGTCGCCCACGACCTCGTACCGGGGAAGCTGGTCGTAGCGACTGGCGGCCAGTTCCTGGAGCCGGGTCTTGAAGTCGTGACCACCAGGACCGGCGGCCGCCTCGGCGATTCGCGTTGCCAACAGGCCCATCACGAGGGCATCGGCGGCTTCCCATCCCCCGTCGAGGTAGACCGACCCGATCACCGCCTCCATGGCGTCGGCCAGGATCGAGGGCTTCTCCCGGCCACCGGACGCGTGCTCGCCTTTGCCCAACAGCAGGGCCCGGCCCAGTTCGAGCTCCTCGGCCACCTCGGCCAGCGCGCCGGCGTTCACCACGGCCGCCCGGACCTGGGCCAGATGGCCTTCGGGCAGATCGGGGTAGGTCCGGAAGACGTGGTCGGTGACCACGAGGCCGAGGACGGCGTCGCCGAGGAACTCGAGTCTCTCGTTGGACTCCATGCCGGCCGTCTCCGCGCACCACGAACGGTGCGCCATGGCGCGGAGGAGCAGTTCGGGGTCACGGAACGGGCGCCCCAGTCGGGAACCGAGCGCCTCCGCCTCAGGAAGGTCATTCAGGACGAAGACGTCCCGTCGACGCGCGCAACGACGTAGTCGACGGCGTCGCGGACTGTCTTCAAGTCCTCCAGGTCCTCGTCGTCGATGCGGAAACCGGCGTTTCGGTCCTTGAGCGCCTCTTCGAGCGCCTCGACCAACTCGATGAGGGCGAGGGAGTCGGCGTCGAGGTCGTCGCTGAACGACGCCCCCTCGCTGATGGTGGACGGGTCGATCTCCAAGATGTCGGCCAACCGGTCGCGGACGAGATCGAGCACAGCCTGGCGGCCCATCGGACCTCGTTCCAAATCGGATTCTGGCGCCACGATCACGCTCCTCGGACAGGGCAGGACGTGGGGAGTGTAGTGATGATGGAGCTTGTGCGCTTGTGAACGATTAATCCGTTTCGCACGGAGCTGCCAATCCGTTTCGCATGCAGTGGCTACGTCGCGGCTGAGGCGACGGCGGCCCGGAGGTGGTCGACGAGGCCGGCGTCGGCCATTTCGCGACCCACGCGCACGGCGTTGACGAGGGCCCGGGCCGACGACGAGCCATGGCTGATGATGCAGACCCCCTTGACGCCGAGGAGCATGGCGCCGCCGTAGGTGTCGGGGTCGAGCTCGGTGTAGATCGGGGCCAACACGGGCAGCAGGGCCTCGGTGGCCTTTCGTGCCTCGTCGGTGGAGTTCATGGCCGCCAGGAAGGTGCGGACCACGAAGCTCACCCCGCCTTCGAGGGTCTTGAGGACGACATTGCCGGTGAACCCGTCGGTGACGACCACGTCGACGGCGTCGCTGAGCACGTCGCGGCCTTCGACGTTGCCGAGGAACCGGCCCACCGAGAGGCACCCCGGGGCGGACAGCAGGGCGTGGGTCTCCTTCACCAATGGCGTCCCCTTGGTGGCCTCCTCGCCGATGGAGAGCAGGGCCACCCTGGGCTCGGCCAGGTCGAAGCGCTCGGCGAAGAACACCGCCCCCATCTGGGCGAACTGCACCAGCAAGGCCGGCGTGCACTCGGCGTTGGCCCCGGAGTCGAGCAACACCGTCGGCGTGAAACCCGGTACCGGGAGCACGGTGGCGATGGCGGGACGCCCGACCCCACGGATGCGCCCGATACGCAACAGGGCGCTGGCCATCGCCGCTCCCGTGTTGCCGGCGCTCACCATGGCCGCGGCCCGCCCGTCGCGAACGGCTTCGGCACAAACCACGACCGAGGCGTCTCGCTTGCGGCGGACGGCGGTGGCCGGGTCGTCACCCATGTCGATCACGTCGGTGGCGGCGAACACCTCGATGCCGTCGGTGTCGCCGAGGGCGTCGGGCCGCCCGACGAGGACGACGTCGATCCCGTGATCGTCGCGGGCCTGGCGGGCCGCGGCCACGACCTCACCCGGGCCACGGTCCGTACCCATGGCGTCGATGGCAATGGGCAGGCTCACCCTGGGTGTGGAAAGCGCCGTATCAGTCGACGTCGAGGGCCTGGCGGCCGCCGTACCACCCGCAGTTGAGGCAGACGACGTGAGGAACCTTGGCCTTGTGGCACTGGGGGCACTCACTGCGCGGCGGCGGACTCAGACGCCACGCCGATGCGCGCCGGCTACGGCTCTTCGACTTCGAGGTCTTTTTCTTGGGAACGGCCATGGGGATGTACCTTCAGGCGTAGCGGGGACGGGCGCGCGTACCGGCGGTGAGCGATACTCCGGAGACGGCGCTGTCAGACTAGCCCCAGTCCGACGCCAGCCCCACCAGGACCACTGGCCTGAGCCCGACGATCTTGGCATGCTTGCCTGGACATGACGGTCCACGACCGATGAGCGACGGACAGAGCACCGATCCCGGCCCGACGCCGCATCCCCTCCTGAGCGGCGGGAGAGTGCGCTATCCGCGCGACGGCCTCGAGTTCGACCGGCTGGCAAACTTCTCCGACGCGGTGTTCGCCATCGCCCTCACCCTGCTCGCCGTCGAACTCCACCCACCGGACCTCGATCTCGCCGACGACCCCACCGAGCTGCTCCACGCCCTCGGGGCCATGTCCGACCAGCTCATTATCTTCTTCGTCGCCTTCGCCCTCATGGGCTCCTACTGGCTGGCGAACCACCGGTTCGTCGCCCAGCTGCGCGACGTCGACTCGTCGTACGCGTTCTGGACCCTTCCGTTCCTCGCGGTGGTGGCCTTCCTGCCGTTCCCGGCGGGAGTCATGGGGCGGTACTTCGACAATCCGGTGGCGGTATCGTTCTTCGCTGTCAACATGGCCGTGGTGAGCCTGCTCGAATGGGTGCTGCTGTGGCGGGCCCACGCCGGTGACCTCTTCCTCCGCCCCCTCACCCCGGTCGACTACCGGTGGGCGTCAATCGGAGCGCTGTCGGCCGTCGTGGTGTTCCTCGTCTCGATCCCGGTCATGTGGATCGACACCGTGCTGGGACTGCTGGTCTGGGGGCTGAACGCGCCGATCGGCATCTACCTCGGCCGGCATATCGCCAAGCCCTAATTGGCCTGTTCCTGGTCGCCGCGCAGCACGTCGAGCGCGGCCCAGCGGGGATCACCCGACAGGGGAGCACAATCACAGGGTCCGCTGTTGAGGTCGGCGCCACACGTGGGACACAGGCCCTGGCAATCGGGGGCGCAGACCGGGGCCAGGGGCAGATCGAGCAGGATCGCCTCCCGGGTGAGGGGGGTCAGATCGATGGTGTCGGGTCGGAGCTGGTAGCTCTCACCGTCGCGCGGAGAGTCCTCGAAGAGCTCGCAGAACTCCACAGTCAGCGCGCCGGTCACCGGGCGCAGGCAGCGCCGGCACTCGCCGACCCACGGGGCCCTCACCGTCCCGGTAGCCAGAAGCCCGTCGGTCACCCAGGCGAGAACGGTGTCGACCACGACCTCGGCATCGTCGGGGACGGCGGTGCCCACCACGGCCAGGCCACCGATGGATCCGCTCACCGTCTCGCGGTGCTGGGCCCCGGACCGATGGACGAGGGGGGCGACGTTGACCGTGAACGGCCGCACCGGACTACCCCTGGTCCTGGTCGAAGAAGACCTCCCCGCTGTCGAGGTCGGCGTCGACGATGCCGGCGCTCTCCGGGGCGGGTGTCGACAGGGGGGCCACCTTGAGCTTGTCCCGGCCACCCTGCACGGTCTTCAGGACGCGTTCGAGCTCGATCTCGAAACGGGCCAGCTTCTGGTCGCAGTAGTCCTCGGCCTCGTGCTTCATGCGTCGGGATTCCTCGTTGGCCTCTTCGAGGATGCGGCGGGACAGGCGCTGGGCCTCCCGCACCAACTCGGTCCGCTGGACGATGCGCTCGGCCCGCTCCCGCGCTGCGCCGAGGATGTCGTCGGCCTCCCGCTGAACCTTGGCCAGGTGCTCGTCGCGCTCCTTCAACAACCAGCGGGCCTGGCGCAGCTCGTCGGGGAGCCGGGCGACGGCCTCGTCGAGCAGGGAGACCATCTCGTCCTTCTCCAGGCGCACGGTGGACGACAGCGGCATCTTGGGCGCGGCGTTGACCTGGTCGAGGGCCCGGCGGAGGAGCAACTCGGTGTCGACCTGGTCTGAGCCTCGCTCGGAGGGTCGGTCGTAGGTGGTCATCGCTGGTACCGGGCGGTCATGCGGAGTATCTCTCCTTGAGTCGGAGGGCCACCGAAGGCGGAACCATCGAGGACACATCGCCCCCGAAGCCGGCCACCTCCCGCACCATGCTGGACGACAGGAAGGAGTGCTCCGGCGCGGTGGGCATGAACAGAGTCTCTACTCCCGAGAGCCGGTAGTTCATCTGCGCCATCTGCAGCTCGTAGTCGAAATCGGAGAGGGCTCGCAGGCCCTTGACGATGGCTCCCGCCCCCTGGGACAGGGCGAAGTCGGCCAGTAGGCCCCCGAACACCTCCACTCGCACGTTGGTCAGGTAGCCGGTGACCTCGCTGAGCATGGCCCGTCGTTCCTCGGCGCTGAAGAGGGGCGTGCCCTTGGCCGGGTCGGCCACGGCCGCGACGATCACCTGGTCGAACTGGCGCGCCGTTCGCTCCACGATGTCGAGGTGTCCGAGGGTCACCGGATCGAACGAGCCCGGGATAAGGGCAACGGTCACGGATGCGCCTCACTGTTCCTATCTGTCGGATCGGTCTGCGTGCGCTCGGTGCGCCGGACCGTGGTCACCACCGTACCGCCGTACCGGGCCGATCTCACGATCATCCATCCCATTCCCGGATCGACCTCGCGTCGCGACTCCAACACCCCGAGATCGGCAGGCAGGCGGCCGAGCACCGCCGGCCAGTCGGAGAAGGCGTACGGGGGGTCGGCGAAGACCAGGTCGAACCAGCAGCCGGGATCATCGAGGAACCGGGCCACATCGGCATGTACGACGCGTGAGCCAGCCGTCTCCAGGCCGGTGGCAGCCAAGTTGGCCTCGATGGTCCTGGCGGCGACCGGGTCGGCCTCCACGAAGGTGGCCGAAGTGGCACCACGCGACAGGGCCTCGATGCCCATGGCGCCGGAACCGGCGAACAGGTCGAGGACACGTGCCCCGTCGAGAACGCCGAGGCTCCAGAGGGAGGAGAACACCGCCTCGCGGACCCGCTCACTGGTTGGTCGCAACTGCCGCCCGGTGGGTGTCTGAATCCGGCGGCCGCCGGCGATACCGGCTACGACCCGCATGCCCAAAGGCTAACCGGGCCGGTGTGACCCACCGTTCGGGCCTGCGAATCGCGGGGGTTTCCCGGGCGATCCGCAGGCCAGAAGCGGAAGGACGCCCTCAGATGGTGTGACGGCGTCCGCCGTAACCGGTCACCGCACTGGCGACCACGAGGGCGGCGGCAATGATCAGCATCCACCACAAAGCGTGGACGGCCAATCCGATCCCACCGAGCACGAGAGCGATCAACAGCAGGGCAACGACGAGTCCCATGAGGAACCTCCGATTCTGAGTGGCTTTCACCAGAACCTGTCCCTCAATGTGGCGACCCTCAAACCCAATTTTCGCGCCTTTTTCGTCCACTCTGATCGGACCGGAGAGCGGCCCTCATCGGCAGCCCCGCTGGGCGACTTGAGGGCATTTCCGGCCTCAGGCGACGCCGGCGAAACGCAAGAGGTCGACGATGGTGAAGTGGCCGGGCTCGACCGAGGGCAACTCGGGCTTCCAGGCCGGGGCCATGCGCAGGAACGACGAGGCGTCTCCCGCCAGGAGGCCCACCATCACCTCACCCACCAGGCGTCCGGCCGTGGGGCCGAGGCGGCGTCCGTCGGCGACCACCTCGGACTCGCGGAGCAGGTAGAACCACAGCGGGGTCTCGGCGGCGAGGCCCAGGTCGACTTTGGCCGGGATGGTGCCCATGGCGGCGGCGACGGCTTGGCCCGAGGGCAGTCCGAGCGTCCGGCCTCTCATCATGTTGAGCATCCCGAGCGACCGGCGGTCGCGGTCGACATCGTCGGGCAATTGGCGGAGAGGAGCGGACAGGCGAGTGTCGATCCTGCGGGCCAACTGGGGCTTGGAGTTGTCGACGGCGTAAAACCTCTTCCACTCGATGGTCCAGGTGGCGGGAAGGTTGCGGAACCCCCCGAGGTGCTGGAGCGGGTGGGGATCGCGGTTGGGGGTGAGTACCGGGAGGGGGTCGAGCTTGGTGTTGAGCTTGTAAGCCGTGCGAACCATCGTGTGGCCGAAACGGTAAGCCGCGCCCGAGAACTCGACGGGCATGAACGGGGCTTGCTTCCACTTGAAGAAGCGCGTCGACGCCTTGGATCCGCCGGTGACGGGGTCGTCGACGAGGATCTGGGCCAGCAGGTCGTCGCCCAGCAGACGGCGCAGGAAATCGTGGACCACGACCCACTGGTAGTGCCAGCGGGTGAGGCGACGAGCCTCCTCGAAGAGCTCGTCGGCCGGGAAGAACCGGTTGCGCAGATGGTCGACACAGGCGTTGTGGAAGCGGATGAACGCCAGGTGGAGCTGGCTGACGATGAAGTGCACGTCGTTGCGCGGATCGCCGATGAGGGCCCGGCCCTGCTGGTTGCGGGGCAGGTCGACACTCTCGAAGATCTTCTCCGCGTTATGGCCGACCAGCAGCTTGGCCGTGTCGTCGTTGTCGTAGAGGTAGGGGCTGTCGGTGGGGCCCCGGCCGTACAGCGAATCGAGGTCGAACCGGGGCGTGCGGAAATCGGTGAGACCGTCGGGGTCGTTCTGGCGCTCGAGGCTCGATACCGGGTCGAAGGTCAGGTCGTGGTCGACGAACTGGCCTAGGTAGGTGTAGCCGGCGGGCAGATCGGGGTTGTCGTGCGCGGCGTCGGGAATCGGCGGCTGACCGGGGTTCGTGGGCTCGTCGGCCATGGAGTCGGCCAGGGCGGCGAGGACGGCGTCGGACGGGGCGAACGGCGCCAGGCGACGGAAGATACGACCGTAGCGACCGTCGTCGATGCTCGAACGGGGCACGGTGGCCTCGCCGCGCGGCGGACTTCCGCCGTGGTTGGCCCGGCCGCCACCCCTGGCCATACCCTCTGCCTTCGGGTCCCCTGCCGATTCACCTCGTGCCGCCATGGCGTCACCTCTCGTTCGCGACGAGCAATGTAGCCATCTCGGTCGGGCCACCGCTCGTTGATGCACGGCAACCATCGACCGCGGTCAGTGGCATCATGACCGTGGTGGCGACATCATCGGCGTCCTCGGAACCGCCTTCGGCCGCTTCCAGCCGCCCCCCCACCGAACAGGCCCGGCGGGTAGCGGTGGCCACGGTCCTGGCGGCGTGTCGCAGCGGCCGGCTCGACCTCGCCGAAGCGGAGGACGTCCTCACGCTCGTCTACGGAGCCCGCACCGCCGGCGAGCTCCATCGAACTACAGCCGGGCTCCCGCATCCGCCCGCCCCGCTCGAGGTGCGCGGTGACACCTGACGAACCGGCCGGCCCGCAACCCCCACCCACCACGATCCCCCGGAGGGCACCATGACCACCCCGATGTTCGCCCAGTCCGATGCCGCCGTCGGCGGCCTTGTCGCCGTCGCCGTCGTGGTGGTGGGCCTGATCATCATCGTCCGGTCGCTGCTGATCGTGGTCACCGAGTACGAGCGGGCCGTGCTGTTCCGCTGGGGTCGGGTGAAGAAGAACGCTTCGGGGCCGGGGATCGTGTGGCGGATCCCGGCTGTCGACCGCGTACAGAAGGTCAACCTCCGGGTCGAAGTCGTCGACATCCCACCCCAGGCGGTGATCTCCAAGGACAACGTCACGCTGAAAGTCGACGCGGTCGTGTATTTCCAGGTCGTCGACCCGGTGCAGGCCACCGTGGGCGTCGACGACTTCCGGTTCGCCAGCCAGCGGGTGGCGATGACCAGCCTGCGCTCGATCGTCGGTCGTTTCGAGCTCGACGAGATGCTGGCCCACCGGGAGGAGGTCAACGCCGAGCTCAAGGCTCAGATCGCCGCCTCTACCGAGTCGTGGGGCGTGGAGGTGCGCCAGGTCGAGATCCGCGACGTCACCCTGCCGCCGGAGCTTCTGCGGGCCATGGCCCGCCAGGCCGAAGCCGAGCGCGAGCGTCGGGCCAAGGTGATCGCCGCCACCGGCGAGTTGGAAGCCAGCCTCGAGCTGGCGGCCGCGGCCGAGAAGCTGGCCAGCTCGGCCGGCGCAATGCAGCTTCGGACCCTTCAAACCCTGGCCGAGGTGGCCACCGAGAAGAACTCCACCCTGATCTTCCCGATCCCCATCGAGATCCTCGAAGGGCTGCGGGCGATCGGCGGCAAATAGCCCTCAGCTCTTGAACAGGACCTCGGAGGGGCACTTTCCGGACATGGGCGTTTGGCCCGGAAATGCGCCGTTCTGCGGACACCGTGCGGACAAGCTGCGGACAGCAGCCGCGCCGGCTGGCCGGATCTGGCGCCGATTTCGTGATGAGAAAGCGGTGTGCGTTGGCCGTTACGGCTGGGGCCACCGCCGGGGGTCTGTGGCTCCGTCTCGAGGGGGTCGGATCCGGCGGTGGTGCGCGACGACCCGAGCTTCGAGCAGTGGGTGGCTGACGAAGGTGGCCCGGAAGCCGTTGTTGCGATGGTCGACGAACTCCGACGGCAGGCGGACGAGGGCTCGCTTCCGGGGTTCACCGACAAGGACGCGTACCTGGCCCAGTTGGAGCGCCGCGGCCGCCGCTCGGCGTGATTTGGCAGGTCTTCGTACGCGCTTCCGCCGAATCTGACCTCGAGAACCTGAGCAGGGCATGACGGTCGGCAGTTGATCCCAGTCGGGGCGGCCGGCGTAGAGCAGTACCCGGATCCTGAAGTTCCGCCAGCGGGTGACCCCGAACGCCACCCGCGACACCCGTACAGTCGCTCCAGATAATGGCCGCCTCGGTACCCGCGTTGGTCACGGGGCGCTGTGCCACGCGGCGATCTGGTCCTTCCAGCGCACGATTGTGCGCCCCAGGGAGCGCACCTCGACGGGACAGGACTCGTCTTGGAAATCGCGGCCCAGGCGTTCGACGAAGGCGACGACCAGGTCGGGATCGTGGTGTTCGTAGATGGGGCGGACGACCTCCTTGGCATGCCAGGCGGCGCGGACCCCACCATCACTACTTCGCCTCCAGGCCGAGCGGGGTGTCGAGCCAAGCGACGAAGCGCCGGGTCATGACCGTGCTCACCTTCGCCATGACCAGGCCGATGTCAGGAGCATTGGGTGGGCGAGTGTTCAGCTGCCTGCAGGACCGCCCCGTTCTGGATCCTGCCGGCCGTGACCTGCCGCCGGGCCTGGCCGGAGCCGGGGGCGCAATTTCGTCGAGGTGCACGGGCGCTCGGTCACCAGCTGGCCGACTCCCACCGGATCCTGCCCCGGTTCGTCGCCTATCTGGACGCCAGGACGGGCGCGGCCAACTCGTCGTCGGTGAGGGGCTCGAGCGACTCCGTCGCCGCGATGGCTTGGCCCATGGCCCACGGTGCCCGTGTCCATACGGTTGCGTCGACGACGTCGTGTTCTATGCTCCCGCCCGGCCAGAATTGGCCGACGTCGCCGGCCGACGACGGGCGAGTCGACCGCTCGGGAGGAACTGGCATGTGCACGAGGATCTTCTGGTCGGACAACTCCGTGGCAAGGGTCGTCTCTCGGACCATGGACTGGGCGTTCTCGGACGAGCCCAGGCTCTGGGTCCTTCCGCGCGGAATCCAGCGATCGGGTGGCACCGGCGCGGGCCCCGAGTGGGCTCAGTGGAGCTCGGATCACGGCAGTGTCGTGCTCTCGGCCTGGGGGGCCGGCGTGAGTGACGGGATCAACGAAGCCGGCCTGGCCGCCCACGCGCTCTATCTGGGCTCGTCGATCTACGAGCGGGCGGACGAACGGCCACAGGTGGGCCAGGTCCAGTGGGTCCAGTACGTGCTCGACACGGCCGCCACCGTCGCCGAGGCGCTCGACCGGCTCGCCGACGTGCGCATCACCCCCATCCTCGTCCGCGAGATGGAGCTCGGTGCCCATCTGGCCATGGAGGACGCAGGGGGCGACTCCGCCATTGTCGAGTACCTCGACGGGGAACAGGTCGTGCACCACGGTCACCAGTGCGACGTGATGGCGAACGATCCCGCCTACGACGAGCAGCTGGCGCACCTCGGCCGTTACCGGCCGTTCGGCGGCAACCTGGCGCCGCCAGGCGACATCACGTCGCTCGACCGGTTCGTCCGGGCCGCCTACTTCCTCCACTATCTGCCGCGACCCGACGACGCCGCCCAGGCCGCTGCCGGGGTCATGCAGATCGCTCGCAACGTCGCCGTACCGTTCGGCGCGCCGTACGACGACTTCTCGACCTACCCCACCTGGTGGATCAGCATCGCCGACCTCACCAACCGGCTCTACTACTTCGAGTCGACCCGGAGCCCCAATGTCGTCTGGATGGAGCTCGACGGCCTCTCATTCGACGCCGACGAGCCGGTACGAGCGCTCGACCCCCGCGACCCGACCCTGGTAGGCGACGTTTCGCACGCCTTACGGCCGGCTTCTCAGACCTGGTAGCCAATCCCCCCTCGGAAAGTGGCAGACGGAGGACGCCTAGGCGTGTCGCCAACTGCACAGTGTCGTTCTCGCCCAGGTCGTTGTCGACGCGCCGGGCGGGTCCGAGGGGCCGTCGGGGGTCGAGGACGCGTCCGGTGAGCCGCTCGCGTCGCCCATAGGTCGGGTCGGTGCTCGGATCGACCGGCGTGGGAACGATCGGCGTCACGGCCAGCCTGACGACATGCGGCAGTTCATCGGCCTTGACGACCCGGCTCCCGGCCGTCCCGCCGTTCGGAGTCATCGCCGTGAGGATGAGGGGCTCGCGCCAGTCATCATCGGCGGGCACACCGAACTCGAACGTCCCGTCGGCGGCGACGTCGGCGGTACGGGTGACGGGGAAGAACACGGAGTCGTCGCGACCGGTGAACGCGAACTTCTCCTCGAACGACTCCGTCAGCGGTAGCCTGCGAACGAGGTCGGTGTCGTTCAGGCCGAGGTCGAGGTAGCCGATACGCAGCGGCGCGCCGACGGGTGGCACGGCGCTCAAGAAGCCGACGGCGCCGGCGGCCGAGCGCTCCCGGCCCCCGGTGAGGCGGCGAGGAGGACCAGCTCTCGAGGATCATCCTGCGCAGCCACATCGGCTCTCGTCGCCCGCCCCGGGCCCTGGCCCTCGCGTTCGAAGGGCCCGTGCTCGTTGCTGGTTCAGATCGTCACGACGACCACGGGTGTGCTCTCGGCGACGAGCTGCATGTCGTCAGGATCGCTGGTGATGACGGTGATGCGCGCCGAGGCCGACGACTGGATCACGGCACCGACGTGTGCGTCGGCCACCGAGATACCCGTTCCCGTCCGGTATCGGATGGCAGTAGCCGCGTTCGCAAGAGCCGTGTCCAGGCCGGCGTCGGCGATCCCAAGCGAGTTCGGGAACGCCCAGGCCGGATCGGTGCGGTCCCACCCGGCTTCGACCCGGACGCTCGTGGGAACCACGATCGAGGTCTGCGTGGCCCTCTTCTTCCGATCGGTGACAACTTGGACATGGCTGACCACCCTGTTGTGCTTCGGATGATCGGGGTCCGACAGTGCTTGCACGGCCTCGTTGTCGAACACGATGGCCTGGCTCATGCGGGCACTGCGTCCTGAGCTTCGGCCCACAGCAGCACTGCGTCCGCGTCGGCGTTGGGGTGCAGGGCGAGGATCTGTGACGCTGCACGACGGAGCCTGGCCGGCTTGCGGGCTAGGGGATGGCCATCGAGCTCGGCTGCCGCGACGGCAAGGTCTCCCAGCGTCGGGCGGGCCCGGGGGTGCTGCTCGTAGTGCTGGTCGAGCCCCGCCTGCATCACGACCGCCTCGAGTGCCGCCCTCAGCGCAGTGGTCGTGAGCGCCGTGGTCGACGGCGCCGCTCCGAGGTCGTTCACCGCGATCGTGGCCGCTTCCCGCAGCGCGTTCGGAATCCGCATGGATGTATTCGCAGTCTCCTTGTCCGCCGAGCCGAGCAACTCGATGATCCGGTCGACAGCGCCAGGCATCGAGGCGCTGCCTGGCGAAGGTTGACGGTCAGGCCGGCTCGACATCCTCGAAAGTGTACCACAGTCTCGTGGTACGCCATGAGCGCGCCGCCCGCCGGAGTGCCGTCGGCGTGATGCCCACGCGCCGGAGAAGGTCTCCCCGGGTGTCGCCCGATCAGCTCTTGAAGAGGAACTCCGCTTCGTCGGGGTCGATCAGCAGGCCGACCTCTTCACGGAGAAGTTGGTGGTCGGCGAGGGTGGGGTCGGAATCGACAATGGCGAAAGCCACCTCGCGGGCCTTGGCCACCCACTCCCGGTCGCGCCGCAGCGAGGCCAGCTTGAGGTCGCTGCGGCCCTTCTGGCGGGTGCCCAGTACGGTGCCCTCACCGCGGATCTCCAGGTCGACCTCGGCCAGCTCGAAGCCGTCGGTGCTGCGCTCGAGGGCGGCCAGGCGCTCCTCGGAATCGGGGGTGGTGGCGGCCCCCACGAGGTAGCACCAGGATCGGTCGGCGCCCCGGCCGACGCGCCCCCGGAGCTGGTGGAGCTGGGCCATGCCGAAACGGTCGGCGTCCTCGATCACCATCACGGTGGCGTTGGGCACGTCGACACCCACCTCGATCACCGTGGTGGCCACCAACACGTCGAGCTCGGCGGCCCGGAAGGCGTTCATGGCCGCCTCCTTGTCCTTCGACGGCATCTGGCCGTGGAGCAGGCCCAGGCGCAGCTCGGGCCACACCTCACCCGACAAGCGGGTGAACTCCTCGGTCGCCGAGCGGGCCTGGATCTTCTCCGACTCGTCGACGAGCGGGCACACGACGTAGGCCTGGCGCCCGGCCGCCACTTCGTCAGCCACCCGCCGGTGGGCCTCGGCCTCCTCCTCGGTGGTCTTCAGCCATTTCGTCTCGATCGGTGTGCGCCCCGGGGGAAGCTCGTCGAGCACGGTGACGTCGAGGTCGCCGTACACCGTCATGGCCGCGGTACGCGGTATCGGCGTGGCCGTCATCACCAGCACGTCGGGGTCGTGGCCCTTCCCCCGGAGGGCAGCCCGCTGCTCGACACCGAAGCGGTGCTGCTCGTCGATCACCACCATTCCCAGCGCCTGGAACCCGACCTGGTCCTCCAGCAGGGCATGGGTGCCGATGAGCAGCTCGACGGAGCCGTCGGCCAGCCCGGCCAGGATGCGGGTGCGCTCCGACGCGGTCGTGCGGTTGGTGAGCATGGCCAGGCGCAGCGGACGATCGCCGGTGAGGGTCGCCTCGTCGGGCACGGTGAGGTCGCCCAGCATGGCCCGCATGCTCAGGCCGTGTTGCTCGGCCAGCACTTCGGTGGGGGCCATGAAGGCGCCCTGGTACCCACCCTGCACGCCGGCGAGAAGGGCGGTGACGGCAACCAGCGTCTTGCCACTGCCTACGTCGCCCTGGAGCAGCCGGTGCATGGGGTGGGGCCCGGCCATGTCGGCCCCGATCTCGGCGTTGGCCCGGACCTGGGCGCCGGTCAGGGGAAAGGGCAGAGCGGCGTGGAAGCGGTCGACCAGCACCCCGGCGACGGTGTGGCGAATGCCTGTCGAGTCGCGTTCCACCGCCCGCTTACGCATGACCAGACCGAGCTGGAGACGGAGCAGCTCGTCGAGCACCAGGCGGCGCCGGGCCTTCTCGGCCGCGGCCATCGACTCGGGGTTGTGGATGTGGGTGATGGCCCAGGTACGCCCCACCAGGGCCAGGCGGTCCTGCCACTCCCGGGGCAGGGGATCGGCGAACGCGCCGGCCCGGGTCAGGCCTTCGGCGATGAGGTTGCCCAGCTCCCAGGTGCTGAGGCCGGCCTTGTCCGATTGGGGGTAGATCGGAACGATGCGCCCGGTGCGGTCGCCCACCAGGTCGACCACGGGGTTCGACATCTGGGGCCGGCCCCGGAACGAGTCGAGCCGGCCGAACAGAACGGCCTCGGTCCCCACCGACAACTGGCGGGCCCGCCACGGCTGGTTGAAGAAGACGAGGTGCAAGTAGCTCGACCCGTCGAACACGTCGACGTCGACCATGGTCCGGCGCTGCCGGGTGCGCCGCGAGTTCACCCGCTTGACCGTGGCCAGGACCATGGCCTCCTGGCCGACCTTCATCTCGCGGATGGCCACCTGGCGGGTGCGGTCGAGATACCGCCTCGGGTAATGGGTGAGCAGGTCGAGCACGGTGGTGATCTCCATCACCTCCAGGGCCTCGGCCTTCTTGGGGGTGACACCCGCCAGTACCGTGACGGGGAGGGCAGCCAGTTGGGAGAGGCGCCGGGTCACTCGATGCTGAGCAGCCAGGCAGCCAGCGGCTGGCCGCCATCGTGGACCTCCACGGCGACCCCGGGGTGGTGCTCGGCCAACCACTCGGTGATCTGTCGCGTGCCGTCGGACGACGAGGAGTCTCCCTCGACCACGGTCACCAGCTCGTGGTACGCCCCCAACAATCCAGCCAACAGGGCGCAGGCGGCATCGGCCGCGCCCGGGGCCACGGTGACGATGCCGGCGGCGGTGACCCCCAACCAGTCCCCCGCCCGCACCGGACCCGCCGGGGTGGTGGCGTCGCGGACGGCCTGGGTCACCTCGGCGGTGGTGACGTGGGCGGCGGCGTCGGCCATGGCCCGGGCATTGGTCTCCGCATCGGCGTCGGCGTGATAGGCGAGCAGGGCGGCGAAGGCGGCGGTGACGCTCACGGTGGGGACGACCCGAACCGGCTTCCCGGCCGCCTTGGCCGCCTGCTCGGCCACCGCCACCACGTTCTTGTTGTTGGGCAGGACGATGACCTCCTTGGCGGCCACCTCGTCGACCGCGGCGAGGATCTCGGCGGTCGAGGGGTTCATCGACTGGCCGCCGGCCACGATGCGGCCCACGCCGAGATTGGCCAGGATGCGCCCGATCCCGTCGCCGGCGGCCACGGCCACGACCCCGGTGGCCACCGGCACGCCTTCCGGCGCGTCGTGGCAGCTCAGGTGGGCGACCTGGTCGAACAGGTCGGTGACCTCGATCCGGTGGGGCCGACCGGCGCGGATCCCCGCCTCGACGGCCGCGCCGATCTCGTCGGTATGCACGTGGCAGTTCCAGGTGCCGTCGCCGCCCACCACCACGATCGAGTCGCCTAAGCCGTCCCAGGTCGACTTGAAGATGTCCAGCGCGTTGTCGGGGGCATCGAGGAGGAACATGACCTCGTAACGAGGACCGCCTCTGCCGTTCTCGGGGCGCTCGTCGCCCTCTGGCGTCGTCGAGCGCGCCGAGAACGCGGCGGCCGGGGGTTCGGGGACGGGGCGACCGTCGACCACGTTGAGGAGGACCTCGAACAGCAGCACCAGGCCGGCGCCCCCGGCATCCACCACCCCCGCCTCGGCCAGCACCGCCAGCAGCTCAGGAGTGCGGGCAAGCGAGACGCGGGCGGCCGTGGCGGTGGCATCGAGCATGTCGACGAGGGCGGCGTCGCGATGGGCGACGCTGGCCTCGGCGGCTTCGCGGATCACCGTGAGGATGGTGCCTTCCACCGGGTGCATGACCGCCCCGTAGGCAGCCTTGGCAGACACGGCCAGGGCGTCGGCGAGCGTGGCGCCGTCGGCCGTCTCGACCTGGGCCAGGCCGTCGGTGAGACCCCGCATCACCTGGGACAGGATGACCCCCGAGTTGCCCCGGGCCCCCATGAGCGAGCCGTGGGCGACGGCCTTGCAGATGGCAGCCATGTCGGTGTCGGGCGAGGCCGGCGGCAGCTCGGTCACCACCGACTCGAGGGTGAGGGCCATGTTGGTGCCGGTGTCTCCGTCGGGCACGGGGTAGACGTTTAGGCGGTTGAGGGCCTCGCGGTGGGCGGCCAGGGCATCGCGGTACCCCACGATCACCGCGCGCAGGTGCTCGGGGCCCAAGCGGTCCAGCACCTCCATCAGGCTGGCATGGTAACGGAGGAGAGGAGCCGTCCGGCGCCCTCGGGGCGTCGTGTAACCTCGACCCCTATGGCATCAGTATGCGAGGTCTGCGGCAAGCATCCCTCGTTCGGCATGAGCGTGAGCCACTCCCACAAGCGGAGCCGGCGTCGCTGGAACCCCAACATCCAGCGGGTGCGGGCCATCGTGAAGGGCGCCCCCGTGCGCCTGTCGGTCTGCACGTCGTGCATCAAGGCAGGCAAGGTCACCAAGCCCGCCCGCCGCGTCCCCACCAGCTGACGCCGAGCCGTTCCCTCGCCCTGTTCACCGTCAGGGTCCGTTGACGGTCCCGTTTGGGCGCGCAAGACGGACCGCGGGGCGCGTGGAGATGGGCGCTCAGGCGAGGAACGCTCGGAGATCCTCGGCGTCGGAGGCAGCCTGGCTGCGGCCCATTTCGATGGCGTCGGGCACGGCGGCAGGATCCATCAGCGTCTTGAGATCGACCGTGGCCGGGACCCGGTAGAACACCTGGCTTCCTGACGCCCGGAGGGCGTCGAACTCCTTCTCGGTGGAGCCGACGGCGGAGGTCATCATTCCTTGCGTGACATCGCGACCGTCGGTCAGGGACAGCACGACGACGCGTTGGCTGCCGGCGAGCAGGTCGAGGTGGGTGCCGCTGCCCGAGACGCCTCCGTCCATGCAGCGGCGCTCGCCGATCGGTTGCGGCGCGAACAAGCCGGGTACGGCGCTGCTGGCGGCCACGGCACGGGCGATGCCGACACGGGCGCCTTTGGTGACGATGCACCGTTCGCCCGTGTAGCTGTCGACGCAGGTGATGTGAAGGGCGGCGGACGGCCACTTGCGCGATGCGAGGATCAGACCGAGCTTGCGAGCCATCACCGGCGGCGCCGACGTCTGCGCCGCCAGGGCAGCATGGCCGATGGCCCGGACCGTCTCGGGCTCGGCGTCGGCGGCGTCGCGGAACGCCTCGGCGGCCCGGATCTGGCTCGGCCGCAGATTGCCCGCGGGGGCCAGTGCACCCAGCACCTTCGGAAACCGGGCCAGCAAGGTCAGCTCAGCGTGCATGCGGCGGATACGGCCGGCCTCGAGCACCGCGGCGACCAGGGCGCCGGCCGAAGTGCCGACGACCCGATCAGCTCCGGCCAGGTCGATGCCTCGTCGGGTCACTTCGTGCAGGTACGACACCTGCCAGGCGACGAAGAACACGCCCCCGCCCCCAAGGGACACCCCCAACCCGAGCCCGTCGCCGTAGCGGGCGTCGAAGTCCCGGGGTCGGGCCAGACGGTCGGGCGGCGGCACGTCCGGTGGCGGCGGCGGGATTGAAGCCATCCCGATCACCGTATCGGGGACCGCTTGGACGGCCAGGACGCGGCGTAACCGGATGGTGCACGATGGAGGAACTATGGCCAAAAAGGAACAGCTGTCGACCTACTTGAACGACCACCACGCAGGAGCATCGGGAGCAATCGACCTGGCCAACAAGGCCGCGGTGAACAACGAGGGGACGCCGCTCGGCTTGTTCTGGTCGGAGTTGGCCAAGGCTCTCGAGGCAGACATGGCCTCTCTCCACCGGATCATGAATCTGCTCGAGGTGCAGCAGGCCGCGCTGAAACAAGCGGCGGGGAAGGCGGGCGAGAAGTTGAGCCGGCTCAAGCTGCACGAGAAGCTCACCGGCGACGCCGACCTCAGCCGGCTGCTCGAGTTCGAGACGCTCTCCATGGGCATCACCGGCAAGATCGACCTCTGGCAGACCCTCACTGAGCTGGCCAAGACCGATACCCGCCTGGCCGATGTCGAACTGGCGCGTCTCAGCACCCGTGCCAAGGCCCAACTCAAGAGCGTCCAGCAACAACACCGGAAAGTGGCCACGAGCATGTTCGGCACCTGAGGGGCACACCGGAGCCTCAGCCTCCGGTTCGGCGCTCCCAGCCAGGATCGATGGCGCCAGGACCCACTCCCAGGGCCACACCGGCGGCGATCGCCCGCTCCACGAAGTGCTTGGCGGCCACACACGCGTGGGCGGGTTCCATGCCCCGGGCCAGCTCGGCACAGATGGCGGCCGACAACACGCATCCGGTGCCGTGGGTGTTGGCGGCGGCGAGGCGGCGTGACTCCAGCCACACCGGCTCCTCGCCCTCGACCACGAAACAGTCGGGCGACGACCCGTCGTCGCCGAGGTGGCCGCCGGTCACGAGCACGGCGCCCGGGCCCAGGTCGAGGATGGCCCGGCCCGCCCGGGCCATCCCCTCACGGTCGACTACCTCGAAACCAGCCAGGAAGGCGGCCTCGGCCAAGTTGGGCGTGACGACGGCAGCCAGGCCGAGGAGCTGATCGCGCAGGACCTCGACGCCCTCGGCCGACAGCAACATGTCGCCACGCGACGACGCCATCACCGGATCGACCACGAGCGGCCGGATCCCGAAATCGCGCACCGCCTCGACGACCGCCTCGGCCACCAGAGCAGTGGCGAGCATCCCCGTCTTGGCCGCGGCCACGCCGAGGTCGGATGCCACCGAGCCGATCTGCACGCGCACCAGTTCCGGCGACACTGCCTCGACGGCATGCACCCCGAGGGTGTTCTGGGCCGTCACCGCCGTCACTGCAGCCGCCCCCCACAGGCCGTGGGCCTCGAAGGTCTTCAGATCGGCCGCCACTCCCGCTCCCCCACCCGAGTCGGTGCCGGCGATCGTCAGGGCGACGGACGGCGAGACGGGCGGCGAAGAACCGTCGCTCACCACTTGTGCTCCCAACCGGCGGTCGGCAACTCGCCGGTGCCGAGGCGACGCTCGATGGCGTTGGCGGTGCAATGGCCGATCTGGATCGGCAGGGCCAGGCCGGCGGCGCTGAACACCGCCTCCACCCGATCCACGTCGGGCGCGGCAAAGACCAGCTCGTAGTCTTCGCCACCGCTCAGGGCCAGCTCTTCGGGCCTGTCGCTGACCCGGGAGACGCCCATGGCTATAGGCACCCGGTCGATGACCAGGCCGACACCCGACGCAAGACCCAAGTGGCCCGCGTCGGCGGCCAAGCCGTCGGACACGTCGATCATGGCCGTGGCCCCGGCGGCCCGAGCGGCAACCCCCTCGGCCAGACGAGGGCGCGGGCGGCGGTGGGCGAGGGCCAGGTCGGGCGCCTCGCCGGCCCGGTCGGCCCGCAACAGGGCCAGCCCCGCGGCCGACGAGCCCAGGGGACCGGTGACCCAGAGGGTGTCGCCCGGGCGGGCGCCGTTCCGCATCACCGGCGGGGGGTCGCCGGCTCCGTGCCCGAACGGATTGGCGGCTCCGTGCCCGAACGGGTCGCCGGCTCCGTGCCCGAACGGATTGGCGGCTCCGTGTTCGAACGGATTGGCCCAGCCGCCGTCGCCGGCGATCGCGATGGCCACGACCAGTGTCGGGGCGTCCGAGAGGTCGCCGCCGACGATGGGACAGGCATAGGCCTCGGAGGCGGCGACGATGCCGTCGTAGAGCAGGTCGACGTCGACCTTGCCGAGGGGCCCGGCGAGGGTGACGAGGGCGTAGGTGGGCCGGCCGCCCATGGCGGCGATGTCGCTGAGGTTGGCCACCAGGGCCTTCCAGCCCAGGTCGTCGACTCCCACCAGGGACAGATCCGCGTGCACACCGGCCACGGTGGCGTCGGCAGCCAGCAGCAGATCGCCGGCGGGGCCCGGAACCACGGCCGCGTCGTCGCCCACCCAGGTCTGGCCGTCGGGGCCAGTCAGGCGGCGACGGAGCCGCTCGATGATCCCGAACTCTCCGGTCAGGCTGAACTCCCCTGTGACGACGCCTCGCGGTAACGTCGGTGGTGGACCAGCCCCGCACCGAGGCGTGGGTGAAGGCCCTACCGCAGCCAGCCTAGGCGATCGGCCGAAGGGAGCAGCTTTCGTGCAGGGTGTGATCAAGGCTTACGATCCCGGGACCAAAGAGGGCGTGGTCATGCGCGACACCGACCGCGCCGAGCACGAGCTCGCGCCCGATGCCCTCGAGGGGTCGGTGTTCCGCATGCTCCGCCAGGGCCAGCGGGTGGTCTTCGACCTGAACAGCACGGGCCGTGCCCACAAGGTGCGGCTCGGCTCCGAAGTCGACATGGGAACACCGGGATTCGCCCCACAGACGGGTCAGCGCTGATCGCGTACTGACGCCGACACCACTGCCGCCAGGAGGACCACGAATGGCCAGCACCACCACGAACCAGAAGTTGATCGACTGGGTCGCCGAGGTCACCGCCCTGTGCGAACCCGATCAGGTGGAGTGGTGCGACGGATCCCAGGAGGAGTACGACCGCCTCTGCAAGCTCATGGTCCACGCCGGCACGCTCACGCCCCTCAACAGCGAGACCCGTCCCGGCAGCTACTACGCCGCCTCCGATCCCGGTGACGTCGCCCGGGTCGAGGACCGCACCTACATCTGCTCGGCCAACGAGATCGACGCCGGTCCCACCAACAACTGGCGTGACCCGGCGGAGATGAAAAACACCCTCACCGGTCTGTTCCGGAGTTCGATGAAGGGGCGCACCATGTACGTTGTGCCCTTCAGCATGGGCCCCCTCGGCTCGCCTATCGCCCACATCGGCGTGGAGCTCACCGACTCGCCCTACGTGGCCGCCAGCATGCGGATCATGACCCGCATGGGCCAGCCCGTCCTCGACACCCTGGGCGACCGTCGGTTCGTGCCCTGCCTGCACTCGGTGGGTGCGCCGCTCGAGCCCGGCCAGGACGACGTGGCCTGGCCGTGCAACCCCGACAACAAGTACATCGTCCACTTCCCCGAGGAGCGGTCGATCTGGTCCTTCGGC
The DNA here is from genome assembly GCA_038238185.1 of Acidimicrobiales bacterium. Classification (GTDB taxonomy): domain Bacteria; phylum Actinomycetota; class Acidimicrobiia; order Acidimicrobiales; family AC-14; genus DATAQC01. The sequence goes on from JBBRXY010000015.1 coordinate 52,969, forward strand.
TCGGGCTACGGCGGCAACGCCCTGCTGGGCAAGAAGTGCTTCGCCCTGCGCATTGCCTCGGTGATGGCCCGCGACGAGGGCTGGCTGGCCGAGCACATGCTGATCCTCAAAGTCACCTCGCCCGAGAACGACACCAAGTACCTGGCCGGCGCCTTCCCGTCGGCCTGCGGCAAGACCAACCTGGCCATGCTCGTGCCCAGCCTCCCCGGCTGGACCGTGGAGACGGTCGGCGACGACATCTGTTGGATGAAGATGGGCGACGACGGGCGCCTGTGGGCCATCAACCCCGAGGCCGGGTTCTTCGGCGTCGCCCCCGGCACGTCCGCCGACACCAACCCCAACGCCATGCGCACCCTCGAGCGCAACTGCCTGTTCACCAACACCGCCCTCACCGACGAC
>JBBRXY010000016.1:0-50456 GCA_038238185.1 Acidimicrobiales bacterium
AAAGTGGCCTGTCCACGCTCGTCATCCGTGGAGTGCCTCCACGGTTGCAACATGTGCATCCCCCCTGGGGTTTGGAATTGGGCCGGAGACGGTGGGGCGACACTGCGGCGAAGCTGGCTGCGGCTGTCTGTTGACCCCGGTTATTCGGTAACTGAAGCGGCCGCACTCTATTGCACAGGCCGAGCCGGAGCAACACTTCTACACCGACTTTTCCGGGCCTCATCAAACCAATGACCACGCATTGTATTTACAAGTCTTTATTGCATGGTTACCCAGACGAATAGCCCGGAGTGCTGCCATCCAACCGTCCTCCTGGCCCCGAACACCTCTCTGACCGCCAAGCCATGGTCTGGAGGCCCACGTCGTCGCTCGATCGACGAGTGGTGCCGGAGAGGGAAGACGCCATCGTATTCACGACACCCTGCCGACGCTCCCCAGCCGCTCCCCCGGCCTGACCGTGCAGCGCGACTCGAGGGGCCGCCGCGGCTTCGGACACACGCAGGACCGCCGCCAGGTCGTGCCGGCCGAGGCCAAGCTGATTCTCGAGGCCGCAGAACGGGTGTTGAACGGGGCCACCCTGTCGTCGATCGTCGACGACTGGAACCGACGTGGGGTGACCACGACCACGGGAGGCCCGTGGCGGATCAACGCCCTGTCCGCCCTCCTCATCCAACCCCGGCTGGCCGGCATGGATGTCGCGCAGGAAAACGGCAACGTCCATCTCAACGGTGGTCCAGCCGAGTCGCTCCCTGCGATCCTCGACGCGACCACTCACGACGCCCTCATCGCTCTTCGGCACGCTCGTGGCAAGCACAACGGTCGCCAGGCGGGCAACGGCTCCGGAAGACGGTACCTGCTCACCGGGTTTCTCCACTGCTGGCGTTGCGGCAGCCGCCTCGGCGGCATCACGCCGCGCGCCACGACCGTTCAGCCCCACTACCGCTGCCCGTCGCGCGGAGCGGGCGGATGCTCCGGGGTCGTCGTCCACGCGTCACACGCCGAAACCGCCGCTGGCGATGCCGTCCTGGCCCGCATCGACGACCCGCAGTTCGTCAGGTCCGTCCACGAGAGGGAAGCACTCCTGGCCGCCGAGGAGAGAACCATGACCGGATTGGTGGCCGATGCGGTGATGGGCAGGGACGTCGACGGCCCGGTCGCGAGACTGTGGACCAATGGCCCCCAGATCGACGGCCAGGCGTGGAACCAGCTGAGGGAGGTCCTCGAGGCGAAGGCGAGTGCCGGTGAGTCCGAGCTGGCCCGCCAGAGCCTTCTCAGTCGCCAGCGCGAGCTGTGCGGGTCCGGCCGGATGTTGCGGGCCTGCTGGCAGGAGATGGACCTGCCGGAACGCCGATCGATCATCGAGACCGTCGTCGACCACTTCGTCGTCCTGCCCGCACCACGTCTGCGCAGCCAGTTCAACTCGGAGCGCCTGCAGCCCGTCTGGCAGGACTGACGGCCGAGTGGCCATGCCCGGTGCCGCACGTAGCATGATGAGCCGATGCCTCGATCAAGCTGGACACCGTGTGAGGGAGCGATCCATCTCGCTCCCAGCCTGTTGGCCTCCGACTTCGGCCACCTCGCCGATTCCGTGGCCGCTCTGGAAGGCGGAGGGGTGGAGCGACTCCACGTCGACGTGATGGACGGGGTCTTCGTCCCCAACTACACCTTCGGCACCGACTCCGTGCGCGCGCTGAAGCGGGTCACCGACCTACCCCTCGAGCTCCATCTGATGGTCGTCGAGCCGGAGCGCCACCTCCAGATGTTCGCCGAGGCGGGCGCCGACGCCATCACCGTGCACTACGAGGTGTCGCCCCACCTCCATCGCACCCTGACCGAGATCCGCAAGCTCGATTGCCGGTCGGGGGCGGCCATCAACCCCAGCACGCCGGCCTCGTGCCTCGACGACGTGTTGGAGGAGTGCGACCTGGCCCTGGTCATGACCATCAACCCCGGCTTCGGGGGCCAGAAGCTCATTCCCCGTACGCTCGACAAGGTGCGCCAGGTGCGGGCCGCCGTGGAACGCCAGGGCCTGCCCACCGAGATCGAGGTCGACGGCGGCGTCGATGCCAGCAACGCCAAGGCGTGCGTGGACGCCGGCGCCAACGTCCTGGTGGCCGGTACGGCGTGCTTCGGCCACGCCGATGGCCCGGCGGCCGGAGCCCGTGCCGTGCTGGCCGCCGCCGGGGCCAGCTGAGTCAGCCGGTCGCCCTCGACGACCCGAACATCATGTCGAGGGTCACGGGCTGAAGGCTGCGCTTGGCGATGATCTGCTGGAGTTGGCCGAAGAGGCCGAGCACGGTGGGATGGTTCGCATGGCCCAGCACGATCGCCCCGGCCTGGATCCACATGTCGGCCAGGGCGAGTAACTCCTCGGGCGTCTCCAACGTGGCGTCGCCCAGCGTCCCGTTCCACAGCAGGATGCGGGTGTAGCCAAGGCTCGCCGCCAGCTGGTCGGTCCGGGCGTTGTGTGTTCCGTACGGCGGACGGAAATACGGACGCCCGGTGATCCCGAAGGTCTTCTCGATCCACCCGTCGTTGCGCTCGATTTCATCGCGGATTGCCGCGTCACCGAGCTTGGTCACGTCCTTGTGCGACCACGTGTGGTTGGCGACCTGCACCTGGCCGGCCGCAATGAGGGGCCGCAGGCGGCCGGAATGAGGAGCCCAGAACTTGTCGTAGGTGCCGTTGGGCAGGAAGGTGAGATGGATACCGGTTCGCTCGGCGAAGTCGACATACCCGGTGACACACTCGCCGCAGTAGCCGTCGTCGACAGTGAGGGCCACCTGCGATGTCGGTGCCGGTGCCGCCGACACCACGACGGCCTTGCCCGGTTGGGCGGCCGGGATCGGCGGTAGGGCGGGAGGCGGTGCGGTGGTCGTCGTCTCCGGAAGCTTCGGGTCCGTGGCGGCCGCCGGCCCGGGCGACGACCCCCCGGTCGAACACGCCCCGAGACTGGCGAGCAGCCCGACGCCGACAACGGTGAGGAAGTCGCGCCGGTCGAGGGCGCCGAACTGGCAACGGTGGTCCAAGGGGAGGGCTGTTGCTCTAGGGGAACGTCATGAGTCGTTGCTCGCCTCGGCCATCGACTCGGCGAACGCTTTGGGATCGCCCTCGACTTCCTTGGCGATGCGCTTGGTGGCGCGACTCATCGCCCGATCGAGGTATTGCTCGAGCTTGGACTCGCCGACCACCACCAGGGCGGCGTCGCCTTCGTCGATCAGGTCGCCGAGCTCCTTCACGTCGGCGCGCGACATCCCCTTCCAGAGGTGGCCCATCACCCCGCCGGCCACACCGAGGACGGCCGCCGATCCGATCAGCGACGGGGGGAACAGGATCCCCACCACGGCACCGACGGCGATGCCCGTCCATGCCGCATGCTGGGTGGGCTTCTCGTGCTTGTGGACGTGCACCTTGCCGTCGCTGCTCTTGGTGACGACGGCGGCGTCGTAGGTGCCCACGACCCCCTCGGCGTGAAGCTCCTTCAACACCTCGTAGTCGAGACGAGCCTCGGCCTCGCTGGGGTAGGTCCCGGCAAACAGGAACACATTCTTGTCTGAGCTCATCGCTTCGATCCTCGCGTCATTCGGCTTCCGAGGCAGGGAGCCCTCCGACGGCGATCATAGGCGCCAAAAGAGCGACGGCTCAGGCGCGCGACCGGCCCGGAGCCGGGTGTGGAGCTATCCGGTGGCGGGCGGCCCACCCAGGACCTCGCCGGGTGGGTCGCCACGACGTTCGAGCCGTTCGAGGTGATCGTCGAGCACGCGCAGATGTGAACGCAGCGTCGCGATCTCGTCGACGGTGATTTCAGCCCGAACACGTCCGGCCGGCACCGAGCCAGGCGCCGACGTCGGCGGTGGCGTGGTCCCACCGGGGTCGCCGCTGGGAGCGGCGGCCGGCGCCAGCCTCAGGAAGCTGGCCAGACTCCCGGCGAGAGCGCCGATGATGCCGATCCCGGTGATCATGAGCACGACGGCCGCCCACCGGCCGGCGGGCGTGATCGGGCTGATGTCGCCGTAGCCGACCGTGCAGATCGTGACGACCGCCCACCACAGGCTGTCGGTGTAGGTCTTGAACTCCGTGTTGGTGGCCCTTTCGGCGTGATAGGCGATGTCGGAGCACACGAACACCATCGCCACCCCGACGACGAACGCCCGGCCAAGTTGCTCGACCAGACGTCGGGCGTGCTTGGTGACGAACAGGAGCCGGACGACGCGCGCCAGGCGCACCACAGCCAGGAACCCCGAATTGGCCAGGGCGGGGAGAAAGCTCCAGGGTCCGGTGACGACGACGATGCCCACGTCGAAGCGTCCACGCCAGGTGTGGACGTAGCGCTCCAACAGGCGCACGTGCACCACCAGGTCGACGACAAAGATCACCCACGAGGCGAGGATGATTCCGGCGCCCAGGTAGGACCTCCGGTGGCCCAGCCATAACAGGATCGGCAGCACGGAGGCCAGAACCAGCGGGAGCTGCATGGCCGACTCGAAACGGGCGATGCGCTCGGCGGCTACCGGCGAACGCGGCTTCCCGGGTTCGCGTGGACCTGACACCCCCGTATCCTGCCCCACCCCCGGCCGGCGACAGGTGGATCAATCCGGGCAGCGCCCGGCGATCACACCTATCCTGCGCCCGAGTCGACGGAAATGACTGGAGGCCTCCATGGGGTGTTTGATCGTCCTCGCGGCATTGTTCTCGCCGCGCCTCGTCGTTGCGTTGCTTTACCTGTTCACCGACCGTCTCACCATCGCCTTCCGGTCGGGCTGGGTTGGGATTGCGGGCTTCCTCTTCCTTCCCTGGACCACCGCCCTCTACGCGCTCGCCTACCGACCGATCTCGGGCGTCAGCAGCCTCGGCTGGCTGGTCGTCGCCATCGGCTTCGCCGTCGACCTCGGGTCGTGGTTCGGCGGCGGCCAGCACGCACAGTCCCGGAGGGACTGACAAGGGATATCGGGTGGTCGCAACGAATCTAAGACAGAGACGCACATTCGCTGGGACGAAAGGTAGGCCAGATCCGTGGCAAAGAGAACCCCCGCCAAGGCTGCACGACGCACGATGAGCGATGAGCACAAGGCGGCCCTGGCCGAAGGCCGGGAACAAGGGCGGGCGGTGCGGCGGTACCTGGAGGCGCTGGAATCCACCAAGCCCCGTCGCGGGCGCAAGCGGACGCCCGAGAGGATGGAGAATCGTCTAGCCGCCATCGACCAGGCCCTCGTTACCGCCGATCCCCTTTCCCGGGTGCAGCTCATCCAGGAGCGATTCGACCTCGAAGCCCACCTGGCCAGCGGTGAGAACCAGGTCGACCTGGTCGGCCTCGAGGCTGAGTTCATCGAGACCGCGTCGGCTTATGGCCAGCGGAAGGGAATCAGCTACACGGCGTGGCGCGAGGTGGGCGTGGAGCCCCGCGTCCTGAAGGAGGCCGGCATCCCCCGCTCCTGAGTCACGTCACGTGACGTTTCCCGGGTTCGACGGGGCTACCCGCTGTGGCTGGCGCGGTAGGAGTCGCGGAGCACATTCGTCTCCAACTGCATGTCGTCGAGACGGTGCTTCACCACGTCGCCGATGCTGATGATCCCCACGAGCCTGCCGCCGGTGGTCACCGGTAGATGCCGGTTTCGGCTCCGGGTCATCTCCGCCATGACGCTCTGAAGGCTGTCCTCGGGAGCGCACACAGGCACCTGGCGCGACATGACGTCGTCCACCGTCATGTCCAGCAGCCTGGCTCCATGCTTGTTCAGTCCCCGCAGGATGTCGCGCTCGGACACCACGCCGTCGACCCGCTCGCCGTTGTCGGACACCACCACGGCCCCGATGCCGAGGGTCGTCAGCTTGTGGATCGTCACGACCACCGACGTGTCGGGCCGAACTGTCTCGACATTCCGGCCCTTGATCTTGAGAATGCTCTCAACTTTCATCAACCGCTCCCTTGCCGACTCGGTATCCACGATCATCCACCTCTCGACGACCTCTGACAAGGATGGATCAGCTTCAGGATACGAACGCATATCACGCAGTAGGTTGACGAGGTGCCTCCCGGGGACGTGACTTTCGACGAAGCGGTCGACCGCTTCGTCGAGGATCTCACCATCCGCAAGGTCAGTCCGCGCACCGTCAAGGCCTACCGGACCGACCTCCGGGTGATCGGGGGCCTCCTGGGGCCGCACGAGGGCTCGTGGACCGTGGCCGAGCTGTCCCCCGCGGTGCTGCACAAGGCCTTCGCCACCCATGCCGCCACCCACGCCCCGGCGTCGGTGGCCCGGGCCCGCTCGACCTGGTCGGCGCTGTTCGACCTACTCGTCCGCAACGGGACCCTCGACGGCAGTCCCATCGCCGCCGTGCCCACACCCCGCCTCGCCGCCCGGGCGCCCAAGCCCCTGGCCGGCTGGGACACGGACACGGTGGCCGGGCTCATCGAGTTCGTCCTCGACCACTCCCGGCCGGGACGGGCCGTGTGGCCGGAGCTCGATCGGGTCGTCGTGTGCCTGCTCCTGGGAACCGGGCTGCGGGCCAGCGAGCTGTTGGGCCTGAACCTGGGCTCGAGGGAGACGGCGCAGGGCGACGCCTCCGTCCGTGTCGTCGGCAAAGGAGGCAAGCCCCGCACGGTCCCGACCCCGGGTCCGCTGCCGGAGCTGATCGACGTCTACAGCGCGTCGCGGGCCGTCCGGTTCCCGGCTTGGAAGCCGGCGTTGTCCCAGCCCCTCCTGGTGGGGCCGGCCCTGGGTGGCACCGGACCCACGGCGGGCGGTCGGCGGCTGACGACGGGCCAACTCGACTATCTCCTGCGCCAGGTTCTGGCCGCCGCCGGCCTGGCCAGCCGCCGCCCGGTGGGGGCCAACGCCCATGCCTTCCGCCACACTTACGGCACGCTCCTGGCCGCCGAGGGCACGCCGGTCGCCGACCTTCGGGGCCTGATGGGCCACGCGTCGCTCGCCACCACCCAGGGCTACATCGATTCGGTCGCCCGTGACCGCCAGGCCGCGGCCGCCGCCAACCCCGCCCTCCGCCACATGCGCACCGGCCCAACGCGGCACTAGTGCCGTCAGCTCACTAGGCAGTTGTAGCCCGCCTCGCGGGCGGCGCTGTCTGTCGGGTCGCCGAGATCGAACAGGCTCGGTGGCTCGGGATTGGCGGCGGCGAAGTCGGCGGCGGCCGATGTGGCCCGGTCCTGACCCACGTCGGAATGCAGCTCGGCCAGCAGCTTGGCCTCCACCGCCGCGGGGTCGACGTTGTCGCCTTCGACAAGTGTGGCGCCCAGGTCGGCGAGACGGTCGATGCCCGCCTGGTCGACGCCCAGGGCACGCAGGGCGTTCACAGCCGCCCGGGCCCGGTCGAGGGCAGGGTTGGCCAGGGCCACGATCTCGGTCGGCGCAGCGGCAAGCGACGCACCGAGGTCGCGTTCGGCGATGGGGCCGAACGCCAGGTCGGGCAGACCTCGTCTCGCCGGCGTCGCCGACAGGCTGGCGACCGCCCACGCCGAAATGGCCGCCCGCGTGGCCTGGCGCGCCTCGCAGAAGGCAGTGGGATCACCCCCGGTGAGGGTGTTCAGGACGGTCACCGGCTTGATGGGGCTCAGCGCCGCGGCAGGGGGGGCCGGACCGACGCCGGGCGGAGTCGTGAGCGCCGGGCCAGGACCGTTCGTCGCCCGGTTACCGGTGGTGCGCAACTTGTGGAACTGGTCGAGGAGGTCGCGGTTTATGGACTTGATCACCGCCTTGAGGTCACCGATCTCGGCGAAGTTGACGGCCACCACGTTCGGGAGCCGGCCCCGTTCGTCCGCGCACTTGCGAATACGGTCCTCGAGGAATGCCGCAGCGTTGACCTTGCGGCCGTCGTTGGGGTCGGGTCGGTCGGTGGTGAGCCAGTGGTTCAGCAGGAACAGGGGGGCGTCGGGCGATCCCCGGTTGGGCTCGCAGTTCATCTTGCTGGCCCGGTCGAAGTTGTACTGCGTCTCCTGGAACCACCCCTCGTAGCCCGGCTGGTACCACTCCGGGGCCTTGGGACCACCCACCTCGGAAAAGACCAGGAGGTTGCGACCGGAACGGACCATCTCGCCGAGCGTGGGCACGGGCTGGTCCTTGCGGAGCGTGTAGACGCGATCGGTCAGACCGGCATTGGCGAACGCCAGGGAGGTTGCCTCGGGCTCCACCGCGTCCTGAATGATGGTGATGACCACTTCGTCGGGATGGGTCTCGAGGAACGTCTTCAGGTCGGCGAGGACGTCGGAGAACCGCACCGCCCCCAGCTCGCAGTAGTTGTGGCACAGGTAAATGTCGCGCTGGGCGTTGGCGCCCTTGGGTGCCCGACTGGCGAGGGCGGCGGCCTGCTCGGCCAGGGCGGGGTTCACCTGCTCGGTGGTCGGGCTGGCGATCTCCACGGCCCGGTCAGTGACGATCAGCGGTGCCTCCGACCCTGGGAAGCGGGCCGACGTCTTCACGCCGTAGTGCGTGTCGAAGAGGAGGGCCCGCATCCCGCTCTCGAGCTGGGCCTTGATGGTGGTGAGCTGCTCGCCGAACAGGAACCCCGGGTACTGCGCCGACGACATGGAGTTGTGCGTACCGGGGAACATGGCCAGGTTCAGGGGGAGATCGCACAACGAGGCATCGCCGTTGCACTGTTGGAGTCCGGCCGCCTCGGCCCGTTTGGCCGCCTTCTTCGTGGTCACCACCAGCCCGACGCCCATCACCGCCGCCAGCAGCACGGCCAGGCCCGCGACCAGGCCGACGCGGCGCCAACGGGAGCGGGCGCCGGCGGCCGCCCCCTCGACGGCAGGAGTGACGGCGCGGACCAGACGGATCAGTTCGCCCACGCCGAAGTAGGCCAGCCACAGGCCGGCGACCACGACCGCCAGCCTCGTCCAGAGGGAGGGATCGGCCAGGATGACCAGGCCGGCGACGATCGCCGCTCCTCCCAGCACCGCGGTTCCGGCGGGAGTTGCCCGGCGGCGGTCGATCCAGGCCCCCACCGCCGTGGCCACCCGGGCGGGGGTGAGCCGGCGGGCGCCCGAGGACGTGCTCGCCGCCCCCGCTAACACCACCCCGTAGGCGGCCGTCCACAGACCGATGTTCATCAGGTCGGCCATGGCCCGACCGACCGCACCCCGGACGGCGTCGGTCAGTTCCGGGTCGCCCACGAACCGGCCGGCGAAGAACTGGGTGAAGGGCACGAGGCCGGCCACGATCAACCCGTCGGCCACGACGACGACGCCGAGGAGCAGGCACATGCGGTTGCGGTCCTCGGCCAGGGCGATGGCGGCCAGTCCGCACAGGAGACCACCCATGATGCCGATCCCACTCATGGCTGCGGTGCGTTCCTGCAGTTTCCAGACGCCCAGATCGGCCATCTTCTGGGTGGCGTCGGACAGGCTCTGGCCCAGTCCGTTCTTCGTCTCCTGGCCCGGCTTGGTGTCGCTCGGCAGCTGGAGGGTGCTGGAGATGATGGCGATTGAATCGGACAGGTTGAGCGCCTGGCCCTGGGTCTGGCCGGCCAGGATGGCGGCGTGGGTGCGGCTGACGGCCGTGCGAAAGATCGACTTGAACGTGTCGGTGTCGATCACCGCCTCGACGGCCAGCTGGAACCCGGGCCGGAAGTTGACGGCCTGGTCGTTGCCCTTGAGGGCCAGTTGCTCGGTGAGCTTGGCCGCCAGGACCTTGCGTACGGCCGGCTCGCTCAACAGGTCGACGGAGCGCTGGCTGAACGTGACGCTGTCGAACAGGGTGCTGTTGGCCCACCCCGAGAGCAGCCCGAGGGGCAGGAGGATGCCGGAGATGACCAGGAGCACGATGCTGGCGACCCGTCTCCAACGGTTCGAGGAAGACGTCGTCATCACCGAGGCGAGGGTACCGACGCCGAGCGGTCGATGGGCGGCGGGTTCGGCGTGTCGAGCCCGATCCGGCCCAGGCTGGCGGCGAAGGCCTCGGACCACTCACCGCTCTTTTCGATCTCGCCCAACCGGCGGTTCAGGAACGATCGGAAGGCCACGTCTCCCTTGGGGAGCCCGATGCCGTAGGGCTCCTCGCTGAAGGGGGCCTCGACCAGCTTGAACGTGCCACCGCTGTTCGCCACGAGCCCGACGAGGATCGGTTCGTCGGTGCTCACGGCCGCCACCTCACCCGCGCCGAGCGCCTTGGCGCACTCGGTCATGGTGTCGAAGAGGATGAGCTCGGCCTGGGGGGCCTTCGCCCGGATGTTGTCGGCCGACGTCGTTCCCGTGGCACTGCAGACCTTCTTCCCGTTGAGATCGGCCACGTTGTTGATCGAAGTGTCGCCCGCCGCCACCATGATGTCCTGGTGGGTCGTCAGATAGGGCCCGGCGAAATCCACCACTTGCTTGCGGGCGTCGTTGATCGTGTAACTCGCGACGACGATGTCGACGTTGCCGTTGTCGATGGACGTCTCCCGGTCCTTCGACACCACCTCCACGAACTCGATCCTGTTCCCCAGCTCGTGGCGGTCGCCCCCGAAAATGCCGACGGCCATGAGCTCGGCGATGGCCACATCGAAGCCCTCGAAGCGGTGGCTCTCCGGGTTTCGTAAGGCCAGTCCCGGTTCGAAATCGATACCCACCACAATCTTGCCCCGGTCCCGGATAGCGTCGACGGTGGTCGGCTTCTCTGACCCCCCCGAACACGCTCCGGCGACCAGGACGGCCATGATGAGGAGGGCCGGCACTGACGCACGCCGGCCAACCGACGAGCTAGCCACGTCCCCTCATCGCTGCGATACTAGGCAGGTCGTTGTGGGCGACACGGGAAGGATTCACGTCGAATGACCATCCCCATTTTTACCTTGTCCGGTGGACGCGAGGCTAAATGCCGGTAGGCCATCGTACGGCGGGGTCGGCCGTAGTTGCGGTCGCGGCCTTGGCCCTGGTGGCCGTCGTCCCCATGTCGATGACCGCGGCACAGGCCCAGGCGCCTCCAGTGACCCAGACCGAGGTCATCCTCGACGGCAAGGGCTTCGGGCATGGCGTGGGAATGGCTCAGGACGGCGCGTACGCGCTGGGTGTGGCCGGGAAGGGCACCGAGGAGATCCTGGCCACCTTCTACCCGGGAACGTCTCTCGGCGAAGGCGGCGGGACGGTCGACGTCAGCCTCGACAGCCCGCAACCGGCGATCGAGCTGGCCTTCCCGGACGGGGGTGTGCTCGAGGCCTCGGGCGAGTCTCGCGGGTTCCCAGTGGCCGTCGCCCCCGGTGGAAGCGTCCGCCTGTCGACCGGCGGCGGGCTCTACCATGCCGAGCCGTTGGGCGGGGCGACACCGGCGCCCACCACTCCGCCTCCGACAGCCCCGCCGACCACCGCAGCACCCGTCACCCTCCCGGGCGACACCACCACGGTCGCTCCGCCCACCACCCCGCCGCCGCCCCCTCCCTCGGAGCCCACGTCGACCGGGCCACTGGAGGCAGTACCGCCCGGAGGGTCGGTGGTGGCCGTAACCAACACCGGTCGGCGGTACCGGGGCGTGATCCACGCCTCGGACACCGGCGGCGCCCTCCAACTCGTCAACGAGATCGACGTCGAGGAGTACCTGCGGGGAATGGGCGAGATTCGCGAGCCCGGCTGGCCGGCTGCGGCTCTCCAGACCCAGGCGATCGCCGCACGCACCTACGCACTGAGATCAGTCGGTGCAACGCTGTGCAGCACCGACCAGTGCCAGGTCTATCTGGGCCAGACCGCGGAGTACGGGGCCATGGATGCCGCGGTGAACGCCACCCACAGCCAGGTCGTCCGCTATGGGGGCGGGCTGGCCGACACCGTGTACTCCGCCAACGGAGGCGGGTTCACGGCCACGCCCGAGGAGGGGTTCGGAGGCGGACAGTCGGACACCCCCTACCTGCAGGCGGTGCCGTACCCGAGCGTCGACCCCGAACCATGGACCATGCGGTCGACGCTGGCCGAGATGGCCGGGCGCTTCGGGTACGGCGGCACCGCCACCGGCGCCCATGTGACACGGGCAGGGCCCTCGGGGCGGGCGCTCGACATCACCTTCGAAGGCAGCACCGGGCCGGTTGTCGTCGACGCACAACGGTTCGAAACCGTTCTGAAGCTGCGCTCGACCCTGTTCACCCTGAGGATCGAGGAACCGCCGCCGCCACCGCCGCCGCCCGGCGCGGTCAACGCAGGGGCGCCGAGTGGTGGGGAACAAGTGCGCGTCGCCTCGCCTCCGAAAATTGTCGGGCTGACGAGCCCCGAGGAGTCGCTCAACCGCCGGCCCTGGATCGCTCTGGCCCTGCTGTTGCTGGTGAGCTCCGCCTCCGCGGCAACCCGCGTGCGGGCCGCCGCCCCCCCGGCGACCCCGCCGGGGCGATCACTCCTGGATCCCTAGAAACCGAACGACATCCCGAGCACGGCCAGACGCTCGAGCGTGGCATGGGTTTGGACGACATCGATCGCCGCGGCCGGCAGATCATCCCGCTCCTCGATGTCCAGGTGCCCCGACAGGGCGACCAAGACTTCGATGAGGCGGTCCGTCGGGCCCTCTGAGCGGGGTGCCGGGCCCGAGCGGCCCTCTGAGCGGGGTGCCGGGCCCGAGCGGCCCTCTGAGCGGGGTGCCGGGCCCGAGCGGCCCTCTGAACTTCTCACCCCCGACTCCGCCCCGAATCGGTCCTCGGTTTCCTCCGCCGGCAGACTCCCCTCCACCGTCGGAATCGCCCCTGACACCGTGTGCAGGTCGGTTCCGGTCATGTCGCTCCCCTCACTGGGTGTTCGGTAACTAGAGCGCCGGGGAAGGTCGGTGATACGCCTCCGTTCGGTCGGCGGCGAAAAGGTGCAAACTTGATCGGATTTGTCAGGATTCCCTGCTACGCTCGTCTCGTGCACCTCGACCCGGCGCCCACCACCCGAGGAGGTCAGCGATGACCCTCGCCCGTGAGATCAGCCCGGATGCCCGCAAGGACATCGAGAAGTTCGAGGAGCAGCTCGCCTTCTACCTCGCCGGAGACCTCGACGCCGAGGTGTTCCGGGTGTTCCGGCTCAACAACGGCATCTACGGCCAGCGCCAGCAGGGCCACAACCAGATGGTGCGGGTGAAGGTGCCCTACGGAGCCCTCACTGCTGAGCAGTTGGAAGTGCTGGCCACCATCGCCGACACCTACAGCCGCGGTTGGGGACACATCACCACTCGTCAGAACATCCAGTTCCATTTCGTGCAGCTCGAGCGCATTCCCGATGTCCTGCGCGAGCTGGCCAGCGTGGGGCTCACCACCCGGGAGGCCTGCGGCGACACCGTGCGCAACGTCACCGGCTGCCATCTGGCCGGGGCCTGCCCGTTCGAGGTGCTCGACATCAGCCCCTGGGCCGAGGCGGCCTACCGCCACTTCCTGCGTTCGCCGATCGCTCAGCGCCTTCCCCGCAAGTTCAAGATCAACTTCTCCGGCTGCGCCACCGACTGCGGCCAGGCCATGTTCAACGACGTGGGTGTGGTGGCCGTCAGCCGGCCCCGCGACGACGGAACCGTTGAACCGGGGTTCCGGGTGTTCGTGGCCGGCGGCCTCGGGGCCAACCCGCACCCGGCCCAGGCGCTCGAGGACTTCACGTCCCGGGAAGACCTGCTGGCCACCATCGAGTCGGTTCTCCGCGTCTTCGACCACCACGGCAACCGCGACAACAAGCTGCGGGCCCGCATGAAGTGGCTGGTCGACACCCTGGGAATCGACGAGGTTCGCGCCCGGGTGTTCAAGGAGCGTCGGTTCCTCCTCGCCAGTGCCACTTGGCCGGGCGGCATACCCGACGTCGTCCAGGAGCGCTCCGACGCCCCCGCCGGCGTGAGCACCGCCATCGACGCCACCCCGGTGGGCACGCCCGTCACGCTGCGGCTCAGTCGCGACGGCGACCCGTACCAGGGGTGGGAGACGGCCAACGTGGTCCGGGGCGCAGCCAAGGGCACCGTGTCGGCCTACGCCTTCGCCCGCCTCGGCGACATCACCACCGACCAGTTCCGCGCCCTCGCCACCATCCAGCGCGACTTCGACGCCGAGGTGCGGGTGACTAACCGCCAGAACCTGGTGTTCCGTGACCTCGCGGAGGATCAGCTCCACGACCTGCACCGGCGACTGGAAGCCATCGACATGGCCGAACCGGGCGCCGAGCTGGCCCGCGACGTGGTCGCCTGCCCCGGCGCCGACACCTGCAACCTGGCGGTCACCCAGAGCCGGGGTCTGGCCGACGACATCGGCAAGGCTCTCGAGGCCGCCGGGTTGGCCGACGTCGGCGGCGTACGGGTCAATATCTCGGGCTGCACGAACTCCTGTGGCCAGCACCACATCTCCGACATCGGCTTTTGCGGTGTCGAGCGCCGGGCCCACGGCCGATCCGCTCCCGGCTACCAGATGCTGCTGGGCGGCCACGTCGGCCAGACCCAGATCGAGTTCGGCGAGAAGGCCCTCCGCCTCCCGGCCAAGAACGTGGCCACCGCGGTCGTCACCCTGGTCGAGCGCTTCGCCGGGGAGCGCACGGCCGGAGAGACCTTCCCGGCCTGGATCACCCGCAGCGGCGGGGCGAGGGCGGTCGGCACCGATCTGGCCCACCTCGACGTCTTTCCCACACCCGACGACGGGCCTGAGTTTTACGTCGACTTCGACGAAACGGGGCCGTACGCAGCCGAGGTGGGCGCCTCGGAGTGCGCTACGTGAGTGCCCACACCGACATCGGGCCGGCTCAGGTGACCGCACCCGCACCCCTCTTCGACGTGGCCGAGTTGGCCGAGATCTCCGAGCGATTCGAAACGGCCCCGCCGAGCTCGATCGTGGCCTGGGCGGTCGAGCACTTCGGCGCCGACATCATCCTGGCCTCGTCGTTCCAGGAGATCGTGCTCCTCGACATCGCCGTGTCGGTGAAGCCCGATATCGAGGTTCTCTTCCTCGACACCCAGTACCACTTCGCCGAAACCCTGTGGTTCGTCGAGGAGGTCCGGGCCCGCTACGACCTCAACCTTCGCGTGGTCAAGCCGCTGGTCAGGCCGGACAACCGGTGGCAACTCGACCTCGGCGGATGCTGCGAGGTGCGCAAGGTCGAGCCGCTGGAGCGGGGCCTGGTCGGCAAGTCGGCCTGGCTCACCGGGGTCCGCCGGGACCACTCCCCCACCCGCGCCAACGCACCCATCGTGACCTGGGACAGCGCGCGCAGCATGGTGAAGGTGAACCCCCTCGCCACCTGGACGTCGGCCGACCTGGCCGCCTATACGGCCGATCGCGAGCTGCCGGTGCATCCCCTGGCCGATCGCGGCTATGCGTCGATCGGCTGCTGGCCATGCACCCAGCCGGTCGCGGCCGGCGAGGATCCCCGTTCCGGTCGCTGGGCCGGATCGGGCAAGACCGAATGCGGGTTGCACCTTTCCAACGGCCCCGCCGGCGGCGACTGACACCCGTCCTCCCCGTCTCAGTTATCTTCTGACCCTCAGCCTGTCAAGGCTGAACGAACAGGGGAAGGGCGATTGGGGATCTGGGTCGTGATTCTTGAAGCGGTGGCGACCGAGAAGGAGCGGGTGGGCCTGGGCATCGAGCCAGGGGCGCTCGACGACCTCGCCGAAGAGTTGGCCGGCCATTACGCCGTCGTCTCCGAGCGTCCCGGTGCCTACGAAACCGAGCTGTGGGTCGAGGAGGGGACGGCCGGCGGAGCCGTGCTCGCCGCCCAGTTCCTCTGGCAGGCGGCCGTCCGCTACCTCGGCCTGCCGGCCTGGGAGGTGGTCCGCGCCGAAGCACGGGACGCCCATGCCCTGGAGATCGGCATCATCGACTGGCCCAGCCCCCCGGCCGGTCCCGACGACGAGGAGCCCGACGAGCTCCCCTCGTCCGACCCGGTGAGCCTCGGACCGGCCCCCGCCCGCACGGCACGACGAAAGCCTCCGGCCACGAAGGCTCCGGTCAAGAAGACTGTCGCCGAAAAGTCGGTTGCGAAGAAGGCCGCCGCCAAGAAGTCCCCTGCCAAGAAGGCTCCGTCCAAGAAGGCTCGGAGCGCTCGTCGTTGACGTCGGTTCAGGCCGTCGTCTACGGCATCGTCCAGGGGCTCACCGAATTCCTCCCGGTCTCCTCCACCGGCCACCTCAGGATCACCTCGGCCCTGGCGGGCTGGCCCGATCCGGGCGCGGCCTTCACCGCGGTGATCCAGCTCGGCACGCTCGCCGCCGTGCTCGTCTACTTCCGGGTGGAGTTGTGGCGGATCTCCGCCGCCGTGCTGCGTTCCCTCCGTACCAGGACCATGGCCGAAGCCGACGCCAAGCTCGGGTGGGGCATCATCATCGGCACCGTCCCGATCGTCGTCATCGGCTTCGCCCTCCGGGACGTGATCGAAGGCCCGGCCCGCAACCTCTGGGTGATCGCCGGTGGCCTCGGCCTGTTCAGCTTCGTCATGCTGGCCGCCGATCGCTACGCCGCCGACGAGCGCGATCTGGACTCGGCCACGGTGCCCGATGCGGTGGCTATCGGAGTGGCCCAGGTGCTCGCCCTCGTGCCCGGTGTCTCCCGGTCGGGCGCCACGATCAGCATGGGGCTGACGCGCCGGTTCAACCGGGCTGCCGCCGCCCGCTTCTCCTTCCTGCTCTCGGTACCGGCGGTGGTGCTCTCAGGACTTTTCGAGTTGCGCAAGATCGGTGACCCCGGGGGTGCGTCGGCAGGCATCACCGCGATCGCCACCGTCGCCGCGTTCGTCATCGGGTACGCGTCGATTGCCGGCCTGTTGCGGCTCCTGGCGCACCACTCGTTGACGGTGTTCATCGTCTACCGAATAGCGCTCGCCGGGCTGCTCGTCGTGCTGCTGTCGGCAGGGACGATCTCGGCTCGATGACGCGTCCTGGCGGCCTGCGACCCGCCCCATAGCCCATATGTTCTGCATGACAGAGGTCTGAAAGCCTTCCACTACGCGTCCTCCGGACGCCTGGTAGTGTCCTATCGCACCGAGACTGACGGTGGCAGTACAACGAAAGGACTACCTGCGATGCCCCGAAAGGCGGCTCCTCCGGCAGCCAAGCCGACCCGTTCCATGAGCGACGAGCACAAGGCCGCCCTGGCCGAGGGCCGAGAGCAGGGGCGGGCTGTTCGCCGCTATCTCGAAGCCCTCGAGGCCCACAAGCCCCGTCGTGGCCGCAAGCGCAATCCCGAGAACATCGCCAAGCGCCTCGAGAGGATCGACGAGGAGCTCCCCGGTGCCGACCCGCTCAGCCGCGTTCATCTACGCCAGGAGCGCATCGACCTCGAGCGCGAATTGAGCGCCGGAAGCCAAACGGTCGACATGGACGGGCTCGAGGCGGGGTTCGTCGCGGCCGCCGGTCCGTACAGCCTGCGCAAAGGCATCGGCTACGACGCCTGGCGAGAGGTTGGCCTCGAGCCCCGGGTGCTCAAGGCGGCGGGTATCGGGCGGGGGAAGTAACACCCGGGCGTCATCCGCTGTTCTCGTCGTACCCCGGTCTCCCGTCGGCTCCCATGCCGTGACTGGGGGAAAATTGGGCGACAGTCCGGTTCGCATGTGCCGATAACCCTCTTATGACGGCGACGGCACCTGCGGCAGCGCGCACGGGGCGTGGTGGCCGATGAACGTCCGTTGGGCCGTACCGGGCCTCGCCGGGGTCATCCTCGCCCTCCTGGTAGGCAACGGCACGGTCCTGGCCCTCCGGGTCGGTGACAGCCAGGAAGCGGCCGTGCCCGCCGAGCTCAAACCCGTTCTCCCCGAGCTGGAAGCCTTTGTGCAACAGACCCGAGGCCTTCAGTTCAAGCACCCCCCGAAGGTCAAGCTCATACCCGACTCGAAATTCCAGAGCCTCCTCCTCGACACCGGCTCCGACAGTGAGGGCTCAGCCGCCGACGGTGAGGCCTTCCTTGGCGTGATGAGGGCCCTCGGCTTGGTCGGCGACAAGGTCGACCTCGGTGAAGTGGCAAAGAAGCAGGTAAGTGACATCGTCGGCTTCTACGACTCCAAGAAGAAGGCGCTCTACGTACGGGGCGTAAGCCCGACTCCCTATGCCAAAGAGGTCCTCGTCCACGAGTTGACCCATGCTCTCGACGACCAGCACTTCGGCCTCTACCGCCCTGAGGTCTCCAACTCGAACGACGACGCCGGACCGGCCTTCCAGGCTCTCGCCGAGGGCGACGCCTTGCATGTCGAGCAGCAGTGGTACGAGTCGCGCAGCCAGGAGGAACGAGACGCCATTGACGGGGCCGACAACCCCGCGTCGTCCGCTCCCAGCGACGGCGCCAAACCCGACGTGTTCACCCGGCTCATGGCCTTTCCCTATGCGGTGGGCCTCCCCTTTGTCGAGGCCGTCCTGGCCGCGGGTGGTCAGGCTCGCCTCGACACTGCCTTTCGGCATCCTCCGGTGACCACCGAACAGGTGCTGCACCCGGACCGGTTCCTGGCCGGCGAGGCCCCGCGCAAGGAACCGCCACCGGCCGCCGATGGAAAGCTCGTCGACGAGGGATCTTTGGGCGAGCTCGGGCTCATCCTGGTCACCGGTACCGCCAATTCCCGGTCCGGCTCACTTCGGGCCTCGGAGGGCTGGGCCGGCGACAGCTACCGGGCGTGGACGAAGGGCGCCCAGACGTGCATCCGTTGGAACATCGAGATGGACACCGACAACGACACCCGTGAGCTGGTGACCGCCATGCAGGCATGGGCGGCCACCCAGCCGGGGGCAACCGTGACCCAGCCCGGACCGATCGAGATCGACAACTGCCGCTGAGGGTCAGCCGCTACGACGACACCCGCACGCCCGTGACCACGAAGCGCTCGACGGCCTTGAGGTGTCCCCCGGTGGAGGCGCTGACGGTGAGCACCCGGTCATGGTCACCGGCGAAGGACACGCTGGTCTGCCACGGGATACCGGTGCTGCCGGCCGGGACGCAGCACTGCCGGCCGATCGGTACCTCCGTCGAGAGCTGGTGCACCTCGACGGCAATGCTCTCGTCGACCCCGTTGATGGCGCCGCCGACGGTCATCGGAGAGACGACACTGGCGCCGTAGGCGGGCGTGTCGAGGGAGAAGTCGGGACCGTCGTTCGTGCCCACGACCTCCCACGGCGCCTCGGGGCCGGAACCGAAGCGCACGAGATGGAGCATCGCCGCCGTGGCCGTGCGTCCCCCTTCGGACTCGTAACCGACGGAAACCTGGGCATCGGTGGCTCCCACGGCATGGCCCGTCACCCGGTCGACCTCGGTGTAGCCGAGATAGCCCTGGGTGAAGCCGAGGGCCGTGAGATCGGCGTCGAGGTGCCAGGGTTGCGCCCCACTGGTGCGCGAGGCGTCCTGCCAGGCCCGAGCCTCGGCAATGCCGGCGAACGGCCACAGCGGTTGAAGGCCTTCGGCCGTGTGCAGTGTGCCGTCGGGCCGGGCCGTCGTCGGGACCCCGGGAGGCGCCACCATCGTGGACGGCTCCACCGGCGCCGTCGTTACCACCGAGGGCTGCGGCGCAGGAAGGCTCGATGCCGTTGTCGAGACCCGGGACGGCGAGTGCCGCGCCAACCCCGGGAGCAGCAGCAGCGTGGCCAAGGCCGCTGCCACCAGGCTCACGCCGCCGAGGCCGGCGATCCAGACCTTCCTCCGGCGCTGCTGGGCCGCCACCCTGGACTCGACGTCGTCCCATCGATCGGGGGCGTCGACCCCCGAGGCGTCGTCGATGAGGGCTTGGCGCAGTTCGTGTTCGACGGTCATCGCTGGGGCTCCAGTAGGGCGGAGAGGGCGGCGAGGCCCCGGTGGACATGGGTCTTCACCGAGCCGACCGAGATCTTCAGGGTGGCGGCGATCTCGGCCTGGGAGAGATCGCAGTAGTACCGCAGGACGACGCACTCCTTCTGGCGGATCGGGAGTGCGGCGAGGGCGGCGAGCATCTGACGACGTTGCTCCCCGGCCAGTGCGGCCGTCTCGGCCGACTCCCCGCACGCAGGCTGTGGCACCGTTGTCCGCTCGACCACCCGCAGGTGGCGCAGGCGGGACCGGGCACCGTTGAGCACCACGCTACGCAGGTAGGCCAGAGCCTTGTCGGGGTCGTCGAGACGTCCCCAGGCCAGGTGGGCCTTCACGAAGGCGTCCTGCACCAGCTCCTCGGCCACGCCCTGGTCGTGGACCAGCAGCCAGGCCAGCCGCACGAGGGAGCGGCGTTCGGATCGGTAGAGATCTCGTAGCTCGACGTCGGCAGCCAATTCGTCCGTGCTCACTCTCGGGACCGGGACGGCGGCAATCATCACCCAGCCAGACGCCTGAGGGCCGCTGGGCGTTGACAGATGGGCACCGCTTGCCCCCGGCAGGTCGGCTACCTATGATCACCCGGGTCGCAATAGCGAGGTCCGACTCGAGGAGGAAGTACAAAATGGTTGCAGGCGCGTGCACGGCAATAATTGCCTACGAAGTGAACGTCGACGACTCAGACAAATTCCTGAATGCCTGGAAAAAGGCCCAGGCCCACCTCAAGAAGCAGAAGGGCCACGTCAGCACCATCCTGCACCGAAGCGCCTCGGCCAACCCCGACTTCCGGTTCGTGAACGTGGCCTCCTGGGCCAGCGCCGATGCCTTCCGCTCGGCGACGCAGAGCGCGGGCTTCCGGGAGGCGGCCGCACTGCTCGAGGCCTACCCCATCCACGCCTCGGTGTATGACATCGTCAAGCTCTGATCCTCGAGCCCCCGGCGCATGGTCGTCGGGGGTGATGGGGGGCACGGATCGGCGGCGGGCCATACTCGGCTTATGAATCCTCACCCCGTGAACACCCGCCCCGCCGATGTGGGGCGGAACCCGATGATCGCCAGGTTTCGCCTCGTCGCCTACGCCGAAGCCGCCACCTTCCTGATGCTCCTGGTCTGCGTGGTGATAAAGCGCGTCGTCCACGGACCGAACCTGGTACCGGTCATGGGGCCCGTCCACGGGGTGCTGTTTCTCGTCTACTTCGTGATGGTGCTCCAGATACGGGCCAGCCAGGGATGGGCCCTCGGCAAGACGATCCTGGTGATCGTCGCCTCCGCCCTCCCGTTCGGAGGGTTCTTCGTGGGAAGCCACCTGACCGAGGAGAACACCGCCGTCGCGTCCTGACCATGCTTAGGGCGGGCCGCCGATCTCGTGGCGGACGCCGCCGCGCACGTCGGCGACCCGGGAGTTCTCACACGTCCCCGGGCCCAAGCGATTTTCGTGGCGCACCGGTTGGATCCGACCCTCGTTGGCCGTGGGCTCCCGGAAGGCCACCCGGCATTCGGCCAGGTCGTCGCAGCGCCCGATCGTCTCGTCTCGGTAACGCGTGGACATCACCGACCACCCGGCGAGCTGTCGCCAGCCGTCGGGTACCCGAATCCGGCCGATGACGTGTTCGCGGCCGACGGCCAGGTCGGAGACGGCCGCCGACCACCGTCCCGGCTCCTCGCTCCAGAGTCGCATTCCGTAGGATCGCCCGGCCTCCCAAGGCAGGGCGATCCGGCAGGTCCACGCCGGCCCGTCGCCGTTCCCAGGCCCGGAGCTGCCGTTGTCGGCGCCGACGGCATTGACGATGGAGAAGACGGCGAACTTGCCCAGAGGAGACGACCCCCTGCCGTCGCCTGCCTCCAGGCCGAACGATCCGCCGTCCCCGCCCGCCAGCTTGAACTCGTGGAGCATCGCCATGGAGGTCTGTGGCCCGGGATCGATCTCGGGCAGGACGATGTGTTCGAAGCTGGCGAAGCCGGCCTGGGTGGTCCTGAAGATCGTCGGTGACGGCGGCCACCACCACTCGGTGTGGACGTCGCGCGGGGTCGCGGTGGTGGATGATCGCCGGCGCACCATGGCGGCCTCAGCCCGAGCTGGTGCGACGACCGTGGCGTACGCCCAGTCGCCAGCCGACCCATCCCGAGCCGACGGAGATCGCCACGAAGCCGGCCAGGCGGAAGATCAACGAGACCACCGCCACCAACCACCACCCCACCAACAACACGACGACGACCGCCAGGGCCAGGCCCGCTCCCCCGGTCCGGGGTCGCCTGACCGACGACGAAGGCCCGGTGCCTCCGCCCCTGGGTGCCTGGGCCGGCGAGGAGGCGAGCGTCGAGCAGATCAGGCACTCCCCCGAGATCAGGCCGTGGGGACACATCGTGGCCATCAGGGGCCGAACCGGGTGGCAGTCACGGCGCGAAGGCTACGACCAATTGGCGGTCACGGATCGAGGGAGGTCACCGGGAGGGCTTTGGTGCTAGGCGACCCTCCCCGACTCCCCGGCGCAGGAGGTCGGCCAGCACCCGGCGTTCGTCGGGCGAGAGGTCGTGGAGGAGAGGCAGGTCGACGGTGAGGCCGTCGCGGTGCTCCTGGCGCAGAGCGCGACCTGCGTCGGTGAGCACCAGGTGCTTCACCCGCCGATCCTCGGGGGCCACCCGTCGCTCGACCAGGCCCCTGGCCTCGAGGTGGTCGACGATGCCGGTGACGTTTGACGCGTCGCAGCACAAGCGCTGGGCCAGCTCGCGCATGGGCAGAGGTTGGTCGAGCTCGCGCAGGGCCATGGCCTGAGCGAAGGAGAGGTCGAAGTCGGCGGCGCGCTCGGTGAACCGCTGGCGCAGGTCGCCGGTGAGCCGGAACAGCAGGGCCACCAGCTCTTCCAGGCTGGGCTCGCCATCACTGCCCATCCCGTCGACCAGCGTTGCGTCTCGGCCTCCCCCAGTTGTCACCATGAGTTCATGATAGTTGACTAAGAAGATGGTTGACTAGCTTAAGTTTCTGCGCTTTCATGTGGAGGGAGCTCGGCACCGTCGCATGGCGCAGGGCAGGGAGGACGGCTTCGATGACCCGACCACGGTTGCACCCATGCTCAAGACCGGGGAACCCGGATGGTGTCTCAGGTCCACCGATGAGTACACGGTCCGGCTGTCGTCAAACCTGCGAACCTGCCCCTCGCCGCACGAACTCGTTGGCTTCTACCGCTCGACCCGAACCCGGAGGACTTTCATGATCCACATCGCTGACTTCTGCTACCGGCGGCGTTGGCTCGTCGTTGTCGCCTGGGTGTTGGTGCTCTTTGGCGTCTTCGCCGCGGGGAGCGCCCTACCGGCCGTGCACAAGGCCAACTACCAGACCCCGGGGGCAGAGTCGACAAAGGCCTACGCCCTACTGAAGGAGCGCCTCCCGAAGCGGTCCGGTGACAGCATCCAGGTTGTCTTCAGCGGCGACATCAACAATCCGGCCACCAGGCAACAGGTCGAGGCCGAGCTCGAGAAGGTCAAGGCGGCCAGCCCCTTTGTCTCCGACATCGGCAGCCCGTACTCCGACCCGGCTGCCCAGATCTCCAAGGACGGCCGCGTCGCCTATGCCGAGGTCACCTTCGACCGCACCCTCGACAAGCTCACCAACGCCGATTCCCAGTTCCAGAAGAAGTTCCTGAAGGCGGCCGACCCCGGACAGAAAGCGGGGCTCGACATCGAGGTGACCACCTTCGTCGCCGAGCAACAGCCCGGTTCGGAGTTCATCGGCCTGATCTTCGCTGCCCTCATCCTGCTCCTCGCCTTCGGCTCGGTCCTGGCCATGGGCCTGCCGATCGTCACCGCGCTGTTCGGGCTGGGCATCGGCGCCACCCTCGGCGGTGTCGCTTCCCGCTACATCGAGACGCCGGAGTGGGCGGCGATCGTCGCTTCCATGATCGGTATCGGCGTGGGCATCGACTACTCGCTGTTCATCATCACCCGCTACCGCACCTCGCTCCGCGGTGGGCTCTCGCCCCGGGAGGCCAACATCACCGCGATGGGCACCGCCGGTCGGGCCGTACTGTTCGCCGGCGGGACGGTGGTGATCTCCCTTCTCGGGATGCTCACCATGGGGCTCAGCTACCTCAACGGTGTCGTGTCGTCCTCGGTGCTGGCGGTGGTGACGATGCTGGCGGCCTCGCTCACGCTGTTGCCGGCGATCCTGGGGTTCGTGGGCACCAACATCGACAAGCTGCGCGTGCCGTTCACCGGCCGGGAGTCCCACCAGGGTGAGAAGGCCTTCTTCTACCGGTGGAGCCGGGTGGTCCAGCACCGGCCCTGGTTCGCCTTCGTCGGCGGGGCGCTGGTGCTGCTCATCATCACCCTGCCCGTCCTTTCCCTCCGCTTCGGGTTCCCGGATGCGGGGAACAACGCGAAAGGCGAGACGTCGCGCAAGGCCTACGACCAGTTGACCGCCGGGTTCGGCGGCGGCTTCAACGGCCCCCTGCTGGTGGTGGCCGACCTCAAGGGCGTGGCAAACCCCGAAGTGGCTGCCACCCAGATCGCCGATGCGGCCAAAGCCACCAAAGACGTGACCTTCGTGGCCCCGGCCAAGGTCACCAACGACACGGCCATCATCACCGTCTTCCCGAGAGAGAAGCCCCAGGCCGACTCGACCGACCAACTCGTCCATCGCCTCCGCGACACGGCGCTGCCGCCGGTGATGAGCTCGACCGGCGCCAAGGTCCTGGTCGGAGGGTTCACCGCCATCTCCGTCGACCAGAGCGACTACATCACCCGGCGCCTGCCGATCTTCATCGGCGCCGTCGTGCTCCTCTCGTTCATCCTCCTGACCACGGTGTTCCGGTCGCCGCTCGTGGCCCTGAAGGCCGGCATCATGAACCTACTGTCGATCGCCGCCGCCTACGGGGTGATGTCCTATGCGGTACAGGGCACTTGGTTGGGCGACTTGTTCAGCATTCCCGAAACGCCCATCCCGGCGTTCATACCGATGATCATGTTCGCCATCCTGTTCGGGCTGTCGATGGACTATGAGGTGTTCCTCCTCAGCCGCATCCGGGAGGAGTACGTGCGCACCGGCGACAACGGTCTCGCCGTGGCCGACGGGCTGGCCGCCACCGCCCGGGTCATCACCGCAGCGGCGGCGATCATGGTGTTCGTGTTCGGGGTGTTCATCTTCGACCCCAACGTCTTCATCAAGCAGATCGGCATGGGCCTCACAACGGCGGTCCTGGTCGACGCCACCATCGTCCGCATGGTGCTGGTGCCCGCCACCATGGAGCTGCTGGGCAACGCCAACTGGTGGATGCCGAAGTGGCTCGGCAAGATCCTGCCCGAGGTGCATATCGAAGGCGAAGCCGCCGTCCAAGCCGAGTTGGCCCTGCTGCTGGCCGAGGAAGAGCAGAAGGTCTGACGAACCCGGTGCCTACTCCACGTGGATGTGGGGCAGGATCCGATCGAGCCAGGCGGGCAGCCACCAGTTGGCCTTGCCCGCCAGCTCCATCGTCGACGGCACGAGCATCATGCGCACGATGGTGGCGTCGACGAACACGGCGACAGCCATGCCGAGGCCGATCATCTTCACCGTCGGGTCGGGATTGGTGACGAACGACAGGAACACCGCGATCATGATCAGCGCCGCCGCGGTGATCACCCGGGCGGTGGCCGCCAGGCCGGTCACCACACTCTGGCGACTGTCGCCTGACTTCTCGTACTCCTCTTTGATGCGAGAGATGAGGAACACCTCGTAGTCCATCGAGAGGCCGAAGAGCACGGCGAACATGATCACCGGGACGAAGGCCACGATGGGCACCGTGCCGGAAAGGCCGATGAGCCCCCTTCCCCAGCCCTCCTGGAACACGAGGACGATCACGCCGTAGGCCCCCCCGATCGACAGCAGGTTCATGATGGCGGCCTTGAACGGCACGAACAACGAACGGAACACCATCATCAGCAGCAGGAAGGCGCCCAGGAGCACCGCCCCGATGAACACGGGCAGCCGGCTCGTGAGGGCGTCGGTCAGGTCGATGAGGGTCGAGGTCTGACCGCCGATGTAGACCTTGTTGGCGTCACCAGTGGTCCCCTTCAACGCCGTCGGGATCACCTTGTCGTGCAGGGTGCGAACCAGGTCGGCGGTGGCCTCGGAGTTGGGCGCGGTGGTTGGAACGATCTGGATGATCAGCGCCGTCGGCAGCTTGGGGTTCTGCTCGGTCGGGACGTTGTTGGGCACCGGCAACGACACCCGGGCCACGCCGGGGGTCGCCTTGATGGCGTCGTCCAGCCTGCTCAGGGCCACGAACCCGTCGGCCACCGCCTTCTGGTTGGTGAGATCAGCACCCCGCAGGTCGATGGCGAGCAACAGTGGGCCGTTGATGCCAGGGCCGAAGTTGGCGGTGAGGGTTTCGTAGGCCCGACGTTGGGTGAGCTCCGGCGCCACGTTGCCGTCGTCGGTGAAGCCCAGCTCGATCTGAAGCACGGGGGCGGCCAGCGCCAACAGGATCACCAGGCTGATCAAGGCGTAGCGCAATGGGTGATCCGACGTCGCCGACGCCCAGCGCGCCGACAGCGTCTTGTGGATGTCGGCGGTCTCGTGGTGATGATGGATCGACAGCGAGTTGATCCGGGTGCCGAGGGCCCCGAGCAGGGCGGGCACCAGCGTCAACGCGGCGGCGATGGCCACACCCACGAACAGCGCGGCGACGTAGCCGAGCTGGGCCACGTAGGGGATGCCGACGAAATAGAGGCCGCACAGCGCCATGCACACGGTGATCCCCGCGAAGAGCACCGCCGAGCCGGAGGTGGCGATGGACCGGCCGACGGCGTCGTTCGGCTCCATACCCTCGGTGAGGCCCTGCCGGAACCGGCTCACGATGAACAGGGAGTAGTCGATCCCGACGCCCAGGCCGATCATCGCCCCGAGGATCGGGGCCACCGACCCGATGGAGAACGAGGCCTCGAGGATGCCGACGATGAAGTGCGACAGCATGACCGACATCAGGGCCACGCCGATCGGCACCGCCATCGAGGTGAACGAACCCAGGGCGATGATCAGGATGATGATCGCGAAGGCCAGACCGATGGGCTCGGCGTACTTCGAGATGCCTGGGTCGGGCGGGTTGCCGAGGTCGACGACCTGGCCGCCGAGGTTCACCGTCACGCCGGCCTTCACCGCCGGTTGCGTCGCCTTCTCCAGCTCGGTGAACACGGTCTTGGCCCGGTCGACGCTGAGCTGCTCGGCGAACGGCACGGTGGCGAAGCCGACGGTCTGCTGGGCGTTGATGTTCAGCATCTCGTTGGTGAGGACGGCGTGACCCTGGTCGAATCCCTCCACGCCGGTCGGCGTCGGATCGAACGGACCGGTCACGGAGGTGACGCCGGGGAGCCCCGTGAGGTTCGCCACCGCCTGATCGATCGCCGCTTTGCGGTTGGGGTCGGCGAGCGACTCGCCGGCCGCCTCGAATACCACGACGGCACTCGGACCGGACGCCGAGGGGAACTGCGAAGCCAACAGATCGGTGGCCTTCTGCGACTGCGTACCGGGGATCTCGAACTTGTCCCGGGATGCTCCGTGATGGGCCCCGTTGACCACGCCCACGGAAACCACGACGACCAGCCACGCCACGATGATCGGCCAGTGCCGGCGAGCACAAAACGTGCCCAGGCGCTCGAGCGCCGCCGGACGCCGGTTGTCGCCCGGTCCCGATTCGGGAAGCGACGACGCCTTCGCCGGCCCAGCGCGGGGCGGACGCCCAGTGTCGATCGGGTGGGCCATGTGGTGTCCTCTCCGGGGCTGGTTGAGCATGCGGCGGCGGGACGAACCTAGCAATTGTCCGAAAGGACCTCTTCGCTAACCCCTGTCGACGACTTGGGCCAATCAGCCGGCGGCCCGACGGTTGAAGACCATCCCCGGACGTGCCACGCTTCGTTTCGAGGCCGTGTCTCCCCATGGGCGGGCCTCAGAGCTAGGAGGAGCAAATGGCGAGGCGCGATGCACGTGTCTTCCGGAAGACACCGGTTTCCTGGAAATCCCCGCTGGTGGCCCTGGTCGTGCTGAGCGCGGGCGCGCTCGCATCCTGTTCGTCGGGCTCCGGTTCCGGCGCTGCCATCACGGCCGTGAAGGGTGAGGCCTGCGGTTACGTCGTCAACATCAGCCTCTTCGGTGGTCCCCAGAACAAGACGGGGTGCGGTCAGCCGCCCAGTGCCCCCCCGACGGGCGCCAGCCCGTCGGTGCAACTGCCGCAGGGTGGCTCGGCGGCGGCGGTCACGGCCAACAGCCCGACCGGGGCCAAGGCCCAGTACGGTCCCGCCGTCATCTTCGGCGGTGTGTGGCCCAAGGGCGTGGGGTCGGCGCCGCCGTCGGGGCCGATCTCCGTCAGCACCAAGGGAACACCGGGGGCCAAGTCGGTGACCAGCTCGGCCGACATCGTTCTCCGCGCCCCGCCCGACCCGGCTTCGCCGGGGGGTTTCGGGCCTCCCCCGGTCGAGGGCGACGAGCTGCACGTCACCTGCACGGCATCGGACAAGGCCGTCAGCGGTTCGACGACGTTCGTACACGGAACGCTCGCCACCTCGACGGATGTCGAGGGTGATCCCGTCACCCGGGAACCCATTCCCGACAAGCCGCCCGTCAACTACACCCGCTCAGGCGTGATCACCAACGTCGGCGATGTCTTCACCGCCGTGTTGAACCAACAGATCGTGAACTCCGACGGCTCCCTCACCGTGAACGCCGTGCACCTGTACCTCTTCGGGCCCACGGCGGTGGGCGACATGGTCAAGGGCCAGGCAACCTGTGGCACGACTCCGTCCAAAGCCACCACCAAGGACACGGTTGCGCCCAGTTGCTCGGCACTCGTGGTGGTGCCCATGGCTCCCGACAACCCCACGCCGGTGGTGCCGCGCCAGGAAATGATCGGGGTCTTCGACGCCGGGGGTCTCCAGTCGGTGACCAACGTCCAAGTTGCCAATGGAACCGTCGATGTCGGCAAGCCCAACCGGCCGGAGCCATACCTGAGGGCCACGCCTGGCCAGACCGGCCCGCTCCCTGTTACCGCCACCCGCACCGCCGATGCGGAGAAGGCCGGGCAGCCGATGACGTGGTCGTTCGACGCCACCGACGTGGCCGGCAACACCACCCACTGCCCGACGAAGTAACGGGACCCGCCACTCGCTAATACTCGTAGAACCCGTGGCCGGTCTTGCGACCGAGTAGGCCGGCCTCGACCATCCTCGACAGCAACGGCGGCGGGGCGTACAGCGGCTCTTTGAACTCCTCGTAGAGCGACCGGGCCGCGGCCAGGGTGGTGTCGAGGCCGATGAAGTCGGAAAGGGCGAGCGGGCCCATGGGGTGGTTGCAGCCCAACACCATCCCGGCGTCGATGTCCTCGGCGGTGGCGAAGCCGGACTCCAGCATGCGGATGGCCGACACCAGGTAGGGAATGAGGAGGGCGTTGACGATGAAGCCGGCCCGGTCCTTCGAGCGGATGACCCGCTTGTCGAGAGTGCCCTCGGCGAAGGCGTGCACCACCTCGGTCGTCTCGACGCTGGTCAGTAGCGACGCCACCAGCTCCACCAGTTTGAGCACGGGCACGGGACTGAAGAAGTGAAGGCCGAGGACCCGGTCGGGCCGCCCTGTGACCATGGCCAGCTTCATGATCGGGATGGCCGAGGTGTTGGAGGCAAGGATGGCGTCGTCGGCCACCACCTTGTCGAGTGTGGCGAACACGTCGAGCTTGAGCGGCTCGGACTCCGACACCGCCTCGATCACGAGCTGTCGGTCGGCGAGATCACCTAGGTCGGTGGTGTAACGCAGGTGGGAGAGGGCGGCGGCGACCTCGTCGCCGGACAACTTGCCCCGCCGCAGAGCCCGGTCGAGCGAGATCTGGACCCGAGCCTTTCCGCCCGCCACTGCATCGGCGTCGATTTCGCGGACGACCACGTCGAGGCCGGCGCGAGCCGAGATCTCGGCGATGCCCGACCCCATGAGCCCGCAGCCGACCACGCCGACCCGCTCGATAGCCGGGGTCATGCTCGCAGTGGCTCGATGGCGTCGGGGTCGATGTCGTAGCGGGCGATGGCGTCGGCCACCTCTTCGCCCTTGGCGTTGCCGGTGTCGGCCAGCGCCGCCAGCACGGCCACCACCAGATGGGCGGCGTCGGTCTCGAAGTGGCGGCGCAGGGCGGCCCGGCAGTCGGAGCGCCCGTAGCCGTCGGTGCCCAACGTCGTGAGGTGGCCGGGAACCCAAGGGGAAACCTGGTCGGGCACGGCCTTCATGAAGTCGGTGATGGCCACAGTGGGCCCGGCCGTATCCGCCAGCACTTCGGTGACATACGGCGTGCGCGCCAGGTCGGTGGGATGCAGACGGTTCCACCGGACCGCGGCCAGGGCGTCTTCGCGCAGGGCCTTGTAGGACGTCACGCTGTACAGCTCGGCGGCCACGTCGTGGTGCTCGGCCAGCAGCTGCTGAGCTTCGCGAGCCGCCCCTTGGGCGGTGCCGCTGAACAGGATCGTCGCCGGCCGGGCCGGCTGGGCCGGCGTGGTGCCGGCCACGCTGGGCGCGCCCGCGAAACGGTAGATCCCCTTGACGATCCCTTGCTCGGCGCCGGCAGGCATGGCCGGCATCAGGTAGTTCTCGTTGTAGAGGGTGAGGTAGTAGAAGACGTCTTCGGGGTCGTCGCCGTACATGCGGGCGATGCCGTCGCGGATGATGGTGCCCACTTCGTAGGCGAACGCGGGGTCGTAGGCCGCCAGGTTGGGCACGGTGGACGCCAGCACCAGGCTGTGACCGTCCTGATGTTGCAGCCCTTCGCCGTTGAGCGTCGTCCGCCCGGCGGTCGCGCCGAGCAGGAAACCCCGGCCGCGGATGTCGCCGAACGCCCAGATGAGGTCGCCCACCCGCTGGAAGCCGAACATCGAATAGAAGATGTAGAAGGGGATCATGGCCTTGCCCCATGTGGCGTAAGCCGAGCCGGCGGCTGTGAACGACGCCATGGAGCCCGCCTCGGTGATGCCCTCCTCGAGAATCTGGCCCGTCTCGCTCTCGCGGTAGGACAGCTTCATGGCCCCGTCGACGGGGTCGTAGCGCTGGCCGCCGTGGGCGTAGATCTTCACCTCGCTGAACAACGAATCAAGCCCGAAGGTGCGGGCCTCGTCCGGGACGATCGGCACCACACGGTCACCCATGTTCTCGTCCCGCAATA
This sequence comes from Acidimicrobiales bacterium, assembly GCA_038238185.1. Lineage (GTDB taxonomy): Bacteria > Actinomycetota > Acidimicrobiia > Acidimicrobiales > AC-14 > DATAQC01. Next base: position 30,819 of record JBBRXY010000016.1, read on the forward strand.
GCGAGCGGAGAAGCCCGGCGAAGGCCATGGTGGTGGACACGGCCCGGTCCCCGGAGCCGCCGAGGACATCGCCGAAGACGGCGGGGGCAGGCTGGCCGGGCGGGCGGAAGTCGACGACGCGCTTCGGGACGAACCCGCCGAGGGCCCGGCGGCGCTCCAGCAGGTACCGCTCCTCGTCCGACCCTTCCGGCAGGCGGACGTAAGGCGGCAGGTCGGCGGTGAGATCCTCGTCGGAGATCCGGTCGGCCAGGCCCAGTCGGTCGCGGAGGGCGCCCAACTGGTCGCGGGCGATCTTCTTCACCTGGTGGGCGGCGTTGCGGCTCTCGATCCTGGTCCCGAGACGCGACCCCTTCAGGGTCTTGGCCAGGATCACCGAGGGCGAGCCCTTGTGCGTAGTGGCCGCCACATACGCGGCGTACAGCTTGCGACGGTCGTGGCCGCCGCGGGGCAGAGTGAACACCGGGTCGTCGTCGGGCAGGTGAGCCACCATCTCCTGCAGGCGGGGGTCGGCACCGAAGAAGTGCTCGCGCACGTAGGCCGGACCCTCCACCGCGTACTTCTGGTACTCGCCGTCGAGGGTGGAGTCCATCTTGTCGAGCAGGATCCCGCTGTGGTCAGCCGATAGCAGCTCCTCCCACCGGGCACCCCACACGACCTTGGCCACGTTCCAGCCGGCGCCCCGGAAAACCGACTCCAGCTCCTGGATGATCTTGCTGTTGCCGCGCACGGGGCCGTCGAGGCGCTGGAGGTTGCAGTTCACCACGAAGATGAGGTTGTCGAGGCCCTCGCGAGCGGCAATGGACAGGGCGCCCAGGGTCTCAGGCTCGTCGGACTCGCCGTCGCCCAGGAAGCACCACACCTTGGCGGCACTGGTGTCGACCATGTCGCGCTGGGCCAGGTAGCGGTTGAAACGGGCCTGGTAGATGGCGTTGAGCGGGCCGAGCCCCATCGACACCGTGGGGAACTCCCAGAAGTCGGACATGAGGCGGGGGTGGGGGTAGCTGGGCAGCCCCCGACCGTCGATCTCCCGGCGGAAGTGGTCGAGCTGGTCCTCGGTGAGGCGTCCCTCGAGGAAGGCCCGGGCGTAGATCCCCGGGGTGGCGTGGCCCTGGAAGAAGACCTGGTCGCCGCCCTTGCCCTCGTCCTTGCCCCGGAAGAAGTGATTGAAGCCCATCTCGTAGAGACAAGCCGCCGAGGCCGGGGTGGACAGGTGGCCACCGATGCCGTCGGACAGGATGTTGGCCCGGGTCACCATCACCGCGGCGTTCCAACGGACGAGGCCCTCGATGCGTCGCTCCAGGGCCACCTCGCCCGGGTAGTCGGGCTCGTCGCCCGGCGAGATGCTGTTGAGGTAGGGCGTGTCCCTGCGGGTGGGGAAGCCCATGTCACGCTCGGCGGCGCGGTGCAGGAGCCGGGTCAGCACCATACGGGCCGCCGTGGGGCCGTGGCTGTCGATGACGGCGTCGAGCGAGTCGACCCACTCGTCGGTGAGGCCGGCGTCGACGTCGGGAAGTTGGCGGGCGAAGCCGCTGTCGAGCTTGGTGGGAGGGGTCATAGCTTTACCTGTACGAGGGTGGCCTCGCCCTGTCCGCCCCCGCCGCACAGGGCCGCCGCTCCGAGCCCGCCTCCGCGACGGCGGAGCTCCTCGACCAGGGTCATGACCAGGCGGGTCCCCGATGCACCGATGGGGTGGCCCAGGGCGATGGCGCCACCGTTCACGTTCACGATGTCGTCGCCGATGCCGAGGTCGGCCATGGACGCGGCGCTGACGGCGGCGAAGGCCTCGTTGATCTCGAACAGGTCGATGTCGGGCACGGTGCGGCTCGTCTTGTCGAGGGCCCGGGTGATCGCCCGTGACGGCTGGGTCAGCAGCGACGCGTCGGGACCGGCGACAATCCCGAAGCCGACCAGCTCGGCCAACGGGGTCAGGCCCAGCTCGGCCGCCTTGGCCGCACTCACCACGATCACGGCGCCGGCGCCGTCGGAGATCTGCGAGGCGTTGCCGGCAGTGATGGTGCCGTCCGGCGAAAAAGCGGGCCTGAGGCGGCCCAGCGTCTCGGTGGTGGTCTCGGGGCGGACGCCTTCGTCGGCCTCGACGACGATCGAGCCCTTCCGCTGTTTCACCGTGACGGGAACGATTTCGTTGGCCAGGCGGCCCTCCTTGATGGCCGATGCCGCCCGCTCGTGGCTCTTGGCTGCCAGCTCGTCCTGGACCGCACGCGAGATCGCGGCCTTTGAGACGTACGCCTCGGTGCCCGCCCCCATGTGCACACCGTCGAAGGCGCACCACAGGCCATCGCTGATCATGGAGTCGACGGCGGTGACGTCGCCCAGGCGGTACCCGGCCCGGGTCTCGGGGAGCAGGTGGGGTGCCTGGGTCATCGACTCCATGCCGCCGGCGACAACGATTTCGGCATCGCCGGCCTGGATCATCTGGTCGGCCAGGTAGATGGCGTCGATGCCCGACAGGCACACCTTGTTGACGGTGAAGGCCGGGACGCTCATGGGGATGCCGCCCTTGGCCGCAGCCTGGCGGGCGGGGTTCTGGCCCTGCCCGGCCTGGAGCACGTGGCCCACGATCACGTGGTCGACCTGATCGGGCTGAAGGCCCGCTCGGGCCAACGCCGCGGTGATGGCGAGACCGCCGAGCTCGGTGGCCGGGAGGGTGGCCAGCGACCCGGACAGCTTGCCGATCGGGGTACGGGCGTACGAAACGAGAATGGATCCGGGCATGATGTGCTCTCCTCTCAGCTGGCGGCCGGGTAGGTATAGAAGCCCTGGCCGGTCTTGCGCCCGAGCTGCTCGGCCGTGACCATGCGCTTCAAGAGCGGGGCCGGCGCTGTGCACGGGTCGTGGCGCTCCTCGTAGAGCGCCTCCAGGATGGACAGGCTGACGTCGAGGCCGACCAGGTCGAGCACCTGGAGCGGGCCCATCGGGAAGCCACAGCCACCCTTCATGGCCGCGTCGATGTCCTCACGGGTGGCGACCTCGTTGTCGAGCATCTGCACGGCGCCGTTGAGGTAGGGGAACAGCAGGGCGTTGACGATGAACCCGGCGTTGTCCTTGACCGTCACCGCCTCCTTGCCGCAGTCGGTGGCGAACTGGCGGGCGGCGTCCATGGTCTGGTCGGCAGTGCTGGGGGTGTGCACCAGCTCCACGACCGGCATCCGGGGGGCGGGGTCGAAGAAGTGCAGGCCGAGGACGCGGTCGGGACGATTGGTTCCGATGCCGATGTCGTTCACCGACAGCGTCGAGGTGTTGGTGGCCAGGATGGTGTCGTCACCACAGATGCGGTCGAGCTCGGCGAACAACTGCTTCTTGATCTCGAGGTCCTCGACGACGGACTCAACCACCAGGCCGCAACGCTCGAGGTCTTCGAGGTCGGCTGTGGCCGTGACCCGGGCAAAGGCGGCGTTGCTGTCCTCGGTGGAGAGCTTGCCCTTCTCCACCTGGAAGTCGAGCGACTTGGCCAGCCTGCCGACTGCGGTCTCGGCACTCGACTGGGTGCGACCCCGGACCAGCACCTCGAAGCCGGCCTTGGCCACCACCTCGGCGATGCCGGAGCTCATCATCCCGGTCCCTGCTACTCCTACGGTCTTGATGTCATTCATCTTTGTCTCCTCTTCCTCTCGATTTCTGCGTTCGGTGCGAGCTGCGACGGTGTCGGTGGTTCGCGCTAGTCGGTTCACCCGTACACGTAGTTGCCGGGTGCGTCGGCCAGGACGGGGTGGGTGGCGCTCCCCGGCCCATCTGGGGGCCGGCGGGGGCTGCCGGCCCGGGGTTCGATCCAGTCGGCCCAGTCCTGCCACCAGGAGCCCTGGTGCTCGACGGCACCTGCCCTCCACGCCTCCGGCTCCGGAGGCAGATCGTCGTTGGTCCAGTACTTGCGCTTCGGCCCGGGCGGGTTGACGATGCCGGCGATGTGGCCGGCCGACGTCAGCACGAACCGGAGGGGGCTGCCGAGCAGGCCGGTTGTGGCATACGACGACGTCCACGGCGTGATGTGATCGGCCTCGGCGGCCAGGATGTAGGTTTCGGCGCCGATGTCGTCGAGCGCCAGGCGCCGACCGGCCATGGTCATGGTGCCGCCGGCCAGACGGTTCTCGCGGTAGAGCGAGCGGAGGTAGGACGAGTGCGTCGCCTCCGGCACCCGGGTGGCGTCGGCGTTCCAAGCGAGGATGTCGAACGCGGGCGGCGACTCGCCCATGAGCCAGTTGCGGCCCACGTAGTTCCAGATCAGGTCGTTGGGACGCAGCAGATCGAAGGTGGTGGCCATGTCGCGCCCGTCGAGAAAGCCGGTCTCGGCCATGCGCTCCTCGACCGCGGCCACCGCGTCGGCGTCGGTGAAGGTGGCCAGGGATCCGGGCTGGCTGAAATCGACCAGGGTGTTGAGCAGGGTCAGCGAGGCGACGCGATCGTTACCGACCTGCGCCTGGTAGGCCGCCAGCATGACGCCGAGCGTGCCGCCCACGCACAATCCGGCCACGTTCACCCGCTCGGCGCCGGTGATCTCGCAGACGGCGTCGACCGCCGCGCCCAGACCCTGGAGCAGGTAGTCGTCGAGGTCGACGTCGCGCATGGTCGCGTCGGGGTTGCGGTAGCTGATGGCGAAGGTGGTGTGGCCGTGGCCCACCGCCCACTCGGCAAAGCTCCGATCGGGGGCCAGGTCCATGATGTAGAACCGGTTGATCCACGGCGGGCTCAGCAGCAGCGGGACCTCGAAGGTGGTGTCCGTCTGCGGGGCGTACTGGATCAGCTCGATGAGATCGTTGCGAAACACCACCGCGCCCGGCGTGCAGGCCAAGTTCCCGCCCACCTCGAACGTCGACGAGTCCACCTGGCGCGGCCGGCCTCCGTTGTCGACCACGTCGTCGACGAAGTTGGTCAATCCGGCGACGGCACTGGCTCCTTTGGTCTCGGTGGCCTTGCGCATCGCCGTCGGGTTGCCCAGGAGGAAGTTGGTGGGGGCCAGGGCGTCGGCGGTCAATTCCAGGACGAACGAAGCCTTGTCGGCCTCGCCACCGACGAGGCCAGCGGCGCCGGGCAGGTCGCGCAGGGCTTGCGCCCACGCCAGGTACGCCTGGCGCTGACCGAAGTACCAGGCGTTGTCGTCCCAGGCTGGGTCGGAGAATCGCCGGTCTCCGGCCACCGGTGACAAGGCCGGCGCGCGGTCGCGACCGACGGCGCGGGCCGCGGTCTCGATACCGGCTTGGGCCAGCCGGCCCCCGAGGCAGGCGCCCAGCTTCAGGGTCGACAGGGGGTGGCGCGCCACGCCCGTAGCCAAGCGGGTGAGCACGGGCCCGAACGCGGCGGGATCGTTGGACGAGACCGACGGCAGCGTCGTCGTCATGCGGTCCCCTTGGTGGTCGGGGCTCCGGGGAACGACTCGTAGTACCGGTAGACGATGTCGGCGACGCATCCGGGCTTGGGCTTGTCCTCCACCTCGAAGGTGAGGCGGAACGTCGTCTGCAGGCCGCCGGTGATCTCCTCCACCGCCGCCAGCTCGATCGCCGCCCGGACACGCGACCCCACGGGGACGGGCGCCGGGTAGCGCACGCGGTTGGACCCGTAGTTCAGGACGAGTGCGGCACCCTCGACGGAGAGCACCTCGTCGAGGAACAGTGTGGACAGCGACAGCGTGAGGTAGCCGTAGGCGATGGTGCCGCCGAAGGGCCCTGCCTGGGCACGCTCGGGATCGATGTGGATCCACTGCTTGTCGCCGGTGAGCTCGGCGAAGGTGTCGACCTCGTCCTGGGTGATCTCCCGCCAGGAACTGGTCCCGAGAACCTCGCCTGCTCGAGATGCCAGCTCGGTCATGTCCATCACTGCCGTTCTCGGACCGGAGGTCGTCATGGTTGCCTTCTCCCGTTGGATCATGGAACCGTGATTCGAAGCCGCGTCCTCACCCGCCCTGTGCCGCGGTGTCAACGATGCCCGACGTGCATGTCGCCTCGATGTTGGTTTGGCAACACCTCGGTGACGAGAATGTGAATCTCGTCTGTACCCCGAGGAGCGGCCCGTGCGTTGCGACAACCGCCGTCAGCCGGCCGGACGCGCTCTGTGTCTGCTTCATGACCCTACCCGGCATCCTCGGGCTTGTAAACAATTTCACAAACGGGGTTTCAATCGAGCAGATGCTTGGTATAGTTAACGCATCACCACAAGTGCACCGCCAAAACGAAAGGGGACACATCGTGCCCACCCCGGTTGAGACCACGTCCGCCATCCAGGAAAAGATCTTCGCGAGCATGCAGGTCAGCCAGAAGGCCATCCTCGACAGCGCCAAGAGCTGGTCCGCGACGTTCGAGGCCCTGGCCTCGACGGTCCCCCAGATCGAGCTCCCCGACCCCTCGGCCGGCGACCTGCTCGAGACGTCGCTCGACTTCAGCAAGAAGGTCTTCGCCAGCCAGCGCGAGTTCGCCGCCAAGATGTTCGAGGCCGTGCAGCCCGTCACCGGCGCCCCGGCGAAGGCGGCTTCGGCGGCCAAGCCCCGCAGCTGATCCGGTTCTCTCCCTGAACCACCGTCGCATGCCCGGAGGTGAACGTGCTCCGGGCATGCGACAGGATGACGGGGTGACGAATTGCGCCGACCAGGACCTGCGTTGACCGACGGGTGGGAAACCCAGGTCGGTGCGCTCGGCGGCTTCCTGCGCACGCAGCGCCGCCTCGCCAATCTCTCGCTTCGCGAGATGGCTGAGCGCACCAAGGTCTCGAATGCCTACTTGAGCCAGATCGAGCGGGGCATGCATGTACCGTCCATGCGCGTCCTGAACTCGATCGCCCGAGCGCTCGATCTCTCGGCCGAGGCCATGTTGACCCAGGCCGGCCTCATCGACGACGCACCAGTCGACGAACACGGGCCGGCGCCACGATCCACTACCGAGGCGGCCATCCGAGCCGACGGCAGGCTCACCGCCGATCAGAAGGAGGCGCTTCTCTCTGTCTACCGGAGCTATCTCGCCAGCGACGGGAGCGCCTGAAGCAGTCCCGGCCACACACCCGGCGGTCGACGTCGGGCGCATCGCCACCGAGGAGCTGAGCCCCGAGGAGGGCCTGCTCGCAGGTGTTGACACCGGCAGCTTCTCCCGGGCCGTGAAAGCGGTGTGGACCGACCTGGCCCGCCATCCGTTCACCGTCGGCCTGACCACCACGCGCCACGTCGCCACCCTCGCCCACGTCGGCTGGGCCGCGACCGGTCGGGCGTGGGGGTTGAACGTGGCCGGACCCGTCGACACCGACGACCGCGACCGGCGCTTTGCCCACCCGAGTTGGGAGCGCAACCCCTGGTTCTACTGGCTCCGGCAGTCGCACCTGGCGTGGACCAGGTATCTGCACGAGCTGGTGGATACCGCCGACGTCGATCCGTCGACGGCCGACAAGGCCAGGTTCGCCACCGACCTGGTCGTCGATGCCCTCGCCCCCACCAACTTCTTCCTGAGCAATCCCGCCGCCCTGCAGCGGGCGTTCGAGACCGGCGGCAACTCCGCCCTGGCCGGCGCGCGGAACTTCTTCGCCGACGTGGCGAACAACGGTGGCATGCCCAGTCAGGTCGACACGTCGCCGTTCACCGTGGGCGAGAACCTGGCCGCCACCCCGGGCAAGATCGTCTTCCGGAACGACCTCATGGAGCTGATCCAGTACGCCCCGCAGACGAAGACCACCTTCGAGGTTCCGCTGCTGCTGAGCCCGCCGTGGATCAACAAGTACTACATCATGGACCTGGCTCCGGGACGGAGCTTCGTGGAGTGGGCGGTCACCCACGGCCACACCGTGTTCGCCATCAGTTACCGCAACCCCGACGAGTCGATGCGCAACGTCAGCCTCGACGACTACCTGCTCCGCGGGCCCTACGACGCCCTCGAGGTGATCGCCGACATCACTGGCACCGACCAGGTCAACATCGTCGGCCTGTGCCTGGGCGGCAGCCTCACGGTGATGCTGATGGCCCACCTGGCCGCCAACGGCGGTGATCGGGTGCGGTCGGCCACGCTGCTGAACACGCTCGTCGACTTCAGCGAGCCCGGGCCCATGAAGCGCTTCCTCGACCGCGAGTCGGTCGCCCGCATGACCACACAGATGGCCGGACGCGGATACCTCGACGCCACGGAGATGTCGCGCATGTTCGACCTCCTCCGCGCACGCGACCTGGTGTGGAACTACGTGGTGAGCGGCTGGCTCATGGGCGAGCGGCCTCCGGCCTTCGACATCCTGGCGTGGAATGGCGACGGCACCCGGATGCCGGCCGACATGCACTCGTTCTATCTGCGCTGCTGTTACGTGGAGAACCAACTGGCCCAGGGCAGGATGACTCTGGGGGGTACGCAGCTCGACCTCGACCGGGTCACCTCCGACACCTACGTCCTGTCGGCCAAGGACGACCACATCGCCCCGTGGAAGTCGGCCTATGCGACCACGTCGCTGCTGGGCGCAGACTGCCGCTTCGTGCTCACGTCCTCCGGCCACGTGGCCGGGATCGTGAACCCCGATGCCTCGCGCCGGCGTTACTGGACCAACGACGCCCTCCCCACCGAGGCCGACGAGTGGCTCGGCGCCGCCGACCTGCACCAGGGGTCGTGGTGGCACGACTGGGCCGACTGGATCGCCGCCCGGGCCGGTGACCGCCGCCCTCCGCCGGCCCTCGGGAGCACGTCGCATCCGCCGATCGCCGACGCGCCAGGAACCTACGTGCATCAAAAGTAGCGAACACCGAAAGGGATGACTCCGATGCCGACGACGAAGACGACCGGGCGACGGGTGGCCATCGCCTGCCAGGGCGGAGGCAGCCACACGGCCTTCTCCGCCGGAGCGCTGAAGCGACTCGTGGTGGCCGACGACTACGACGTGGTGGCCCTCACCGGCACGTCGGGGGGAGCGATCGACGCCCTCCTGGCCTGGTACGCGTTGTTGGCCGACGGCCCGGAGATGGTGGGTGACCGGCTGGAGGCGTTTTGGCGGGAGATGTCCGCCACGTCGCCCGTCGACCTCCTCACGAACGAGTGGACACTGTGGACCTCACGGGCGCTGTCGACGGTGCTCACGCCGGAGATCAGCCCGTACCTGTACCCGCCGGTGGCCGCCTGGCAGTTCAAGAGGGTGCTGAAGAACCACGTCGACTTCGATCGGATCCCCGACCTGGTGGCCAAGTACGGACCGGCCACGCCGCTGCTGCTCATCGGGGCAGCCGACGTCCTGTCGGGGAAGTTCAAGGTATTCAGGAACGGTTGGGACGCCGACACCAACGCACCCGTGCTCGAGGTGTCCGCCGATGCCATCCTGGCCTCGGCCGCCATCCCCACCCTGTTCAGGGCCGTGCACATCGACGACGGGGTGTACTGGGACGGCCTGTTCTCCCAGAACCCACCCGTGCGCGACCTTCCCGACGCCAAGCCCGACGAGATCTGGGTATTGCAGATCAACCCCACCGAGCGCCGGGCCGAGCCCACCTCCATGGGCGACATCCGCGACCGGAGGAACGAGTTGTCCGGCAACCTGTCGCTCCACCAGGAGCTGTTCTTCATCGACAAGATCAACCAGTTGATCGACGGTGACGGGAAGGGCAACAATCTCACCGGCTCCAAGTACCAGCGCATCGAGGTACGCACGATCGAGATGGACATGAAGGTCGAGCTCGATTCCGAGTCGAAGCTCGATCGCAGCCCGGGGTTCATCAACGCCCTGCTCGAGCGCGGCCAGGCACAGGCCGAAGAATTCCTCCGTTCGCTCCCCGCCCACGCCCCGTAGGCGGGCGTCGGTGAGCGGAGGCTGAGCGAGCACCGAATGGTCGGGCCCCTACTCGGGCAACTCGATGGTCGTCAGCAGGCGTTCGACGTCGGATCGCCCGGCGTCGAACCGGTCGGGATCGGCGGTGTAAGTCACCAGCCAGGCCTTGCCGCTGCGGACGGTCCACACGGCGAGGAAGCGAAGGTCGCCGCTGCCGAGGTCGGCGCCGTAGCTGAGGCGGTAGGCGGGCGAGCCCGACAGCGTCGTGGGCCGCGACTCCCCCGTCGTGCCCCCGGGGATGTCGTTGATCTGCTTCAGGCTGAGCTGGGTGTACCCGTCGAGGGTGAACGGTTCCGCCTGGCTCTGGCGCAAAACGTTGACGTTGCGGCGGAATGGCTCGCTGGGGGGATCTAAAAACACGATGAGCGGGCTGCCGGCGCTGCTCGCCTCCACCGACCAGGCACTCGGGTACTCCAGGCTTACGCCCGAGGGGTCGGTGAAGGGAGTGAAACCGGCTTTCGACGGCCCGGTTGTCGCGGTCCTCCCCGCCGTCGCGGTGTTCCCCGTGGTCGTGGAGGTGGTCGGCTTCGGACCGGTGTCGGGAGTGTTCTTGGCCTTGCCGCTCATGCGCTCGCCCACCAGGGAGGCCAGGCGGGCGCGCTCGGCGTCGGAGAAGGGCGCACCCGACGCGGTCTCGTAGACTCCGGCGAACACCCGGCCCTGCCGGAGGATGGTCAGGTCGACGAACACCGACAGCTCCTGGCCATCAGCCTCCAACGGCACCGTCAGACGGGAGGCGACGACCTCGTCGGCGACCTTGGCAGTCGACAACGATGCCGCGGACACCTCTCCCACCTTCAGCCCCGGATCGGCGCCGTCCTCGATCGACGCCTGCAGACCGTCCTTCACACACTGGCCGAGCAACGCACCCTTGAGATCGGAGAACGCCTGGCGGGCCTCGGCCTCCGTCTCGGCCAGGACGGCGCCGGACGAGACGTGCATGTTGCCGTCGTCCTTGGAGAAGTCGGTCCCGCTGGCCCCACGCGGCTTTTCGTCGTCGGTCAGCAGCGGGTTGTTCTTGAGACACGCGTCGAGCGGGTTCGCCGCGCTCTTGTCGCTCTTGTTGTCCGGTTCGGCGGTGAAGCCGGGCAGGTCGGCCGACGTGAGGACGATCCGCTCGGCCTTGACCTTGTCCGCCGGAGCGGCGGGCTTGGACGACCGGCTACCGCACGCGGCGCCCGACAGCAGGGCCGTGGCGGCCACCAAGGCCAGGATTCGGGAACCTGACGTCTCCATGATCTGTGTCCTCCCCCGAGGCGATCGTTGCCTACCACCACCGTCGGCTGTCCGGTGGCGCCGGCGACACCGTAGCTAGCCTCGCCTTGTCGGCTGGGCTTCACGACGCCGACCGGAGGCTCCCCTCCAGGGTGGCGGCGATGATCTCGATGCTGCCGGGCGGGCAGGAACCTGGTCGAGCCAGCAGGTCGCGCATCGCTTTCGGCCAGGTGACGAGGACACCCCGGACGTCGAACGGCTTGGCGAACATTCGCCACTCGGCGTTGACGAAGCAGAGGACCGGGTGCACCGGGATCGCCGCCCATCGGGCACCCAGCGCCTCGCGGACGGCGGCGACCTGCGCCGACATGGCTCTGACCATCGCCGTGCAGTCGCGCCGGCCCACGTAGAGGCGGATCTCGGGGGAGAACCACCCGCCGACGTTGTTCTTGACGACTTGGCCCCGGTAGCGCTTGGCATCGATCACCCACACTCCGGAGGGCGTCACGGCCAAGTGGTCGATGTTCGCGTTGGTCCCGGGCCTGAGCCGGTCGTGGAGAACCGACACCGCCGGCGGGAGGTGGGCTGCGCAAGTCGGACAGGTTGCGCGAGAGCGGAGTTGGGTCAGGCGATCGGCCACGCTCTTGTCCTGTCGGTCACCATGGCCCCGAACTGAAGGGCCGGTTCGGGGAGACCACCCGTTCTGGCATGGAACAGCCTCGCGGCTCTCGCGCCGTCTACGTTGCTCGACGATCGACACGTAGCAGATTCGCCGGGCGGCAGCGACCAGGACCTACCGTGGGCCGCACGTGATCGGGAGGAGGGTGCGGTGAGCGATCGGGGTGGAGCTCATCTGGTACGGCGACGATCGGGCGTGCTGCGACCACGGCCCCCAGCACCCGCTCCGCTTCGAGCGCGTCGTCCTGACCCGCCGGGCTCATCACCGGATACGGCATCCTCGACCGTCCGGGCGTCGTCGAGACTCTCGCCCGCGACGCCACACGCGACGAGCCGAACCTGGTGCAACACCGACCGGTACATCGACGCCGTCGTCAGTGCCGAACACGGCGGGCGGGGACCATGGGCCAGGTTCGGGCCTGCGCCGCCGCGGTGGTGTCGGCGACGATCACGTTGACGAGAACCGGGAATTGTGGTGCTCGGCGTACCAGACGCGCCGGTAACCCTGCCGCTCGGCTGCCTGAGCCAGGGCAACGGTTCCCTCGATGCTCTCGAGCGCAGTCTGGTGGCGGAGCCCCGAGCAGGCGGGTGGCCAGGTCGACCGGCGAACATCTGCCTGAGGGGATGATCCGCCCGGTGCGCGAGCCGCAGTTCGCCGCCGTCGAGCACCGGTATACGTACCCGGTACTGATGCGTTCTGGCCGAAGCGATGCGCACAATCACCCATCCAGCGTCATCGCCACCATCGCCGGCGGGCCCAACCCCGACGACGGAGCCAGCGAGGGTGGCAGGCGGGGACGCCACCGGATCAACTAGGCGAAAGAAACCCGTCAGTTACGACGCGTCGTCGGTCCAGCCACAGAGCTCGGCCCGGGAGTGGATCCCCAACTTGGCGTAGAGATGGGCCAGGTGGGTCTCGACGGTGCGGCACGACACGATGAGGCGGTCGGCGGCCTCGGCAGTGGTCAAGCCGTTGGCGACCAAGCGGGCTACCTCACGCTCAGCGGGCGTCAGGGCCGCTCGGCGGTTCGGGTTTCGGCGATTCCAGTCGTCACAGGCCACCGAAACCGCTTCCTCCAACGACAGTGTGCGCCCCTCCAGCCAGGCCCGCGCCCAACGGCTACCCAGGGCTCCGGCCGCCACGGCACGTGCCCGGTCATAGGCGCCCTGGTCGACCGGGGAACGCGCGTAACCGCCCGTGTCGCGGAGGGTCGACGCAGCACCGAAGATCCTGGCGGCCAGACCGTACGAGCGCTGCCCGGTCAACAGGATCGCCGCGTCCTCCAAGCAGGTGGTGAGGCCTGCGAGACCGCCAATTGCCTCGAACATCTTGAGCGCCTCCCGGCAAGCCCGCATCCCCGGACCGGGTCCGTGGCCGGCGGTACGTTCGAGGCGGGACAGGAGCCGCAGCGCCTCGGCCATGGCCAGGCGGTCGTCCGTCTCCACGGCCGACGTCCGGGCCTGTCTGATGAACGCGTGGGCCCTCGCCACGTCCCCCGTCTGCGCACTGCTGGCCGCCAAGCCGAGGAGGCAGAGCGTCTCCTGGTAGCTCGAGCCGTTCGCTGATCGGACGATGCCCAGAGCGTCTTCGAAGTGTGAAGCGGCGGCACCGGGAGCGCCGGTCGCCTGCTCGAGACGGCCGAGGAACAGCAGATCGCGGGCGATCGCCAGGGCCTCGCCGTCGGCCCGGTCCCGGTCGAGGGCCGCACCCAGGAGTAAGGAGGCGCGGCCGTAGTCGCCACGGAGACGTGACAACTCCGCCGACAGGGCCAGGGCGGTTGCCTGGTTCGGGATATCGCGAGCCTGGTCGGCCAGGGTGCGGGAATCCGTGAGCTCGCGGGCGGCCGCGGCGTAGTCACCCGCCAACAGGTCGACGCGGGCGAGCCCGAGCAACCCGAGCAGCAGCGCGTCGCCGCGCCCCTCCCGACGACCCAGGGCGACGCACTCGTCAAAGTCACGGCGAGCTTCAACCAGCCCGGCGATAAAGAGGTGGGACTGGCCACGGAACCACAGCAGCTGGGCCAGGTCAGTTACCTCGGCGGCGGAGCGGACCGCCGCCACACTGGCATCGAGGGTGGTGTAGCCGGAGTACGGCGCCCGTCCCGAATCGATGTAGTGCTGGGCGACGATCGCTCCGTCGGCGTTACCGGACCTCCCGTCGAGATCGGCTGCCTGCTCGACGAGGGCCTCCGCCACCTGCCACGCGCCGCCACGACGGTGAAGCATCGCCGCCTGGCGCAGGACTCGAGCCCGGAACGGCAGTGGCGCGTCGTGAACGTTCTCGGCGACGGCCCACGTCACCCACCCCAAGGATTCACCCAACAGTCCGCGAAGTTGCCAGTACTTCACCAGCGCCGACACCAGCCGGACGCCGATCTGGGCGTCGCCGGTTCGGGCCCAGGCGAGTGCCGCCCGCAGGTTGTCGATCTCCGGATCCAGGCGGGGCAACCATGCCTCGCCCGCCACGTAGGAGGGCTCGGCCATCTCCGCCTCGACGAAGGTCAGACACCACTCTGCATGCCGGCGCGGCAGCGTGCTCAGGTCGCCCGCTTCGGCCGAGGCGCGGGTGGCCGCGCCGCGAATGGCCTCAGGCATCCGGTAACGAGACGGGTCGCCGGGGACGCCCACGATCCAGCACTCGGCAACGAGCGCAGCATGCAGCGTGGCGATCTCCTCGGCATCGAAGCCGTTGCCACCGCATACCTGCTGGAGGGCGTCGAGGCGCCATCCGCCGACGAACACCGACATGCGGCCCATCAGCCGGCGCCGGGGAGCGGAGAGGGATGCCCAGACTCCCACCTGTCCAGTGGCAGTGTCGACCCGGGCCGGCGAGTCCGCCGAACCGGCAGCCGAGATCACCCTCACGGCGACGGCCGCCGTCTCGGGTCACCAGATCCGGTGGCTACTGGGGCATGACCGACGGTCGAGCGGGTCATCCAGGTGTTCACCGGGCCACAGAATAGACGTCAGCCCGATCACCCGATCCGAATCCCGGCGTGACCACACCTCGGGCGTGCTCTCGTTCGATCGCCTGGCCACTTCGACCGCCAGCCGACCACTCGCCAAGCGAGGATCTGGTCGGGGCCGGATACTTCGATCTCTCAGGGACGATGAAGAAGGACCCGCCCGACGATGTCGACCAACGCCAGCACGAACGGGCTCGTCGGCGACTCCAAGCGCGTAGAGACGCCCGTTGTCTTTGACGTACCAGGTGCCCGTCGAAGGCCGGAACACGGCGATGTCGGTGGTGGCGTTGTTGTCCTAATTGGCCGGGACGGGGATGTCACCCGAGGTGCCGAAGTTGTGGCAGTGTCGGAACGGCAGACCCGTGCACGCACCAGACACTGGTGGGCGACGGAACACCGACGCGTCGGTCTTGCCGTCACCGTCGAAGTCGGCGGGAGGCCGGCGGACAGTCACGTCGGCGACGGCCACGCCGATGGGACCGATGCCCACGGCCACGGTGGCCACCACCGTGTTGGTGGCGGTGTCGATCACCGACACGCTGTTCGAGTCGAAGTTGGCCACGTAGGCCCGGGTGCCGGCCGGGTTGACGGCTACGCCTTGGGGATTGGTGCCCACCGCCACGGTGGCCACCACGGTGTTGGTTGGCGGCCACGGGGCGTCGCAGCCATAGTGGTGAGCGATCAGGCCGACAAGGACGGTTCGCAGCGGCATCGGGTCAGGCATGTACAGCCAGCGCCCGAACACGGCCCCCTCGACCTCGGCCAGCGTCGGCGGGGTCGAAGGTGGTCGGCCTCGGCCACCAGAACGGGCCAGCCACGGAGCGGAAGGGTGTACCTGCTGACGGCCGATATCCGGGCGACACTCGCTTCCCTGCGGTGAGGTGCCGGCCGCCGGTTCCCGTTCGGGTAGACCCGAACGCTGGACCGAAACGTCACGCACGTCCGGGGTCGCCGCCGATGGCCCCGCGATGCAGGCCCCGACGGCGAAGGTGTTCCCTCAGGCGGAGCCGCGGTTGCGGCGACCGGAACGGGCGGCGAAGCGGTCGAGAGCGTCGAGCACCTCGGGCGCACGCCAGAGTTGGTTGCGCTTGCGGTCGGTGAACTCGACGAGCACACCGGCGACGACGAGAGGCCGCAGCGACCGGTAGGCGTTCTGGGGAGCGATGCCGATCTCGGCAGCGACCAGCGCGGCATTGACGACTGGATGGCGCAGGAGCAGCTCGGCGACCCTCCATGCGGTCGCGTCCCGGCGGGCGCGCACCCGCTCCTGCCAGTCGTGGCGGATGGTGCGGAGGTCGTCGACGAGCCGCCGGCCGTTGGCCACGGCCCGGAACGCGGCGGCGGCGAACGCCTCGACGACGGCGGTCGGATCTCCGTCGCGATAGCGGGTCAATGCGACGAAGTAGCCGTCGATGTCAGTCAGCAGACCGGCCGACACCGGCACCGTTACGTTGCGGACCAGGCCCTTGGCGCGCAGGTGGGCGTGCACGAGGGCGCGGCCGGTGCGGCCGTTGCCGTCGGGGAACGGGTGGATCGTCTCGAACTGGGCGTGGGCAAGTGCGGCGTGGGCAAGGACCGGAATGTCGTCTCGTTCGATGAACGCCACCAGGTCGGCGATCCCGGCCGGCACACGGTCATGGCGCGGAGGGACGAAGGCGGCGCCGTGCGGCCCGAGGTCACCGCCGCCGATCCAGACCTGCTGTTCGCGCCACCGTCCGGCGATGTCGGGATCGCTGCGCTCGAGGAGGGCGGCATGCATGGCGAGAATGGCCTCGCCGTTGATCCGCTTCGCCAGCGCGATGGCCGCGCTCATGGCCCGCTCGTTGGCCACGATCATCGAGGCGTTCCGACCGGCGTGGACGTGCAGTTCGGCCTCGGCGATTGCCCGTGCCGGCGCGGTCAGGTTTTCGATGCTCGAAGAAGCGGCCGACTCCGACCGCAGCAAAACGGCGGCGAAGGGAGCGATCTCACGACCCAGCTCGGCGTCGAAGCGAGCGATCTCGGCGGCAACTTCCTCGACAAGCGCCGCGGTCTCGGATGCCACCACGACGGCGACAGAGACGATGGGCGGCACGATGGCGGCCTCGTACGAACCGCGGTCGCGGCGCCGCGCTGTGCGCGAAGCAGGCACATCGGCCGACTGGCCTTGTTCTCGGTTGCGGGCCGGCGACGGGCTACCCGATGTCGGGCACCTCGGCATCGGCGGAGGTGATCAGCCGCTCGTAGGCCAAGCTGACCGCGTCGCGGAACGGCAGACCGGCGACGGTCAGGTCAAGGACCTCGAGGCCATCGAGCACGGCGGCGGGCTCGGCGGGGTCGGCTCGCTGGACATCACCCGCCGGCGGAGCCAGATCACCCGGCTCCGGCATGGACGGGCCGTTGAACGGCCACCACGGGGCAACTTCGTCGGCCGCGCCGTCGGTGACCCGGGAGCCCCGGAGCGGATCGAGGATCTCCTCACGGCTGCGTCCCCGCCAGGCAAGCAATAGCCACGGGTCGGTGTCGAGCTGGTCGGCGAACACGTACAGCACCGCGGCGATGTGCTTGCACGGGTTCTCCCAGTCCGGGCAGCTGCAGCGGGCGCGCAACTCCTTCCACGTCCCGGGAAACAGCGCCACCCCCGCAGCGCGGAACACCTCCTCCAGATCGGCTGGCACCTCGCCGGCGAGGAGCCGGGCCACGAATCCGACCTTGGCCCTCATGGCCGCGTCGATCGCCTGCCACTGCGCCGGGGTCGGCTCCGGCAGGGAGACGGTGACGAGATAGGGGGTGCGGCGCGAACCCTGGACTTGAGCGGCGATCGTCGCGGCGTGCACGTCGAGGCTCAACACCTGCCCCGACCGGGCGTAACGGCGGCCTCGCTGCATGCGCGTCCCGAGGCCGTAGGACTCCAGCATCTCGACGAAGCGCCGGGACCACCACGTCGCCGCCATCGTCCCTCGCTGGCGCGACGTGACCAGCCCGCCCTCGGCCGGCAGCGGGACCGAGGCGGCGTACCGCTGCCAGGGATCGTCCCATCGCCGGCCGGCCATCAGGCCACGCCACCCGGACGCAAGGCGACCAGGTCGGCCAGCTCGGCCGTCGACAGCTCGCTCAGCCAGGCCTCGCCCGTGCCGACCACCCGCTGGGCCAAGTCGCGCTTTCGGGTGATCATCTCGTCGATGCGCTCCTCTACGGTGCCGAGGGTCACCAGCTTGTGGACCTGGACAGTCCGGCGCTGGCCGATGCGGTAGGCGCGATCGGTGGCCTGGTCCTCAACTGCCGGGTTCCACCACCGGTCCAGATGGATGACGTGAGACGCGGCCGTGAGGTTGAGCCCGGTCCCGCCCGCCTTGAGCGAGATGAGGAACAGTTGCGGACCGTGGCGATCTTCGAACCTTCTCACCATCTCGTCGCGAGCCGGGCGCCGCACGCCCCCGTGCAGCCACAGCACCTCGGTGCCGAACCGGCGTTGCAGGTAGGGCGCCAGCAGCTCGCCCCACGCCTTGAACTGGGTGAAGCACAGCACCTTGTCGCCCTCTTCCAGGATCTCCTCGAGCAGCTCCTCGGTGCGGGTGAGTTTGCCCGAGCGACCGCGCAGCGGCGACCCGTCGGCCTGGAAATGGGCGGGGTGGTTGCACACCTGCTTCAGCCGTAGAAGCCCGGCCAGGACCAGCCCCCGGCGGCTGATGCCCTCGGCCTCGTCGGCGCCAGCGAGGAGGTCGTCGACCACGGCCTGGTAGAGAGTCGCCTGCTCACGGCTGAGCGGGCAGCGGTCGACCGTCTCGATCTTGTCCGGGAGGTCGGTGATGATCGAGCGGTCGGTCTTCAGCCGGCGTAGGACGAACGGCCCGGTGGCCCGCCGGAGCAGTTCGGTGGCCTCCGCGTCGTTGTCCCGCTCGATGGGCAGGGCGAAGCGCTCCCGGAACGTGCGCGCCGAGCCCAGCAATCCGGGGTTGAGCACCTGCATGATCGACCACAGCTCGCTCAGCCGGTTCTCCACCGGGGTGCCGGTGAGGGCGATCCGCCGCCGGGCGCGGAGCTGCCCCACCGCCTTCGTCTGTGCCGCGCCAGGGTTCTTGATCTGCTGCGCCTCGTCGAGCACGAGCCGTCCCCAGTCGACCGCGGCCAGCTCGGCGACATCGCGGGCGACCAGCGAGTAGGTAGTCAGCACGACGTCGTGTCCGGCGAACGCCCTCCTCGCCCGGTCCGGCCCGTGGTGTGTGTGTACGTCGATCGACGGAGCGAAACGGGCCAGCTCCCGCTCCCAGTTGCCGAGGACCGACACCGGGCACACGACGAGTGTGACGCCCTCGACGGGATCGGCGAGCAGCGCGGCGATGAGCTGTGCGGTCTTGCCGAGCCCCATGTCGTCGGCCAGGCAGGCGCCCAGCCCCAGCCGGCCCAGGAACGCCAGCCAGCCCGTGCCGCGCTCCTGGTAGGGCCGTAGCTCGCCGTCGAAACCCGTCGGCGTGGCGATCGGTTCGACGGTGGCGTGGATGGCGTCGTCGAGCAGCGACGAGAGCCACGGGACGGCCGATGCGTCGACACCGACGACCTCGGTATCATCGCCGACCCCGAGCTGGTCGAGGCCCAGCCCGGCGCGCAGAAGGTCTCCGGCCGGGGCGACGGCCCTCGTCCCGACGGACTCCAGCAGCGCGCTGACCTGCATCGGGTCGATCTCCACCCACTGGCCCCGCAACCGCACCAGTGACCGCTTGGCGTCGACGGCACGGGCCAGAGCGACAAGGTCGGCCTTGGTCAGCCGGTGCTCGCCGAGCGCGGCCTGCCAGCTGAAGGCGACGATGGCGTCGATGCCGAGTCCGCCAGCTGTGACCGACGCCGACGACGACTGCTTCGTCGCCTTGGCCCGCAAGCCGAGGCGAGGGCGGTGGGACCACCACGACGGGAGGAGGACGCCGATGCCCGCTTCGTCGAGAGCGCCGGCACGCTCGCGCAGCAGCCGGATGACCGACGCGCCGTCGAGGACCAGACTGTCCGGAGCCGCTTCGTCGAGGAC
>JBBRXY010000017.1:0-47148 GCA_038238185.1 Acidimicrobiales bacterium
GACGTACCAGCTTCCGTCAGATGGGCGGTACACGGCGATGTCGGTGGTGCCGTCACCGTTGTAGTCGCCGGGCACGGGGATGTCGCCGGTGGTGCCCCAGAAGGCGCTGGTGCCGCCCAGGACGTACCAGCTTCCGTCAGATGGGCGGTACACGGCGATGTCGGTGGTGCCGTCACCGTTGTAGTCGCCGGGCACGGGGATGTCGCCGGGAATGCCCCAAAAGGCGCTCGTGCCGCCGTTGACGTACCACGCCCCGGTGGAGGGACGGAACACGGCGAAGTCGGTCTTGGCGTCGCCGTTGTAGTCGCCGGGCACCGGGATGTCGCCGTCGATGCCCCACGGCCCGCTGGGACCGCCGTTCACGTACCAGGTGCCGTTGGAGGGGCGGTAGACCGCGAAGTCGGTCGTGCCGTCGCCGGTGTAGTCACCGGGGGTCCCGGGCTCGCCGATGACGACCACGACACCCACGCCGGAGCTGGAGTCGCCCACGGCCACACAGGTGGTGGCGCTGGGGCAGGCCACGCCGTGGAGGGCACTGGTTCCCGCGACTTGCCGGGCGTCCCCGGGGATGCCGTCGACGACGGGCACCACCACGCCGGCCTCGCTGAAACCAACCACCTCACACAATGTCGCGCTCGGACAGGCGACGGCCCGGGCGAGATCGAGCCCCGCGACCTCTGCGGGGGTACCCGGTACAACACCAACGATGGGAACCACCACGACGCCGAAGAAGGAGTCGTTGTCGCCCGTGCCCGCCGCCTCACAGGGCCCGCCAGGGAGGCAGGAGATCGTGGCGAGGCGCCCGGTGCCGGCCACGGCTTGGGCGGCGCCGGGGCTGCCGTCGGTGATGGTCACCATCACCCCCTCGTCGAGCGATGTGGTCGAGTTGAGACGAGTGCCCACGGCGAGGCACGCAGTGCTACTGAAGCAGGCCACGCCGCTGAGGGAGTCGACGTCCGGGATCGCCACCGCGTTCCCAGCCGTGCCGTCGGTGATGGGCACCAGCAAGGGGGCGCCGGTGAAGGTCGCGCCGACAGCAACACACGAGGTGGCGCTGGCGCAGGCCACGCCGCCCAGAAACTGGGCCGAGGTTTCCTGGGGAACACCGGCGATGCCGTTGGTGATGGTGACAACCACGCCGACGCTGCCGGTGGCATTGGTACCCAAGCCCACGGCCACGCAGGTGGTGGGGCTCGGGCAGGCCACGCTCGTGAGCGAGTTGGTCCCCGGGATCGTTTTGGGGACCGCCGGGGCGCCGTTGATGATGGGCACCATCACGCCGACGTTTTGGCTTTCCGCGGTCCCAACGGCCAGGCAGGTGGTGGCCGCCGAGCAGGCCACGCCACTGAGTGTCTGGCTGCCGGGAACCGGGGTGGGGGTGGCGACCGTGGTGGCCAGGGCCGGGGACGCCGACAGCGCTCCAAGGGGTGCCAACACCGCCACGCTCAGAGCCACGGCGGCCAACACCCGGACGGACCTGGATGCGCCCCGGCCCGCTCGCCGTGTCTGGGTTCGACTTGTCATGAGGATCGCCTTGTCATCGGGGCCCGCTACGACCCAACTACAGCCGTACCACCAGCGTACCGGCAGATCTCGAGTCTGGATCCGCACGAACCGGCGGCGTCGCGAGCACCTATCGGGCGTCCGGGTCGATGTCGGAGTGCTCCGTCCGAACGACCTGCCGCTCGGTGTCGACGGCCTCGTCGGTGATCTCGTCGACGGCCTCGTCGGGGTCATCGGCATCCTGTTCGACCCGACCCTTCGCCTCGGTGGCGCGATCACCGGTCACTCGTCCGACCGTCTCGGTGATCCTTCCGATCTTGTCTCTCATGATCTCCTCCGGTGGTCACGAACGCGGTAGAGCCGACGGTGAGCGCCGCAGCCCGGGCACAAACAGCTGAAAGCGCGGCGACGAGGCACCAGATTGCAGTGCCCGTACCCGTGGCTTGGCGGCGCAAACATTTCCGTCTTCGTCGACCCAACACTGGCGGGTGTCCGGGCGAGGTACACGGGCGGCGCCCGGTCGGCGCGCGATGGCGGAGCTCACCCCCGAGGCATGGCCATGCCCGTTTCCAGAGCGTCGCTGATGGCTGTCACACACCGGTTGGCTTCGACAAGCGGAAGGTCGTGGCGACCGGACCAGACTTGGAGAGCGATGCCGGTTGTCCGGACAAGGTGGCTGAGGAATGTGTGGTCGACGACCGGGTCGCGGTTACCCGCCACGAACTGGACGGGAACGTCGATCGTTGCCAGCCAGTCGGCCGCTTCGGCATCGAGGATGACACTCGTCAGGGTCCGGGAATAGGAGGCCCAGTTGTGCTCGACGGCGGCCGTGGCGATGGGCGCGGGCAGGCGCGGGTGGGAAAGCGCGGCAAGGCGAGCTGCCGCAGCGCGGTGGTCGCACACCCAGTTGCAGGCGAGCTCGCCTACCGGGCCCGGTAGGGCGAAGAGCCGGGCCATGGGGCCTGACGCGCCGATGCGAGCCCTGGCGTCGGCGCGATTGGCGTAGATGGGCGGCCCGAACCCCACCACGCTGGTGACCCGTTCCGGGTGGGTGGCAGCCATGCGCAGCCCTATCAAACAGCCCAGGGAGTGAGCACCGATCGCGACGGGTTCGTGGACGCCAAGTGCGTCCAGGCACGCGAAAAGTGCCTCAACGTGGTCATCGGGGCCATAGCGGCTGTCGGGGCGGTCGGAATTACCGAAGCCCAACAGATCGGGAACCACCAGGCGGTGACTCCCGGCCAGGCGGTCGTAGGCACCGCCCCAGAAGATGCCGGATGCCACCAAGCCGTGGAGCAGCAGGACGGGTGAACCGGTCTCACCCAATGTACGTACGGCCAGCGCGCCGGCGCGCCGGCGCTCTCCCGCAGGAAGCTGCCAGGTACCGGCGACGCGACGGGCCCGTTGATACTCCAGGCCCGCCGTGGTCGCGACTCCGGCGAACCCGGCGGCCATGGCCGTTCGTACTCGCATCGCTCAGCCCCGCACTCCCCCGGTGTTCGGCGTCCGCCGCGACCGCCTGGCACCTGGACCCAAGTAGGTCCGTGGCGTCGGGGCGTGGTGGTGGACGAACCGGGCGGAGCGGCGACGGAGGTCGCGCCCGGCACGCTGCTCATGGGTGGTCGGCGGGCGTCGCGGGTGGTGTTGGGTGGCGTAGAACCGACTCTTGACGAACTCGACGAGGACGAGGTAGCTGCCGATCATCCCGACGAGGATGAGAAAGAACCGCAAAGGCAGGGTGGTGAAGCCGAGGAAGTCGGCGAGAGGGGTGAACGGAAGGACCGCGCCGACGAGGGCGCAGGTGGGGGGTGTGACGATCATCGCCAGGCTGGGTCGGCTGCGGAAGAACGGAACTCGTCGGGTGCGGATCACGAACACCACAAGGGTCTGGGTGGCCAGCGACTCGACGAACCAGCCGCTGCGGAACTC
This sequence comes from Acidimicrobiales bacterium, assembly GCA_038238185.1. Lineage (GTDB taxonomy): Bacteria > Actinomycetota > Acidimicrobiia > Acidimicrobiales > AC-14 > DATAQC01. Next base: position 3,433 of record JBBRXY010000017.1, read on the forward strand.
GCTGTGGCCGGCGTGGAGGATCTCCAACATCACGACGAAGGTCATGAAGTCGAAGATGGAACTGACCGGCCCGAACACGGCCATGAACCGCCGGACGAAGGCGATGTCCCACGCCGCCGGGCGCGCGAGGACCTCCGCATCCACGCGGTCGGTGGGGATGGCGAGCTGGCCGACGTCATAGAGCAGGTTGTTGAGAAGGATCTGCGACGGCAACATCGGGAGGAACGACAGGAACAGCGATGCGCCGGCGGCGCTGAACATGTTCCCGAAGTTCGACGACGTGGCCATGAGCACGTACTTCAGCGTGTTGGCAAAGATGCGCCGACCTTCCATGACCCCTTCGGCGAGCACACCGAGGTCCTTGTCCAACAGCACGACATCGGCGGCATCTTTGGCCACGTCGGTGGCCGACTCGACCGAGATGCCCACATCTGCGGCATGAAGGGCGACCGCGTCATTGACGCCGTCGCCCATGAAGCCGACATCGACCCCGGTGCGCCGGGCAACCTTGATGATCCTCGACTTCTGATCCGGACTGACGCGGGCGAACACCGTGGTGGCGGGGATGGCGGCGGCGAGGGCGTCGTCGTCGAGCGCCTCGACCTCGACGCCGCTGAGAACCGCCTTCACGTCGACGCCGATGTCGCGGCAGACCTTTTCGGCCACGATGCCGTTGTCGCCGGTGATGACCTTCACGGCCACGCCCAGACGGTTGAGCTTGGCGATCGACGCCCCGGCGTCGGCCTTGGGCCGGTCGACGAAGGTGAGGAAACCGGCGAGGTGCAAGTCCCGCTCGTCGTCGGGTTCCGGGTCGGTGAGCCCCGGCGCGTCCCGGGTGCCAACGGCGACGACGCGGGCACCATCGGCGAAGAGATGCTGAAGGGTTGCCGCGGCTTCCGATGGAACTTCGACGCAACGGCCGAGGACAGCCTCGGGCGCGCCTTTGGTCACGAGGAGCGTGGTGCCTTCGGCCGTGCGCGCCGTAACCGAAGCGAGTTGGCGCTCATGGTCGAATGGGAGGATCCCGAGGCGCTGGTAGGTGCTGGGACCGCTGGCGGCTCCGATCAGGCGTTTGGTGGCAGGCGCCGACCACAGGGCCGCGTCGAGGGCGTTGCCGCCCACCGGGCCGTCGTCGGTGACGGTCGCCTCGTTGCAGACCAGCCCGAATACGAGGAGCTCCGTTGCCGGACCGCCGGCGGGGTCGAGGGCCTCCTCGAAGGTGATCGATCCCTCGGTGAGGGTGCCGGTCTTGTCGGTGAACAGCACCTCGATGTTGCCGAGATCCTCGATCACGACCAGGCGCTTCACCAGTACGCGTCGTCGGGCCAACTCGCGCGACCCCGACGAGAGGCTCACGCTCACGATGGCGGGGAGCAGCTGAGGAGTGATCCCGATGGCGATGGCCAACGAGAACAGCAGTGCCTCGATCAACGGTCGCGAGAAGGCAACGTTGATGACGAAGATGGAAACAGTCAGAACCGCGGCGACCCGCACCAGGAGCTTGGAGAAGTCCCGTAACCCGACCTGGAAGGCCGTATCAGCCTGGCGTTCGCTCAGCCCCACGGCGATCTTGCCGAACGCGGTGACGGAGCCGGTCGATACGACGATGGCCCGCCCGGAGCCTCGGTGCACGACGGTGCCCATGAACGCACAGGAAGCCAGCTCGAGGGCGGAGTCCCCCGCCGGAACCGCCGGGACCGTCTTGATCGCCGGCATCGACTCGCCGGTGAGGACGGCTTCATCGCACTCGAGTTGCTTGGCCTCCAGCACTCGCACGTCCGCAGGCACCAGATCTCCGATGGCCAGGGCGAGGACGTCTCCGGGAACCAGGCCTCGGCCGTCGACGCGCTGCTGGGTGCCGTCGCGCCAGACCAGCGCGGTGTGTTGGATGTTGGCGTGCAAGGCCGCGACCGCGACCTCCGACCGGTACTCGTTGACGAACCCGAGGCCAACACTCAGCACCACGATCACTGCGATGATGGCCCCGTCGGCGATATCGCCGGTGATCGCCGAGACGCCCGCCGCCGACAGCAGCAGGATGAGGAGCGGATTGCGGAGTTGGCGGACGAACACGCCGAACGCCGTGACCCGGTGCGAAGCCAGCACGTTCGGCCCCATTGCGGCCAGCCGCCTGGCCGCTTCGGCGGCACCGAGGCCCGCCTCAGTGGTACCCATCCCGACGAGGACGTCGGCAACCGGCAGTCGCGCCGCACTCGCCAGATCGAGCGGCGGCGAGCCAGTCACGGTGTCAGTCAGCCGACCAGGTCCAGTCACGAACCTCGGGCATATCCTCGAGGTGTTCCCGAATGTAGCCGTGGTGGCGGACCAGCATGGCCCGGCAGTGCTCCTCGAGCTCGGGTGCGCCCTCGGGGACCCGCCGTGAGCGCCCGAGCGCCTGGAGGACAAGGTGATAACGACTCATCTGGTTGAGCACAACCATGTCGAACGGCGTCGTGGTGGTTCCCTGCTCGGTGAAGCCGTGGACATGAAATCTTGCCGGGTCGGGGCGCCCGTGCAGGAGCTGATGGAGAGCCCGGGCGTACCCGTGGAACGCCACGACCACATGGGCGTCGCCGAAGCGGTCGTCGAAGGCCGAGTGGTCCAGTCCGTGCGGGTGAAGGTCGGAAGGTGACAGCGCCATCAGGTCGACGACGTTCACGAACCGCACTCGCAGCTGCGGGACATGACGGCGCAGCAGCCAGGCCGCCGCCAGCGCTTCGAGCGTTGGGATGTCACCTGCGCACGCCAGCACCACATCGGGGTCGGCGCCGTCGTCATTGCTCGCCCACTGCCACACAGAGGCGCCGGCTGCGCAATGGGCGCGGGCCGTGTCGAGATCTAGGTACTGGAGCTCGGGCTGCTTGTCGATGACGATGAGGTTGACGTAGTCGCGGCTGCGCAGACAATGGTCGGCGACCGCCAGCAGGCAGTTGGCGTCCGGCGGCAGGTAGATCCGCGCCACGCTGCCGCTCATCGAGATCATGGTGTCGATGAGACCCGGACCCTGATGGCTGAACCCGTTGTTGTCGTTGCGCCAGCACGTCGAGGTGAGCAGGACGTTGAGCGAAGCGATCGGCGCCCGCCACTGCAGCGCCGCCGCCGCCTCGAGCCACTTGGCGTGCTGGATGGTCATCGACGCCGAGACCATGGCGAACGCCTCGTAGGTCGCGAACAGGCCGTGGCGCCCGGTCAACAGATAGGCCTCGAGCCAGCCCTCGCAGTTGTGCTCGGACAGGACCTCCATGACCCGGCCGTCCGCACGGACGGACTCGTCGTCGGCCCGGGCGTCGAGGAGGCAGCGGTTCTCCACCTCGAACACCGCGCCCAGGCGGTTCGAGTTGGTCTCGTCGGGGCAGAAGAGCCGGAAGTTGGCCGACGCCGCGTTGCGAACGAAGGTGTCTCGCAACAGTTCGCCCAGCTTCCGCGTCGACTCGGCCCGGGTGACGCCCGGAGCCGGGACGTCGACGGCATAGCCGTCGGAGTCCGGCAGGTCGAGGGGAACGAGCAACCGACCGCCGTTGGCGTGGGGGCTGGCGCTCATGCGCTTGGCGCCCTCAGGTACCAGCGCCGCCAGCTCCGGCGCCAGTCGGCCGAGCTCATCGAAACGTTCCTGGGGCTGGTAGCTCCGGAGCCAGGACTCGAGTATGGCCAGGTGTTCGCGGTTCTCACGTACCGTCGCAAGGGGAACCTGGTGGGCGCGGAACGTGCCCTCGATCTGAACGCCGTCGACCACGCCCGGGCCCGTCCACCCCTTGGGGGTACGCAGCACGATGGCCGGCCATCGCGGCCGGCCCGAAGAGCCGCCCGAGCGGGCTTCGGCCTGAATGGCGGCGATAGCGGCGTGGCAGCGGTCGAGGACCTCGGCGAACTCGCGGTGGACGAGGCGGGGATCATCCCCGGTGACGAAATGAGGGTCGTAACCGTGGCCTCTGAGGAGTTGGCTCACCTCTTCCTCGCTCGCCCGGCCGAGGACGGTCGGCCCGGAGATCTTGTACTCGTTCAGGTGCAGGATCGGCAGCACGGCGCCGTCCCGCGCCGGGTTCAGGAAGCGAACACCCTTCCAGGAGCCTTCGAGAGGGGCGGTCTCGGCCTCGCCATCGCCGATGACACAGGCCACCAGCAGATCGGGGTTGTCGAAGGCGGCGCCGAAGGCGTGGACCAGGGCGTAGCCCAGCTCGCCGCCCTCGTGGATCGAGCCGGGTGTGGGCACGCTGACGTGGCTGGGGATGCCCCCCGGGGTCGAGAACTGGCGCACCAGCCGGTTCAGGCCGTCGTGATCGGTGGACACGTCGGGATAGATCTCCGAGTAGGTGCCCTCCAGGTACACGTTGGCCACCACCGCGGGGCCGCCATGGCCGGGACCGGCGATGAAGATGGCATCGACCCCGGTGCGGCGGATGAGCCGGTTCAGCTGTGCGTACACGAGGTTCAGGCCAGGCGAGGTCCCCCAATGGCCGAGCAGGCGCGGCTTGATGTGCTCCGCCCGCAGCGGCTCGCGCACCAGGGCGTTGTCCTTCAGGTAGATCTGGGCAACCGTCAGGTAGTTGGCGGCCTCCCAGTAGCCGATGAGCCCATCCAGCTCGGCATCGTTCACCGCGGCCGACATGGCCCTCCGCTCTTCCCGCAAATCACGCTACTGCCTGCCGTGGATGGTGCCCGCCCGGCCATGCCCAAGGACCTCGCGCACCTGACGGGCGATTTCGAGGTCTTCGCGCGCAGCGACAACCACGACCGACGTCGAGGTTCCAGCCGGCGAGACGAGTCGGTCATCTGGCGCCGACTCGTTGAGGTCGTCGTCGACGGCCAGCCCGAGGAAGCTCAGCCCGCGACAGGTGTCGCGGCGAAGGCGGGCGGAGTTCTCCCCTGCGCCGCCTGTGAACACGACACCGTCGACACCGTCCATCGCTGCGGCCATGGCCGCCACCCCGGCCCGCAGCCGATGGAGGTAGACTGCGTAGGCCAGAGCGGCCTGTTCGTTGCCAGCGTCGGCGGCATCGATCACGACGCGCAAGTCGGCCGAGACGCCCGACAGCCCGAGCAGCCCGGATCCACGCTCGAGCGATTCCTCGACCTCGTCGGCCGACAGCCCGCCACGTCGCATGAGCCAGAGCAGCAGGCCCGGGTCCACGTCTCCCGCCCTGGTCGCCATGACAAGGCCCGCGAGTGGCGTGAAGCCCATCGTGGTGTCGACGGATCTTCCTCCCGCCACCGCGGCCAGGGATGCACCCGAGCCGATGTGGGCAGTGACCAGGCGAAGGTCGCTGAGCGGCCGACCCATCAACTGTGCTGCCCGCCCGCCGGCGTAGGCGTGGCTCAGGCCATGAAAGCCGAAGCGTCGCAGGCCCCACCGGGTGTTCCATTCGTGGGGCAGGGCGTAGGTCGCCGCTTCGGCGGGCATGCCGGCGTGGAAGGTGGTGTCGAAACAGACGACCTGTGGAAGATCCGGCCGCAACCGCCGCAACACCTGGACGGCTTCAACAGCCGGAGGGTTGTGGAGGGGCGCCAGGTCGCCCAGCGCCTGAAGGGTCTCCTCGACGCGGGCGTCGAGGAGCAGCGGCGCTCGAAGGTCAGGACCACCGTGGACGACCCGGTGACCGACCGCGTCGAATGGCGAGACCTTGCTGAGGAACTGGGAGATTTCGCCGTCCACTGACCCTCGCGCCTGGTGGGGCAGGTCGGCCGTTGCAACCACGGCGTCGTCGAGGCCGATGACGCGCAGCTTCAGGCTGCTCGAGCCGGCGTTGACGGTAAGGACTCTCACGGCCCCATCTGACCATGCCGTTGCCGCAACGCCACACTCGGCACCCGAGCACGACCCGCAAGGCGGAGCCCGACGGACGCCGTCAGGTCGCGGAGCCAAGGCCGCGAAGCCGAGACCGAAGACAATGTGGCCACCTGCGGTTCTGCCGTGTCGGAGAGGGGACGTCCCTCATCCACGACCCCGAAGGCCGGCTAGCGCCGTGGAACCCGACGGGCGGATAGGGCCGGCTCCGGACCGCCCTACGGTTCGGCCCGCCAGGGGGGTCCTGCGGGCTTCCAGGCGGCGGGGGGTCCCGCTTGCGGGTACCGACGCCTGGTCCGGTGGACTGCTCGGACGAGGCGCTGCGTGGCCGACTTGGCGCTGTCCAATGTCCGACAAGGTAATAGCCGACAGCACGCAGGTCTACGCACGGGGTACCCCCCGCGGTCGCACGATCATTGCCCCGTCGGCGCCAAGCACCACGTGAGCGGCGAGAGTGCCGTCGCACGTGACGGGGCCTCCGACCCGTTAAGCAGTCAGCGGGGCTAACCGGCCCGACACTCGGAAGCCGTGCTGTCGACGGCTCTCTGTTACGCGGTGTCCACCACCTCCGCCTTCGTCCTGCCAAGCTCGCGAAGCCCCCACCCTGGCCGACGAGTTTCGTCGCTACTTCAAGTCAAGTGTCGTCCGGGGCCGTATTCGGCGTTTCAGGCGCGGTGATCGCATCGGATTCGAGCGCGGCCGCAGCTGCAACGGCTCTTAATCCAGCATCAGAAAGAGTCGCCGATCGTCGTTGATGGCGCTGGGCGTATATGGCAGCACGATCGCGCTCCCGTTTCGAGCTTATCGGGTACGAACCCGCAAGATACTCCAGGGGAATGCGCATCTGCTCTATTAGCGTCGCAAGCTCGCTATCATCCTCATCTTCTAAGTGCGACTTGATACTACGGACGACCACTTGGAGATTCTGTATCGCCTAAGGTGACAATGAAGCTTCCGTGATTGGCCCTCCAGCGGCCAGTTCAGCAAAGTGGAGCGTCCTTCGCTGGATCTTAGCGATATCCTCGACTGCCGTCACCAATTCAGCAACGTTCCGCTCCACTGCGCTTCCGCCTTGCAGCGCCTGAACATCGACGCTTGTTGCAATCGGGCTGTCAACGGCTCCATTCGTGATCGCTTCACCAAGCTGTGACACAATATCTCGCCGGCACTGGTCGGCGCTGCGAAGGTCATTGTGCTGAAAAAAGATGGTTCTCATTTGTGCAATATCAAATGGGAGTGAACAGTCCTTTTCCGCTATTAAGGCCACCGGAAGCCTAGCCGTATGACGCACTGCTAGTTCATAGAATACATTCGCGTTCAGCCCTGTCAAATCGGCGACTGCTGCCTTTGCGCCCAACACGTGACCGATGACCTGCAGCGTAATTTGACCGGGCTCGGCAATTTGATCCGCCCTTATGGCTTCGAGGCCCAACTCCTGGGCAGCGCGACCAACGATGAATTCGAGAATTCCGTCTGACCGATCCCGTTCCGGCGTTCCGTCCGCTCCAATTGGAGCTATGAAGAAGCACTCCTTATCCATTGCGGGGAGACGGGCGGTCATTTCAGGGTCCTTTCAAAGCGAAGACAGTCGAATGTGTGCTGAGGAAACCAAGGCTACACATTGACCAGATGAGAGAGCAGGACTAGATATCCTCAAAGAAGTCATGGTGAACAAAAACGTCCTCCTCAGGACGGGGAACTGTCTGGACTCCAAGTTCGTACTCCTTCAGCAGGTTACAGAGCAGCTCACCGTCGATCAGCTCTATAGGCTGAGCGCCATCTCGGGTGGCTTCCTGACGGGCTTCCTTGCTAAAGCTGCCGGTAGTGATGAGCAGGCCCTTATCACCCCTACCTGCCATCGCACCTCGAAAGTCGCGGACATGTGCAGGAGACACGCTTCCTCGATACCGCTTGCATTGAAAGAACGTCGGGAAGCTGACGAGCGGCGAGAGCCGATAGATGCCCGTACCGTCGATCCCTCCATCGCCTGGCCGACCGGTCACGTGAACATTCACAAATCCCGCCTCACGCAATACTCGCTGCGATAGCCGCTCGAACGCATCTGGAGGCATGTCCATCAGGCATCGCAGAAGCTGAATCTCCCAATCGTCGCTGGCGTCGGTGCCCCCATCCTCATCGTCGACCGGTTCATCGGGAGCCAGGTCGATGAGCTTCTGCGCTCTCTTGGCGGCGAGTTCTTTGCGCCACCCACGGTCTCTCTCAACCAATTCGGACTCTGTGGCCACGCGGCCGTACTCGGTCAGCACCCAGACACCCCGGCTGCTGTTAGTCACAGCGCCCAAGTTCTTCAGGTTGGTCCTTGCCCACGCAAGCCGATACTCGATCTCGGACTTCTCGCCACCGCCGTGCAGCACGGCAAGCTGGTCGTCTGCGTAGTTCTCCAGCTCGATCGCCTTCTCATTGATCTCCTGAATTGTCCCTGACCCGCCGAGCGTTCGAAGAGCCTCGATCGTGGGTCGGAACATCTGGTTCCACTTCGGAATCTCTGGCGGACCCATCTCAGCGATGGTAACCCTTCGCCAGCAGCGGCCGACCTGCGAGGGGTCGTCCTAACCTGTGACGAGGTTGTGGCGACGGTGGGTGACGCCGAACTGCAAGGACGCCGGCTCTGGAAGTCGGTCGGCCGTCGGGTGCGCTCCCTGTAACACAGCACCCGCAAACTGCAGGAGCCATCAGGCGGGACCTAGGAGACCCGTCTGCAAGAGGTCACTGTCGGCTGGCCTGCGTTTGGATCGCCTCGATGCGTCGAGTTCGTTGAGCGCCTTGGCGCCTTCCGCGATCTTTGCCCGGACGGCGGGATCGGCGTAGAGCCGTTCGGGGCTGTCGAGCGTCGGGAAGCACTCCCGGAACGCTGCCTGTCCTCGGAAGGCGGAGCGACGCGACTCGTGCCACCACTCCCCCACCTCGTCCACGGTCGGGTCCCGGTCGAGCGCTTCGCGAACGAAGATCCAGCTGTGTGCCCAGCTGAGGGCCCTGATCGCCTTGCGGAAACCTCCATTGCGTACGGCGACCTCAAGCCAGGTCACCCGCCGCCCCTCCGTCTTGTCGCCGGCCATCGTCGGTCTCCTCGTCCCTGCGTGCACCAAACTACAACCATGTAGTGACAAGAGTTGGCATTGGGTCTACAGTGCCAGTCTATGGCACTCACCGAAGGTCGTCCTCCTTGCGGTGGCACCGCCGTGGTCGAGCTGGCCTCGGGCGTGGATGCGGCGTACCTGTCGGGGCGGGCGGAGCTGCCGGCGGCGCTCTTCGAGGTGCTGGAGGAGCGGCGAGCGGCGGCCACAGAGGCCAATTCGCCAGTTCCGTTGATGCTGGCTGGTGAAGAGTTCGGAGTGGAGCCGAGATCGTTCGGTCGGTACCGGTACCGGCTGGTCCACCGGAGCGGGCTTGTCGGAGTAACGCCGTCCGACCGGCTCCCGGCGCTGCGGGTCCAGCCTCGGGCGGAGTTCTTGCACGCCGTGGGGCCGGCGGAGGCGTTCCGGTTCTTTGAGCGCGTCGGGGAAGGGCTAGCCGGCGGCCCCGTCGCGTGGGGGCTGTCGCGCCTGGATCTGTTCTGCGATCTGCAGGGCTGGGAATTGGTAGGCGACGACCGGCACCGGTTCGTGTGCCGAGGGCAGGCCCGGGTCACCCATGAAGAAGGTGAGGCGTTCACCGGGTTCGAGTTCGGACGCCGCTCCAGCAAGACGGTGTGCGCCCGGATCTACGACAAGTCCCACCAGGTGGAGAGCAAGGGTCTCGACTGGTGGCCGAGGGTATGGGGCGACCGCTACGACGAGTCCCGGCCCGTTCTACGAGTCGAGTTCGAGATCGGGCGCCAGGGCCTTGGCGAATACCAGGTGGACACGCCGTGGGAAGGGTTGGCGGCGGCGCCTCGGCTGTGGGCGTCCGTCAGTTCGGACTGGCTCACCTACCGGACGCGAACGGCCGATGGTACGAGAGCACGGTGGCCGGTAGCACCGGCATGGGCGGCCGTGCAGACGGTGTCGCTGAGGTCCGATGCGGTCGGGATGGATCGGGTGCGGGCCGGTCGGCGTCACGGCGAGCTTCGCAAGCTGCTCCCCCAGCTGGTCGGGTATCTCGCAACAACCGGAGCGATTGTCGGTACCGATGACTTGGCGTCGACTCTCGGCGCCGTCCGGTCGCTGGTAGCTGACGACGAGATCCGCCGACACGTCCCCTTTGAGGGCCGGGTTGCCGAGCGCGTGGCCGCAAGGGCGTACCAGTGACCGCCATCGAGCCGAACTGGCTCCGGGTGGCGCTGGTGTTCGAGGTGGTTCTGCTTCGGCTTCTGGACGAACAGAAAGGGTGTGACGATGCTGACGGTTGCCTATTGCCGGGTGTCAACCGACGAGCAGGCGGCGGAGGGGTTCTCGATCGAGGGCCAGGCGGAGAAGCTCCGGGCCTATGCGACCCTCCATGAGTTCGGGGACGTCCTGGTCATCTCTGACCCCGGGTTGTCCGGCAAGGATCTGAGGCGGCCGGGGCTGCAACGGGTGCTCTCGATGGTCGATGACGGGCACGTGGCGAACGTGCTGACCTGGCGGCTCGACCGACTATCACGGAATCTCGGTGACCTGATCCTGCTGGCGGACCGCTTCGGCCAGGCGGACGTGGCTATGCACTCCTTCACGGAGAAGCTCGACCTCTCCTCGGCCACGGGGCGGATGTTCTACAACGTGCTCGGGTCGTTCGCCCAGTTCTACCGGGAGCAGTTGTCCGAAAACGTGCGTATGGGAATGGCCCAGGCCATGAGCCAGGGTCGATGGTGCAATCGGCCTCCTACGGGCTACGACCTCCTTGACGGGCTCCTCGTGCCCAACGGCGACGCGGCCACGGTTCGGCGGGTGTTCCAGCTTCGAGCCGAGGGCGCCAGCCAGACCGCCGTGTCTTTGGCGACCGGGGTGAACTACTCGACAGTCCGGGCGATCTTGTTCAACAGGGCGTATGTCGGGGAGATCCGTCACCGTGGCGAGTGGCTGCCGGGCATTCATGAGCCAATCGTGACGAGCGAGAGGTTCGATGCTGCCCATCAGGGGCGGGTTCCGGGCCGCAAGCGGGGCCGGGACCTGATGTCGGGACGGGTGGTCTGCGGCTTGTGCCAGCGGCGTATGTCGATCAGCACCAACGGCCGGGGCCAGAGCCACTACCTCTGCAAGCACCGCGGTACCGGGTGCAAGCAACCGGCTCGATCGAACCGTGGACTTCTGGCTGCGGCCGGGCTGGCCATGTCGCTGCTGTGCGATGCCGGGGTCCGTGAGGCGATACGTCGGCACCTGGACGCGGAGCGCCATGAGGCTCTTCAAGGCTTTCGCCGGCCGGCCTCCCGGTCGTCGGGCCGCCGGCTTGCGCGCTTGCAGGAGGACCGGCGCAAGCTGCTCCAGCTGCACTACGGGGACAAGATCTCGGCCGACCAGTTCGGCGAGGAGCAAGCCCGGCTCACCCTCGAGATCGATAATCTCGAGGCCGACACCAACGCCGTCGTGGCCGAGCAGGTACACGCCGACGACCTCAGCACCAAGTTCGACCAGCTGGCCGAGCTGCTCGACCGGATCGACGTCGCGCGGCTGTGGGAGGCCGCCACCGACGGCGAACGTCGGAAGCTCCTCGACGAGCTTCTCGCGGCCGTCACGGTCCACCCTGGCCGCCTGGTGGTGGAAGTCCACGGAGCGCCGCCGCTAAACGTGGCCTTCTCCGAGGTCGAGCTGAAGGACTCGGAGTTGAGTGGTGTCGGAGAGGGGACTTGAACCCCTACGCCCTATGAGGGCACCAGGCCCTCAACCTGGCGCGTCTGCCAATTCCGCCACTCCGACTGGGGTGGTGACGCGAGTCTACTGCCTAGCCGGAGAGCTTCACCTGCGAGGCATCGAAGGTGCCCATGGTGGTGACGACGAGGTTCTCGACCCGCTTCGCCGTCACCGAATGGGTCCGGAACTGGGCGATGGGCACCACCGGGACCTGGGCGAGGATCTGCTTCTCGGCTTCCTGGAACGACGCCATTCGCTTGGCCTCGTCGGGGTCGGCCCGACCCTGCTTGAGCAGGTTGTCGACCACCGGTGAGGAGAACCCGGTGACGTTGTCAACGGTTCCCGTCTGGTAGAGCGGGGTGAGGAAGGCGTCCGGTGAAGGGTATTGGCCAATCCATCCGAGGCGGAACAGCTCGCGGTCAGCACTCTGGGCGAAGCCCAGGTAGTCGCCGAAGACATGGGGGCGCGGGGTGGCGGTGATGCCGACGGCCTTGAGGTTGGCCTGCATGGCCTCGGCCACCGCTTCCTGGGTGGGGTTGTCGTCGAAGTCGATCTGGAAGGCGGGAGGAGGCTGGTCGCCGTAGGCCTGCTTCAGCAGGTCCTTGGCCTTGCCCGGGTCGAACCGGCACACGTCCCCACACGGGTCGGGCTGCGCTCCGGGGATCCCCTCGCCAACCAGCCCACTGCGAGGGATCACCGTGCTCCCGTACACCACCCGGCCGATGGCATCACGGTCGACGGCGTGCACGATCGCTTCTCGGAACCGCTGGTCGGCGAATTTCGGGCTCTTCAGGTTGAACGCGTAGAAGAGCGCTCCGGCGTAGGGGGTGATGACGTCGCGACCCTTGGCCTCGGGAACGGGCTCGACCTGGTCGGGGGGCACTTCGGCCCAGTCGACGCCGCCACGCAGGAAGTCGGAGTAGGCAGTGGCCGCGTCCTTGGCCAGGAATACGTCGAGGCCCTTCACCGACACCTTGGCGTCCGGTGAGGGCACCAGGCGTAAAACGGTGTCGGTGCGCGACTGGAACATGAACGGGCCGCTGCCCGTCGGCTGGGAGGCGAAGGGCGGGCTCGGCGCATCCACCGATTCCCTCGGAACGATCCCGAAGATGGGGCTGCCGACCATCGAGGGAAGGACGGAGAGGGGTTCGTCGAGATCGAAATGGACCACCTCCGGAGTTGGCGCGGTGATGCCCGCCAGCTTGTCGGCCTTGCCGGTGCCGTTGAACTGCTTGTACCCGGTGACGACGGCGAGCTGCGAGATCGCCGGCGAGGTCGAACCCTTTTGGGCGATGCGCTCGAAGCTGTACTTGACGTCGGCGGAGGTGATCGGGCGGCCGTTGACGAACTTGGCGTCAGGGCGAAGGGTGAAGTCCCAGTGGGCGAAGTCGGCACTGGGATGCCAACTGGCGGCAAGCGAGGGCTTGACGGTCAGGGTCTTCGAGTCGTACGCCGTCAAGCCGTCGAAGAGCTGCTCGGCCAGGAGAAATTCCGAGGGCGACCGAGCCTGGGCAGGGTCGAGTGATCCCGGGGTTTCCACGCCGATGCGGAGCACGTCGGGGGGAGGCTTGGCGGCCGCCGGCGTGAGCCCGCGAGTGCTCGACTCGCACGACGCTCCCACCAGGCCGAGCACGACCATTACCCCCACCACTGCGAGCCGGCGAAGGTTGGGCGACAACAGCGAGGGGGTCATGGCCAGAGGGAGTCTACGGAGGACGGGGCGCCGGCAGGACGCGACGGAAACCTCACGACAAGGCGATCTCGGCGAGCGTCGGGTTTTCGAAGGAGTCCAGGGAGACGTTCTTGAACTTGTTCGAGAAGACGCGGTACTGGGTGCGGTACCACAAGGGGATCAAGGCCACGTCGTTGCCGATGGCCACGTTCTCGGCCAGTTTGGTGAGAGCGACCTTCTCGCTCTCGGCACTGGCCTTCTGGGCCCGGTCGAGCAGGGACTCGAAGTAGGGATTGTCGTAGCGCCCCCGATTGTCGCCGGGCGGGAACGAGCCGACCGAGAGCAGCGGCCGAAGGAATCCGTCGGCGCTGGGGTAGTCGGAGCCCCATGACGCCCGGTAGAGCCCGGTCGCTTCGGGGGCCTCCTCCTTGGCCACCAGGTCGCGGTAGGCCAGGCCCTGTATGTCGACGTCCAGCCCGAGGGTCTCGCGGAGCTGCTGGGCGACGAGTTGAACCCACTCCTCGTGGCCACCTCCGGTGTTGAAAGAAAATCGCACCGGGGTGCCGGGTGGGATTCCGCCCTCCTGGGCCAGTCGCTTGGCCTCGACGGGGTCGGCTTTGTCGCACCCCGTGCACACGCCGGGCTGGTAGAACGCCGAGAGCGACGGCGGCACCAGGGAGATCGCTTTGGTCTGGAACCCCCCGAACGCCTCGCCGATGACCGCGTCACGGTTGATGGCCAGGGAGATGGCCTTGCGGGCCTTCACGTTGTTCAGCGGGGGGTTGGCCACGTTCACGAGCAGGTAGTTCACCCCGAACTTCGATTCGGCGATGAACTCCTTTCGGGGCTTGAAGGTGGCCCTGGCCTCGGGGAGGGCCGGGGGCGGGATTCTGGCCCAGTCCGCCTTGCCGTCCTGGAAGTTCGCGTACTCCACCTCGGTGGCCTTCTCGGGACCCACGATGGTGAAGTCGACCTCATCGAGATGGGCCTTGGGCCCGTAGAAGAGGTCGTTGCGCACCAGGACGAGGCCGACGTTGTGGTTCCACGGCTCGCGCATCTCGAACGGCCCGTTCCCGATCGGCATGCCGTAGTAGGCCGAGTTGGGGTCGGCCTTGCCCGCCTCCTTGGGCACGGGGCTGAACACCGGTTCGACGACCACCTTGTCGAACTCACAGTTGGCCTTGGCCAGCTTGACGACCAACGTGTTGTCGTCGGGGGCGGACAGACCCGAGAGCGTCGACGCCGTCGGCGATGAGCGATCGCCGGCAGGACGGATCGCTTCGTAGCCGTCGATCCCGTCCAGGAAGTGGGCGCTGTCGGATGGCGGATCGCTCACTGCGGCGCGGGTCATACCGTCGATGAAAGACTGGGCGGTGACCACCTCGCCGTTGGAGAACATGGTGCCCGCCCGGAGGCGGAAGGTCCACTGGGAGCACCCCTCGTCGTGGCTCCATGTCTCGGCCACCCCCGGGACAAGCTCCGACGTGGCTTGGTCGACCTTGACCAGGCCCTCGAACAAGGCCTTGGTGATGTTAGGTCCCTCGAACCTGGTTACGTTCTCCACCTCGGACTCGTGGGAGTTGTAGGGATCGATCGCCGTCGGCTCGACGATGCCGAGGCGGAACACGCCGCCTTGCTTGGCAGTCGACCCCGAGGCGCTGCTCTTGGCGGCGCCGCCCGTGCAGGCCGAGGTCACCAGGATCAGGCCGACGAGAATCGCCGCCCCCCGGACAAGATGTTTGAACCCGGTTACTGGAGTCGAATTTCCAGGATGACGGAGGTGAAGGCGAACACGACGGCGATCGCGACGGTGATGCGGTCGAGGTTGCGCTCGACGACGGTAGAACCGGCGGCCGCGCTACCCATACCCCCACCGAACATGTCGGAGAGCCCGCCACCCCGCCCGCTGTGGAGAAGGATCAGCAGGATGAGCGTGAGTGACACGCCGACATGGAGCACCATCACGAAGGCCGTCAGCACGTTGAACCACCACTGTTCACCAATTGATCCACGGCCGACGAGGCTAGCAGCCCGTCAATCCCGGCCTTCCTCACCTTGGCGCTCAGCCGGCGGGTAGGCGGTACTGGACGATCTTGGCGAACTCGTCGGGGTCGAGGCTGGCCCCTCCCACGAGTGCGCCGTCGATGTCGGCCTCGGCCATGATCTCGGCGATGTTGGAGGACTTCACCGAGCCTCCGTACTGGATGCGAATCGACGCGGCCACATCCTCGCCGTGGATGTCGGCGACGACGCTGCGGATCAGTCCGCACGTGGCCTGGGCGTCGTCGGGCGTGGCCGTCCGGCCGGTGCCGATGGCCCAGATGGGCTCGTAGGCCACCACCATGGCCGCCACCCGCTCGGGTGCGGGGCCGTTTAGGACGGCCCGTACCTGACCGGAGACCTTGGACTCGGTATGGCCCGCCTCCCGCTCCTCGAGCGTCTCGCCCACGCACAGGATGGGCTTCATCCCGGCAGCCCAGACCGCCTCGAGCTTGCGGCTCACGGTTTCGTCGGTCTCGCCGAACAGCTCGCGTCGCTCGGAGTGGCCCACGATGCACCAGGCCACATTGAGCTTGGCCAGCATGGGGGCACTGATCTCGCCGGTGAAGGCCCCGGACTCCTCCCAGTGGCAGTTCTGAGCCCCGAGGCCGATGGGGACCTTGTCGGCGTCGAAGATGGTCTGGATCGACCGCAGGCAGGTGAAGGGCGGATGCACCGACACGTCGACCGCCTCGTAGTCGGCGGCGTCGAGTCGGAAGGCCAGCTTCTGCACCACCTGGATCGCCTCCAGGTGGTTGTGGTTCATCTTCCAGTTGCCGCTGATGAACGGCTTGCGGACGTCAGACATCGGCTCCCTTGCTGTCACGCAGCGCCTTCAGACCGGGCAGGTCGCCCTGTTCGATGAACTCCAGCGAGGCTCCCCCGCCGGTAGAGATGTGGTCGACACCGTCGGCGAAGCCGAACTCGGCGACCGCGGCGGCACTGTCGCCACCGCCGACGACGGTGAACCCGGCGGCATTGGCCACCGCCTCGGCCACCGTCTTGGTGCCGGCGGCGAACCGCGCGTCTTCGAACATCCCCATGGGGCCGTTCCACAGGACGGTTCCGGCATCGCCGATGATGTCGGCGAAAGCGGCGGCGCGGCCCGGGCCGATGTCGAGACCCTTCCAGCCGTCGGGAACCTCGTCTTCGACGGTGCGGACCTCGTCGTCAGGCCCCATGACAACGATGTCGGAGGGAAGGGTGATCTTGCCCGAGTCGAGCAACTCCCGGCACGCGTCGATCTGGTCCTTCTGGAGCAGGGAATCACCGACACCGTGGCCCTGGGCGGCCAGGAACGTAAAGCACATCCCCCCACCGATGACCAGACCGTCGACCTGATCCAGCAGGGCTTTGATGACCCCCAACTTGTCGCTCACCTTGGCCCCGCCGAGAATGGCGACGAACGGGCGTTTCGGGTCTTCGAGCAACGTGGTGAGCACCTCGACCTCGCGGGCCAGCAGGCGACCGGCGGCGCTGGGCAGATGCTTCGGCGGCCCCACGACCGAGGCATGGGAGCGGTGACAGGCGCCGAAGGCATCATTCACATAGAGGTCGTGACCCGCGACGAGGCGCTGCACGAACGCTTCGTCGTTGGCCTCCTCACCCGGGTCGAAACGCAGGTTCTCCAGCAGCTCGATGTCAGGCGTCAGCTCGGCCAGGCGCTTGCGCACGGGGTCGAGGCTGTACTTCTCGTCGGGCTTGCCCTTGGGTCGCCCGAGATGGGCGCAGGCATCCACGCTGGCGCCGTGGTCGACGAGCCACTCGATGGTGGGCAGGGCCGCGGTGATGCGCAGGTCGTCGTCGATCTTGCCGTCGGAGATGGGGACGTTGAAGTCGACCCGCAGGAGGACCCGCTTGCCCTTTGGGTCAGGCAGGTCCTCCAGGGTGGGCAAGCTCACTTGTTGGCCGAGCCGACCAGTTCCACCAGATCCACGAGGCGGTTGGAGTACCCCCACTCGTTGTCATACCAGCCGTTCACCTTGACCAGATTGCCCATGGTCATGGTGAGCTCCGAGTCGAAGGTGACCGACGCCGGCGAGCCCACGATGTCGGTGGAGACGAGGGGGTCGGTGGAGTACTCGATGATCTTGGCCATGGGCCCGTCGGCAGCAGCCTTGCGGAAGGCCTCGTTGACCTCGTCGACGGTGACATCGCGTCCGAGGACGGCCGTGAAGTCGGTGATGGAGCCGACGGGCACGGGAACCCGGAGGGCGGTGCCGTCGAGCTTGCCCTTCATGGCCTCGAGGACGAGGCTCGTAGCCCGGGCCGCACCGGTGGAGCAGGGCACGATGTTGATGGGCGCCGACCGGCCCCGACGCAGGTCTTTGTGCTGGAGGTCGAGGAGGTTCTGGTCGTTGGTCATGGCGTGCACCGTGGTCATGAGGCCCTTCTCCACGCCGAAGGCGTCGTCGAGGACCTTCACCATCGGCACGAAGCAGTTGGTGGTGCACGAGGCATTGGAAACGACAGTGTGCTTGTCCGGGTCGAACGTGTCGTCGTTGACGCCGACGACGAACGTGGCGTCGGCTCCGCTGGCCGGCGCGGAGACGATCACCCGGGGGGCGCCGGCATCGATGTGCTGGGCCGCCTTCTCCCGGTCGGTGAACAGGCCGGTGGACTCGACCACCACGTCGACTCCGAGCTCACCCCACGGCAGGGCCTTCGGGTCGCGCTCGGCGGTGACCCGGAAGCTCTGCTTCCCGGCCTGGATGCCGTCGTCAGTGGTGGAGACGTCTTCGCCGAGACGCCCGAGGACCGAGTCGAACCGCATGAGGTGCGCCAGGGTGGCCGGTGACGTGAGGTCGTTGACCGACACGATCTCGATATCGGACCCTCGCTGCAACACCGCTCGGGTGAAGTTGCGCCCGATCCGCCCGAAACCGTTGATGCCGACCCTGACCGTCATGTGTCCTCCCTTGTTTCGTCTCTGTTTACCTGACCTGACCCGCCAGATCCACTAGCGCCGCCGCCAATAGCTCCGGGTCGTGCGCGGTGTTCGCCTGCCGCGCCACTTGCCGCTCGACGCACGTGACCCCCGGTGTCCCGACGGGTAGCGCGCCCGGATGGTACAGGACAGCGTCTACCTCGAGGCCGTGGGCCGCGAGGGCGCGGACATGGGCAGCCACGTCGTAGCCCGTGGTCTCGGGGTTCTGTTCACGAAGGTTGCAGACGTAGATCTTGCGTCCGGGCGTCGTGGCCAGGGCCTGGCGCAGGGCGGGGACGGCGACGACGGCGAGCACGCTGGTGAACAACGAGCCGGGCCCGATGACCACCTGGTCGGCCCGCGCGAGAGCCTCGAGAGCCGCGGCGGGGGGCTCCGGATCGGCGGGGACGAGAGAGACGCCGACGATACGCCCGGCATTGGCGATCGCCACCTGTCCGTGAACCGAGTCTTCTCCGCCGTTGGCGTTGGTGCTGACAACGGCCTTGAGCACGACAGGGACGCGGGTGGCGGGCACGACCCGGCCCACCGCCCCCAGCAGGCGACCGGCTTCTTCCAGGGCCACTGAGAAGTCGCCGGTGGTGTCGGCCAGGCCGGCAATCACCAGGTTCCCGAAGGCGTGGCCCTCCAGCTCGCCACCGGCGAAGCGGTGCTCGAAGGCGCGGGTCCACAACGACTCGGGCTCGGCCAGGGCGACCAGACACTTGCGCAGGTCGCCCGGCGGGGGAATGTCGAAATCGGCGCGCAGACGACCGCTCGAGCCGCCGTCGTCGGCCACCGACACGATGGCGCAGATGTCGTCGGCGTAGCGGCGCACGGCTCGCAGGCTGGCGGCCAGGCCGTGGCCTCCACCCAGAGCGACCACTCTCGTCACGGTCAGGCTCCCGACCGCCCCGCCCACTCGGCCCGATGCTTGTTGATGTCGCGGTGGGACACGGTGGGCTCGAAGCCTCGGGCGCGGAGGAGCCGGCTGAGCTCGGAGGCGATGACGACCGATCGGTGGGTTCCGCCTGTGCACCCCACGCCGATCGACAGGTAGGACTTGCCCTCCTTCACGTAGGCGGGCAGCAAGAGCTCGAGCAACCCGTCGAGGCGTTCGAGGAACACCGGCGTGTCGGGCTGATCGGTGACGTACTCGCGCACCGGCTCGTCGAGGCCGGTGAGAGGGCGAAGGTCGGGCACCCAATGGGGGTTGGGCAGGAACCGGCAGTCGAACACAAGGTCGACATCGAGCGGAAGGCCGTGCTTGTACCCGAACGACACGATGCTGGTCTGAAGGCCGCTCTCGGTGTCGCCGGCGAACAGGTCGAGGAGGCGATCGCGGAGCTGGTGCACGTTGAGGTCGCTGGTGTCGACGACAACGTCGGCCTGCGACTTCACCGGGTCGAGGAGCTCACGCTCACGTTCGATGCCGTCCGAGACCCGGTCGCCCTCGGCCATGGGATGGCGGCGCCGGGTGTTCTCGTAGCGCCGGACGAGCACCTCGGTGGTGGCTTCGAGGAAGAGGGTCCGGACACGGTTGGCGGTCTTGGCCACCTGGTCGAGAGCAGGCGCCAGCTCGTCGAGGTAGGCCGTGGTGCCCACCACCAGGGCGACGCGCTCGATGGTGGAACCGGGCGCCTGCACCAGCTCGGTGACCTTGGTGAGCAGTGCCGGCGGCATGTTGTCGATGACGAACCAGCCCAGATCCTCGAAGCAGTCGGCCGCCTGGGATCGGCCGGCCCCGGACAGCCCGGTGATGATGAGGAACTCGCTCATGCCAACTTGACCGTAGCGAGCACCAGGCCGGCGACGCCGATCATCGAGGCGATGTTCGCCGCGTACAACCTCGGGAGCTGGGCCTTGATCTCGCCGCGCAGCTCGGCCATCTCGCCGCGGAGCTCAGATCGAAGTTCCGACATCTCCCCGCGCATCTCGGATCGAAACTCGGCCATCTCGCTGCGTACCTCGGATCGAAGCTCGACCATTTCGGCGCGAAGCTGGATCCCCAGAGATTCGACATCGGATGTGCGGGCCACGTCGGCCCAGCCCACGGGCGGCAGGAGCTGCATCAGGGTCTCGGTCGGGCCCTGGCCCAAGTGGTGCTCCAGGGCAACGTACAGATCATGACGACTGCTGTCGGAGGCCATCTCGACTCCCCTTCGGTCGGTACCGATTGGTGGGGGAAGAGCACAGGGCCAGGATACCGCCGCTCGAGACCGCGACCGATCCCGCTGGAGTTACCCGGTCACCCCTCTTTCTCGGCTACGAGGAGGAGGAGGCGCGGGATGGTGGCGGCGTCGCGGTACTCGGTGGCCCGGGCCATAAAGCCCGGTGGGGGCGGCGGCTCCTCCATGCGGCGGATCACCAGCCCGGCCGCGGCCATGGCATTCACGTAACGCGACAGCGGACGATGGACGAAGGGCACGAACACGCCCTTCTCCACCTCCTCGAGCGAGGAGTCCTCGTGGAGGTATGGGCCGATGCGCCAGTACTGCTCGTCGAGGATGTGGTCGTCGATCCAGCCCGACCCCGGCGCCTGAAGAAGGGGGTGGTTGAGAAAGAACAGGAAGCGCCCGCCCGGGCGCAGAACCCGACCGACCTCGGAGAGGGCACCGTCGGTGTCGGTGATGTGCTCGAACACCAAGCAGGCGACCACAGCGTCGAACGACGCCGCCGGAAACGGCAGGGCCCCCGCCTCACCCCGGCCGTAGAGCACTCCCCCACCCCGGCTCTGCCCCACCGACACCTGGGCCGCTACCGGGTCGATTCCGACCACCCGTCGGGCGCCGGCGGCCACCGCCACTCGGGCGACTTGGCCCTCGCCGGCGCCGATGTCGAGCACGTCGGTGGCCCCTTCGAGGTGGGCCCCGGCCAAGGGCAGGATCTGCTCGTCGTATTCAGCGTCGGCCCCGTCGGTGAAGTTCTCCTGCCACCACCCGGCGTGGGCCTCCCACATCGCCGCCGGCGAGTCCCCGGCGGGCACGCCCTCAGCCACGGCCGTTGCTCGTCGCCGGCGCGGAGGGGGTGTGGAGGGAGCTGTAGGTCGCTTCGGCCACGGCGTCGGGAAGCCATGGCAGGGTCGTGAGGTCTTCGAGGGAGGCAGTCCTCACGGCGCGAATGCCGCCCAGCTCGTTCAGCAGGCGGCGCTTACGGGTCGGGCCCAGGCCGGGGACGTCGTCGAGCGCGCTGCGGGTCATCCGCTTGGCCCGCAGCTGGCGATGGTACGACACGGCGAAGCGGTGGGCCTCGTCGCGCACCCGCTGGAGCAGGTAAAGGGCCTCGGACTGGCGGGGAATGCGAACGGGGTCGGCGAGGCCGGGAACGTAGACCTCCTCGAAGCGCTTGGCCAGGGCGGCCACGGAGATCTCGTCCTCCAGGCCCAGCTCGGTGACCACGTCGATGGCCACGCTGAGCTGGCCCTTGCCACCGTCGACGAGCAAGAGGTTGGGCTGGTAGGCGAAGCGCCGGCGACCCTGAGTCCCCGGGGGGCGGTCGCGCTCGGCGAGCATCGCCTTCAGTCGTCGGGTGAGAACTTCGCGCATGGCTCCGAAGTCGTCGTTGCCAGGCACGTCGCGGATGCGGAACCGGCGGTAATCGCTCTTCTTGGGCAGGCCGTCCTCCACCACCACCATGGAGCCCACGTAGTCGCTGCCCTGGATGTGGCTCATGTCGTAGCACTCGATACGAAGCGGTGCCTGGGGCAGGCCGAGGGCCTCCTGGAGGGCATTGAGAGCCCGGGCCCGGGCGTTGTGGTCCGACGCCCGCTTGAGCCGGTGGCGGACGAACTCCTCCTTGGCGTTCTGGGTGACGGTGGCCTGGAGGGCCCGCTTATCGCCACGTTGGGGCACCCGCACGGCCACCTTGGACCCCCGCAACCCCGAGAGCCAACGGCGGTAGAGATCGGAATCCTCGGGGTCGTCGGGCACCAGCACCTCATGGGGGATCGAGTCCCGGTCGGCCTCGGCGTACAGGCCTTCCAGCACGTGTCCCACCAGCTCGGCCCGGGTGACGTCTTCCACCTTGTCGACCACGAAGCCCTTACGCCCCACCATGCGGCCTCGGCGCACGTAGAAGACCTGGATGGCCGCCTCCAACTCGTCCTCGGCGATGCCCAGCACATCGAGGTCCTCGGGCCGCTCGGTGACCATGGCCTGCTTCTCGATGACCTTGCGCACGCTGGCCAGGCGATCGCGCATCCGGGCGGCCCGCTCGAACTCCAGATTCGCGGCCGACTCGCCCATCTCCCGCTCCAGGCGGTTGATGACCGGCTGGGTCTCGCCGTCGAGAAAGTCGACCAGCTCCCCGACCAGGGCGTCGTAGGCAGGCTTGTCGATCTCGCCGACGCAGGGGCCGGTGCACTTTTCGATGTGGAACAACAGGCAGGGACGGCCGAGCTTGTGGTGACGTTCGAGCTTGTTGTCCGAGCAGGTGCGGATGGGGAAGGTTCGCAGCAGGAGATCGAGGGTCTCGCGGATGGCGTAGGCGTGCCCGTAGGGCCCGAAGTAGCGGGTGCCCTTTCGCTTGCGCCCCCGCATCACCTGGGCACGGGGCCATTCGTCACTCAGGGTGACGGCCAGGAACGGGTAGCTCTTGTCGTCGCGGAGGCGGATGTTGAAGCGCGGCTTGTGCTGCTTGATGAGGTTGTACTCGAGCATCAGGGCTTCGACGTCGTTGCGAACCTGGATCCACTCCACCGACGCCGCCGACGCCACCATCTGCGCGGTCCGGGGCGGCAGATTGGCCGATTTGCCGAAGTAGTTGGAGAGACGCGACCGCAGCGACTTGGCCTTGCCCACGTAGATCACCCGGCCCTCGGCGTCCTTGAACTGGTAGGAGCCGGGAACGTCGGGGATGGTGCCGGAAAGCGGGCGCTGGAGCATCGCGTTCATTCTAGCGATACCGAATCCGTTATCATGATGCGATGACGAGAGTCGCGGAGTGGGTGAACGGGGTTCGCCGATCGGCCGGCCTGACGCAACGTGAGCTGGCGGCGCGGGCAGGGGTCCCCCAACCAACCATCGCCAGGATCGAATCCGGCCACCAGATGCCCCGGGCCGACACCCTCGACAAGTTGCTGCAAGCCTGCGGCTGGGAGCTCGACATCACGCTGCGACGTGGCCAGGGAGAGGACCGCAGCCTCATTCGTAGTTGGCTCTCGATGTCGCCGTCGATACGGGCCGAGCGCGGTGCTGCCTACGGCCGGTTCGCCGAGACACTGCGTCAAGCAGGCCGCGCTGCCCGCGCCGCTCGACGTGCGGCATGACGGCCCCGTTCGATCCGCTCCGGGCCCTTCGGGTCCTCGGCAACCATCGCGTCCGCTATGTCGTGATTGGGGGGTTCGCCGGCGACCTTCTCGGTGCGCCGCTCAACACCAACGACCTCGACGTTTGCTATGAGCGGTCAGGGGACAACATGGACCGTCTAGCTCGGGCCCTCATCGACCTTCATGCGACGCTGCGGGTGCCCGGAGTCGACGACCCGCTGCCCTTCGTGCTCGACGGGCTGACCCTCGCGGCCGGCGATTCCTTCACCTTCGACACCGACGCGGGGGCGTTCGACGTCCTTGCGACACCGTCGGGCACTGCGGGCTTCGCCGATCTGTCCGGACGGGCCACGAAGATCCCGGTAGGCGACCTGGAGGTGATGGTCGCCGACCTCGCCGACCTCATGCGGATGAAGCGGGCGAGCGGTCGAGTGAAGGACAAGATGCATCTCGAGGTGCTCGCCGCGCTCCGGGAGATGCTTGACGAGGCAGAGACGCCGCCGGCCATCTAGACTGGATCACACGCCGGCCTGGTTTCCGGCGGACATCTTTCAGCTCCGAGGCCGACAACCCCGCGAGAGGCGACCAGGCTGTCTCCGCCGGCCAACTATCGGAGCTCCATCAGGGGGTTTCCTCGCATGGTGCGGATACAGCCGGCACTGCCCGAGCGCTACGTGCACGCAAGCCAGGACCAACTGGCCCAATGGATCGCCGCGGCCAAGGTCGACCTCGGTGACCGTCTCGTCGTTCTCGGCCACCATTACCAACGCGACGAGGTCATGGCCTTCGCCGATGCCCGTGGCGACTCGTTCGGCCTGTCCCGCCTGGCCGCGGCCAGCACCGCCTCCTATGTGGTGTTCTGCGGCGTTCACTTCATGGCCGAGTCGGCCGACATCCTCACGGGCGAACACCAACAGGTCGTGCTGCCCGATCTGAATGCCGGGTGCTCGATGGCCGACATGGCCGACCTCGACTCGGTCGAGGAGGCCTGGGACGATCTCGCCGCGGTCACCGACGTCGAGCGCATCGTTCCCATCACCTACAAGAACTCGTCTGCCGCCCTGAAAGCCTTCGTAGGCGACCACGGTGGGGCCGTGTGCACCTCGTCGAACGCCCGGGCGGTGTTGACCTGGGCTCTCGCCAGGGCCGACAAGATCCTCTTCTTCCCCGACCAGCACCTGGGCCGCAACACTGCGTTCCAGCTCGGCTACACCGCCGCCGACACCGCGGTGTGGAACCCCAGGCTCGCCTGCGGAGGCCTGGCCGAGCGCGAGGTGAAGGAAGCCACGTTCCTGTTGTGGAAGGGCCACTGCTCGGTGCACCAGAGATTCACCGTCGGTCAGATCGACGAGTTCCGGGCCGCCCATCCCGGTGGCACGGTGATCGTCCACCCGGAGTGCTCCCACGAGGTGGTGGAGCAGGCCGACTTGGTGGGGTCGACCGACTTCATCATCGCCGCCGTCGATCAGGCCGCGCCCGGGTCCGTGCTGGCCGTGGCCACCGAGATCCACCTGGTCAACCGCCTGGCCGACGAGCATCCGGATCTCAGTGTGGTCTCCCTCGATCCGGTGGTGTGCCCGTGCTCGACCATGTTCCGCATCGACGCCGCCCACCTGGCCTGGGTCCTCGAGAATCTGGTCGCGGGCCGGGTGGTGAATCAGATCATGGTCGACATCGATACCGCGGCGAGTGCTCGCGTGGCCCTCGAACGAATGCTGGCGATCACCTGAGGTTCCGTCCCCCTGAAGGCCTCGTCGCCGGGTCGGCTCACATTGCGATGGCGACGACGCTGGGGGCGATCTCCGCCTCCGGGTCGAAGGGGCCGGCGTCGGGAGCCGCCGGCCAACGCAGCACCGACCGCCACAGCCAGCCGGCCAGGACGACCTGGCAAACCAGGGTGGCCAGCGCCGAGCCGCTCGGGCCCATCGCTGGGATCAGGGCCAGGTTGAGGCCGACGTCGGCCACCAGTATCACGAAGAACCCGCGCACGGCCGCAGCCCTCCCCCGCAGGAACGCCAGAGGGGCGACGACGATAACGACCGCACTGGGCACGGCGGCGGCGAGGAGGATGCGCAGAAGTCCCGCCGCCTGGCCGTACTGGGCACCGAACAGCAGCTGCATGGCGGGCCGGGCGAAGAGGACGCCGGCCGCCGCCAGCGGGACGGTCACCATGAGACTGAGTCGCACGAGGCGCCCGATCACCTGCGCCTGCCGGTCGGTGTCGGCGCGGGCGACGGCGGTGACGCTCAGGGCGGCGACTGCGGTGGCGATCAGGAGGAGGCCGTCGAGCACCCGGTAGGCGCTGCCGTACAGGGCCACGTCACCCGACCCGCGGAGCAGGGCGAGCAACCAGAGGTCAATCCGGAAGTAAAGGACGCCGAGTCCGGTGGCCAACGCCACCGGAGCCATGTGGCGGAGCGCGAAGAGGCGGCTGTCGACCCGGGCGACGGCTCCGACGGTGAGCCGCCAGGCCATCAGGGTGAGGATGACGGCGGACAATGCGTCGGCGATAGCGTAGACGCCCACGGCCGCCCGGAGCCCGCCGCCGTGGGTGAGCCACCAGGATCCGGCGACGATAACGAACACTCGCGAAACCACTTCGTTGGCGGACTCCGCCCGCACCCGACCCGACGCCCGAAAGACGGCGGCGGCCGTCGAGTACACCGCCGTCGACACGACGGAGATGCAGAAGATCCCGGCCGCCACCAGGTCCGGTCGCTCCGAGGCCGCCACGTAGGCGAGCACCATTAACACGGCTGAGAGGAGCCCGAGGGCCAGCCGCCGGGCCAGTACCGCCGTCAAAGCGCTCCGGGCCAGGTTCGGGTCGCGTGCGACGGTGTCGGTGAGGGCGAGAGGGAGGCCGAAGTCGTTGACCACGAACAGCAGCAGGCCCAGGCCGAGGAGGAGGAGCAGGTCGCCGTAGGTCTGGAGGGGAAGGCGGCGGGCGGCCACCAGCAGCCATGCCGCGGAGATGGAGGCGGCTGCCACCCGTCCCCCGGCCAAGGTACCGACTCGACGGACGAGCCATCGCTGGCGAGCCATCGATCAGCCCCAGGGGATGTGCAGGAACCGCTCCACGTCGGGCGGCAGGGGCGCCCAGTGGGCCAGCCGCATGCGCCCGGCCGGCCTCTGGTGGGGCGGGAGCAGGTCGGTGGCATCCTCGACCGCCGCTCGGACCTCGTCGTAGTTCCGGTAGTCGTCGATCACCACCACGCCGTCGGGCGTCAGCAGCGGTACCCAGTCGCGGATGTCGGAGGTGACGGCGTCGTAGCCGTGCCACCCGTCGATAAACAGGACCCGAATCGGCTCCCCGGGCCAACGGGCAGCGAGCTCGTCCGAGGTCATGGTCCAACCGGTGACGAGAGCGTCGACTCCCGCCTCACGGATGTTACGACGGAACTCGGCCTCCGACGGAAGCTCGGCCAGACCACGGGCCTCCAGATCCTGGCGGTCACCCGTGTGGGGATCCACCGTGTGCACCGGCTCGTGCCCGCCGTCGCGCACACCGTTGGCCAGCACGACCGTGGCCAGGCCCTTGAACGAGCCGATCTCGACGGTGAGACCGGGACCGGGAACGTCCCGTGCCAGAAGGTAGAGCAGGGCGAGGTCCTGGCGGTAGCGCCAGCCCCCGATGCGCCCGTTGTAGAGAACCTCGCGGGCCAGGCGACGAAAGGCCGGGGGCTCGTACCGCAGGAACCGCTGGGCTTGGACCCTGGTGAATAGGGCAGACGCCAACCGGCGGGGATGACACACGACCTCGAGCCGGCGGCTGACGGTACCCATCGACGTCCTCACTTGGCTGAAGTCTCGGGGATGCGAGCATGGCCGCGGGTGCGCCAAAGGTAGCGCGCGATGGCGCGGGTATGATCGAGGCCCCGCCTGGTCAGGACGCGTCGGAACCGGCGACGAGCGGGATGAGCACACACCTCGTCCGCCAGTTGCACGACCCGACGCCCGGCGGCCCGCACGCGGAGGCAGAAGTCGACGTCCTCCGGACCGTAGAAGTAGTCCTCGTCGATGCCGCCCACCTCGACCCAGGCCTGGCGACGGAACAGCTGGCAGGCGCCGATACCGAATTCCACCTCCCACCAGCGATCGCCGGGACGGCGGGGAGTCGTTGCGTAGTCGGACCGCCAGTTGAGCCCCCGGGCTACCTTGCGGGCGGCGGACGGAGCGCGACCAGCACTGGCTTCGGACGCCTGCCCGGTGAACGTGGGCACGACCAGGGCCACCTCGTCGTCGTCCTGCATCGGCTCGAGAAGAGCGGCGAGGGCACCGGTGTGGAGACGGGCGTCGCTGTCGAGAAGGAGGACGAACGGGGCGTCGCCGACGACTACACCCTGGTTGCGGCCGGCGGCCACGCCCCGGTTGCTCTCGTTGCGGACCAGGCGCACACGCGGGTCGTCGGGGACGCTAGCCGGCGGGTCGGAGCCGTTATCGATCACGATCACGTTCACGTCGACGCCGCTGGACGACAGGGCCGAGTCGAGTGCAACGGCCAGGCGCTCGCCGTCGTTCCAGGTGAGGACGACGACGTCGACCTGGGCGATCACCGTCCACCCCTTCCGATTACCGAACGCAGCGTGCGGCCGATGATGCGCAGGTCGAGGGCCAGGCCCTGGTGCCGCAAGTAGTAGAACTCGTACTGGAGCTTCTCCAGGGCGTCGCCGTCCGTCGCCCCGTAGTCGTACTTGACTTGGGCCCATCCGGTGAGGCCGGGGCGCACCAGGTGGCGGAGGCGGTAGAAGGCAAGCTTGGTCTCGAGCATCTCGACGTAGTGGGGCTGCTCGGGCCGTGGGCCCACGATCGAAAGATGGCCTCGGAGGATGTTGATCATCTGGGGCAACTCGTCGAGATGGGTGCGCCGCAGCCACCCCCCGAACGGGGTGATCCGAGGGTCGTCGGTGGTCGTCCACTCCGTGGTCGCCGGGCCCGGGCGCATCGTGCGGAACTTGAGGATCTCGAAGACACGACCGTTCTTGCCAACGCGGGGCTGGCGGTACAGGAGTAGACCGCGGTTGCCGAACCAATTTCCGACCACCACGATGGGAGTCACGGCCGTCAGGGCGACCAGACCGAGGCCACCGGCGGCGATGTCGAGGATGCGCTTCATGCGCCCGTAGCGGACCCGGTGGACCTCGCCGATGTCGAACATCAGCGACACGCGTTCGAGCTCGGCCATGGGCAACTTGCCGAGCCACTGCTC
The DNA here is from genome assembly GCA_038238185.1 of Acidimicrobiales bacterium. Classification (GTDB taxonomy): domain Bacteria; phylum Actinomycetota; class Acidimicrobiia; order Acidimicrobiales; family AC-14; genus DATAQC01. The sequence continues at coordinate 32,087 of JBBRXY010000017.1, forward strand.
GTAGAACAGCGACAGCGTACGGACCCGGACACCCGCCTCGTGCAACTCGGCCGCCTGGGCCACGATCGAATCCTCCGCCTGGGCGGCCCGGTCGAGGACCACGGCGGTGGCCCCGTTGGCCGCGACCGCCTCGACGAGCGGGCGAGCTCCGGCCCGGCGCTGAACGGCGGCTTCGGGTTCGAGGACGCACGCCACGACCGCCGGGTGCTCAGGATCGGCCTCGAGCTCGTCGGCCAGCTCAGCCGCGGCGCCGAGGCTGGCGACGACGACGAGGGTGTCCCTGCGGCCGTCCCGGGCCCAACCGTCGCGGGCCAGATCGGCGCAGAGCACCGACCATGGAAGGAGCACCGCTGGAGTGGCAAAGACGACGAAACGAGGGAGCAAGGCGGAGCCGACCAGGAGCTGCAGTAGGGAGATCCCCACAGCCGCAGCCGCCGTCGACCCGACAGTGGCCAGCACGACGGAGCGCCGAGTGCCACCCAGCTCCGGAAGCCCGACCGCGTAGGCGCAGGCCGCCAGCAGGGCGACGTATGCAAGCGACCAAGTGAAACGGAAGGAGTCGGTGAGGTCGTAGCCGTTGGCGACGGCGTGGGCCTTCCCGAGCCCGAGGACGACGGCGGCGATCCCGGCGAAGTAGAGCGGTCGAGCCAGTCGTCGCATGCCTTTAGGCCCCCCGGGAGATGGACGTCACCTGTTGGTTATCGGCGCCTCCCGACCGGGTCTTGAGGCGGACGTCGCCGGGTCAGCAGCGGTCGATCTCCGGGGGCCGGGCGATCAGCGTGCCCGCCTTCTCATAGCCGTAGCGGATATGAGGTTTCCCGTTCACGCAGTGCATCCGGCCGATCAGGACCAGATCCTGCGGATAGGTGCCGGCCAGGGCCGCCAGGTCGGACATCCGAACGTGGACCGCCGGCCGTCCGGTCGCGAGACCCAACCACGCCGCCGGCTCACCGATCGCTCCGCCATACCAGGCCGTCTTCTGTCCGGGGTCGAAAACCTGGCTGTGAGCGGCGGCACCGGCGCGCCGGCCCTCCTGGATGACCCAGGCCGGACCGTCCGGTCGCGCCCAGAGGTTCAGGGTCAAGGCGACGGCGAACAGCGCGACCGACGTCCCCAGCACGACCTCGCGCAAACTGCTTGCGCTCCGCGCCCGAATGAGCCGGTCACAGCCGGCAGCCATGCCGACCGCGATGGGCAGGAGGAACCAGAAGGTCCAGTAGTCGTGATGCACGGCCCCGTTGCGAAACACGAGGGGGTACGGGAGGGTCACCGCGATGGTGATCGCCCCGAGTGCCCTCGTTCGGCGGTTGGCACAGGCGACGACCAGCCCGGCCACCCCCAAGAGCGCAACGAACCCGAACATCGTGGCCAGGTCATTGCGTAGAGTCCCGGCGAGCAGGCCGAGAGGGACGGGCGTGGTCTGGCCCGTGCGTCCCCGGAACTGGTTGAGCAGCGGTCCAAGGGTGCCCCCGAACGCCCATAGGAGCCAGCCGATCAGCAGGACGCCTCCGAGGAGCGCCCCGCCGGCAAACGCAGAGTCAATGCTCCTCCGGTCGGACCGGCGGGCCAGGCGCACGGAAGCCCAGGCAGCGATAAGGCCGGCAGTCAGCAACGACTGCCACCCCGCCAGTACGGCCAAGGCGGCGAGGCTGGCGGCGAGGGGCCACGGGACGTGCCTGCCCAGCCGGGCCCGCTCCCACACCAGCAGGACCGCCAGGCCAAAGGGCAGCGAGGCGACTGGGGTATCCAGCATGGTGCCGTAGACAAGGAGCATCGGCGAGGCAGCCACGAGGACGATCGAGGCCCCCACGGCGGTCGGCCGAAGTCCGGCCTGGAGCAGAAGGGCGGCGAGGAGGGCCAAGGCGGCAAGTGTCCCGATCCAGGCCGGAGCGCGGGTCGCGGCGTTCGAGTCTCCTCCCATGGCCTCGAACGCGGCTGTCTCGACATAGAGCAGAGGCGGGTGGTTGGCGTAGACCTTGTTCACGGGGCTGTGGGTCCCGAGCCGGGAGTCCAACGGGCCAAGTTCGATCAGGCTCCGGCTGCCGGCCGCCCAGACCCCGGCGTTGCGTCCATCGTGGGAGTCACCAAAGGGCGCCGGGATGATGCGGGCGGCGAAGCCCAGGAACAGAACCGCCGCCAGGGCCAACAGGATCAGCGCCGGTCGACGGTCCTCGAGGCGCCGCCTGGCCACCTCGGCTCGGTCGGACGAGGTCGACGCGTGGGTGAGCGTCGGCGCCACCATACGCCGAAGATCGACCGATCGGCGCCCAGGGTTGAGCGGAACCTTTAGGAGCGCGCCCCGAGGACGGGGGCCAGGAACTGGCCGGTGTAGCTGTCGGAGGTCTTGGCCACGACTTCCGGAGGACCCTCGACGATGACGAGTCCCCCGCCGTCGCCACCCTCGGGACCGAGGTCGACGAGCCAGTCGGCCGACTTGATCACGTCCAGGTTGTGCTCGATCACCAGCACGGTGTTGCCGGCGTCGACCAGCCGGCTCAGTACCTGGAGGAGCTTGCGGATGTCCTCGAAGTGCAGGCCGGTGGTGGGCTCGTCGAGGATGTAGATGGTGTGACCCGTCGACCGCTTCGACAGCTCGCTGGCCAGCTTCACCCGTTGCGCCTCGCCGCCCGACAGGGTGGGGGCGGGCTGGCCCAGGCGCACGTACCCGAGGCCAACGTCGACCAGGGTGACCAGGTGCCGGGCGATCGGCGGTTGGTTGGCGAAGAACTCGGCTGCCTCCTCGCACGACAGGTCGAGGACCTCGGCGATGTTCTTGCTCTTGAAGGAGATGTCGAGGGTGTCGCGGTTGTACCGGGCCCCCTTGCACACCTCACACGGCACGTACACGTCGGGAAGGAAGTGCATCTCGATCTTGATGGTGCCGTCACCCGCGCACGCCTCGCAGCGACCCCCCTTCACGTTGAACGAGAAACGCCCGGGCAGGTAGCCGCGGACCTTTGCCTCCTGCGTCTGGCTGAACAGTCGCCGAATGTGATCGAAGACACCGGTATAGGTCGCGGCGTTCGAGCGGGGCGTGCGGCCGATCGGCGACTGGTCGATGTTGATCACCTTGTCGAGGTGCTCATCACCCTCGATGGTGCGATGGCGACCGGGCACGACCTTCGACCGGTAGACCCGTTGCATGAGGGCTCGATAGAGGATGTCGTTGACCAGGGTGGACTTCCCCGACCCAGACACGCCGGTGACGCACACGAAGCAGCCCAGCGGGAGCTCCACGTCGATCGACTTGAGGTTGTGCTCCCTGGCCCCGCGGATCACCAGCCACTGATCCCCGGTCTCCCGGCGCAGCGCGGGAACGGGAATGGTGCGGGTTCCGCTCAGGTACTGGCCCGTGATCGACCGCTCCGATGCCTCCAGGTCGGCCACCGTGCCCGACACCACCACCTCGCCGCCGTGCTCGCCGGCGCCGGGGCCGATGTCGACCACGTGGTCGGCCACCCGGATGGTCTCCTCGTCGTGCTCGACCACGATGACGGTGTTGCCGAGGTCGCGCAGCCGCACCAGGGTGTCGACGAGCTTGCGGTTGTCGCGCTGGTGGAGCCCAATCGACGGCTCGTCGAGGACGTAGAGCACACCCACCAGCCCGCTGCCGATCTGGCTGGCCAGGCGGATGCGCTGGGCCTCGCCCCCGGCGAGCGTGCCGGCCGAGCGGTTGAGGCTGAGGTAGTCGAGGCCGACGTCGAGGAGGAACCGCATCCGGGCGTTGACCTCACGCACGACCCGCTCGGCGATCATGCGGTCGCGCTCGGAGAGCTCGAGGGTCTCGAGCGCCTCGGCCGACTTGGCGATCGACAGGTTGCATAGCTCGAAGATGCTGCGGCCGCTCACGGTGACACCCAGTGACTCGGGCTTCAGGCGGGCGCCCCCACAGTCCGGGCAGGCCACCTGGCGCATGTAACCCTCGATCTGGTCGCGCATGTAGTCGGACTCGGCCTCCGAATGGCGGCGCTGTAGGTATGGCACGGCACCCTCGTAGAGGGTGTGGTACGAGCGCGTGCGGCCATAGCGGTTCCTGTACTGCACATGGATCTGGCGCGTACCCGAGCCGTAGAGCAACACCTTCTGCTGGGACTTCTTGAGCTTGCGCCACGGGGTGGTGACCCGGAAGCCGTAGGACTCAGCCACCGCCGCCAGCACCCGGTGAAAGTACTCGCCCCGGGCGCCGGCCCAGGGAGCGACCGCCCCTTCGTCGAGGGTGAGGTCGGGATTGGGGACGACCAACTCGGGGTCGACCTCGAACCGCGTCCCCAAGCCGTCGCAATGTGGGCACGCGCCGTAGGGCGAGTTGAACGAGAAGTTGCGGGGCGCCAGCTCGTCGAACGAGGTGCCGTCGTTGGGACAGGCCAGGTGCTGGCTGAACGTGAAGACCTGGCGCTCGGCAGCCTCGGCAGCCTCGGCAGCCTCGGCAGCCTCGGTCTCGCCGGGCTCCGGGTCCCGGCGGACGATCTCCACCTCGGCTACACCGTCGGCCAGGCGGAGTGCCGTCTCCATGGAGTCGGTGAGACGGCGTTCGATGCCCTCGCGTCGCACCAGCCGGTCGACGACGACCTCGATGGTGTGGTTCTCATAGCGGGCCAGTGCCTCGGCCTTATCGATGTCGGGCCCGGTCAGCTCGCGCAGCATCCCGTCAACCCGGGCCCGGGCGTATCCCTGCCCGGCCAACTCGCTCAGCAGGCCCTCGTACTCGCCCTTTCGACCCCGCACGACCGGCGCGAGAACCTGAAAACGCGTTCCCTCGGGCAGTTCCAGAACGCGGTCGACGATCTGCTGCGGAGTCTGGCGGGTGACCACCGCGCCACACGTGGGGCAATGAGGGATACCGATACGAGCGTAGAGGAGCCGGAGGTAGTCGTAGACCTCGGTGATGGTGCCAACCGTCGACCGCGGGTTCCGGGACGCCGATTTCTGGTCGATGGAGATGGCCGGCGACAGGCCCTCGATGAAGTCGACATCGGGCTTGTCCATCTGGCCGAGGAACTGCCGGGCGTAGGACGAGAGGGACTCCACGTACCTTCGTTGCCCCTCGGCGTAGATCGTGTCAAAAGCCAGCGACGACTTGCCCGAGCCGGACAGGCCGGTGAAGACGATGAGCTTGTCCCTCGGCAGTTCCAGGGAGACGTTGCGCAGGTTGTGCTCGCGGGCGCCTCGAATGACAAGCGTGTCAGCCACTTCGTCGAGACTACCGGTGCCTCACGGTTTGCGGAGCACCACTACCGGTGGCGGTGCTGGTACTCGGTCAGAGGTCGGATCGAGAACACGAGGGCGGGGTCGCCGTTGCCGAGCACGGTCCGATTTGGGAACCGCCCCTCGGCGGCGTCGATCACGCGCTGGTCGACCGCGAACCATGGCTTGGTCGTGTGCCACCAGGCAGCCACGACCAGTACGTCGCACGGCTCGAGCTGAGCGGGGTCGGTGACGACGCCGAACTGCCGGGGCGCCTCGAGATAGCCGAGCATGGGCGGGACGCCGACTCCAACGACGCAGCCCCGGTTCCCCGACGCCTCGACCGCTCGGAGCAGTGACGCCGCCTGACGGTAGTTGGTGGGGTCGCTCGTGTACCCAGGGGCCACGAGGACCAGCACCAGGGCCGTCCAGCCCGTCACCAGAACCGCGCCGACGGGGATCCGTCCGACGGCGACGGCGACCAGGTAGCCGGCTGCGGGCACGAGCCACACGAAGAAGCGGGCGGTCAGCGCCGAGGATTGCAGCCCGAGCCACAGGACCGCCAGGACGGCGGCCAGGGCGATCACCGCGCCGCGCGCCCCACGGCCACGGAGGACGAGCACGGCGCCGACGACCACGAGCGGGGCGATGACGACCGATGCCCACCCGCTCCCGGTCACCATGGTCGCCAGGCGCCACGGGATGCCGGGTTGGAACGCTTGGTCGTGGGCGGCGTTGGCATCGACCATGGCGCGCGCCATTCCCGCATAGGCGACAACGGCTACAGCCACGACGCCGACGAGGCAGACCCGCCACCGGTCGTCCAACCGGCGGCGGGCCACAATCACGCCGAACTGGGCCACCACCACCGGGACCATGTACAGGTGGGTCGCCAGCCCAATGCCGGCCACGATCACGTAGGCGAGGTCGTACCACCGGGACCGACCGGGACGGTCCTCGGCGACAATCACCGTCGACACCACGGCGCACAGCGTCAGGAGGCTGTAGCCACGGACCGAGCGCGAGAGCTCGACGAACGTGGGATTGCAGGCCAGGAAGGTGCCGGCAACGAGCCCGGCCACAAGGCCATGGCGGCGGGCGGCGAACCAGGTGAGCACCCCTACGGCCAGGCCGGCGAAGAAGATGGGCAGCACCCGCATCGTGGCCGCGTCGGTCCGGCCCGTGACCACCCGCACCAGCTGCTCCAGGAACGAGAACAGGGGGTGGTTGTTGAACACCGCCTGGCGCTGGAAGGCGGCCCAGGGCGGACCGGGCCGTATGAACAGCCCGACCGTCTCGGCGCTGTCGAAGTCGAGCGAGCGGCCCAGGCCGGGCAGGTAGGCGACGATCGTGGCTGCGCCGAGGACCGCCCCGGCGACGGTGGGGGCCCGGTGGCGCGACGATCCGGACCGCAGATCGTGCTCGTCCGGTGTCGCGGGGTCCAGGACGGGCCGGCCGGATCGCCGGGTGCTCATGACCCGCTGGCGGCGCCCGAGCCCGAGGCGGTGGGGCTGTCGACGGGGGGGACGGCCAGGAGAGCCGGCGGTTCGTCGACCGGACCGTTGCTGGCCGCGTCGGACTGCCAGGACACCGCGCCGACCGTCCGACGGGCCAGAAGGCAGGCGCCGACGACCGTGACCGGCAGGAGCGGTCGGGTGAAGTCCCACGAACGCAGCACCGGCGAACCCATCGTGGTGGCGAACAGGGCCGACAGAGCGACGAGCCAACGGATCTCGGGGCCGGGTGCACGGACCCAAGCGACCGCCGCCAACATGACGATGCTCGCGGCGCCAAGCACCTCCACCCAGCTCCATGACGGTACGACGGCGAAGTAGTTGGACGGGGGCGCGGCCAAGAGGCCGGGGTGGCCGGCGGCGGGAAGAACCTGCAGGCGGAGCCACACGACGCCGACCCAGCCAGCATAGGCGGCGAAAGGCAGCAGCAGGAGCCGGCGACGGGCGTGGTCCGCGGACAGCAAAACGGCCAGAGCCACCAGTAGCGTCGTCTCCCGGCACAGGGTGGCCAGGCACAGGGCGGCGATCGCCCAGCGGTCCCGGCGCTGGAGCCACCACGCCAGCCCCAAAAGGGCGAACCCCGTGGCCAGGCCGTCGGCGAGACCACCGAACAGCAACTGGCCGGCGACACCCGGGAGGAGCAGGATCAGGGGGACCCAGTCGCCCTGTCGACCCCAGTGGTCGGCGAGCACGAGAGCCCCAGCGGCCATGAGGCCGATGCCGATGGCGGTCCAGGCGAGCAGGCTCCACCCGGCCAGACCCTTCGACCCGAGCGACGTCAGCATCACCAGCCAGCCGAGCACCGGTCGGGCCGCCCGGTACGCCATCTCAGGACGACCGCGGGTCCACTCGTTCGGGCGGCTGAGCAGCGGATCGAGGGCCAACGAGCCGAAGGCCTGCCCGTCGTGGGCGTTCATCATCGCCCCCGGGCCCGATATCTCGCCCCTGAAGGCGGGCGCGTAGGACGCCCCTCGCGCCGACGCTGCCGTGCCGACCGTCTCCGCCCGGTAGGCCAGCACGCCGAACGCCATCAGGGCAGTGAGGAGTCCCGCGGCCAGGGCCTTCCCCGACACCGCCGGGCGGGGGGGCCCGTCGCCCACGGCCGGTGGAAGGGGTCCGGTCAACTCCACAGGTACTGAATCGGTCGTGCCACGGTCGACCCTGAGCGACTTCGCCGACGACGGCCGAGACGTCGGGCGCGTGGGGGGTGATGGGCCATCAGGCACGGAGGACGTAAAGGCCCAGATTGTGGGCGCCGAGGGCGGGCTCGTCCATCTCCTCCACGGCCTCGAAGCCAGCAGCGGTCGCCGCCGAACCCGGACCGGGACGCCAGATGACAACCACCACCTCGGTCAGACCCCTCGATCGAAGCCCAGCCAGGAGATCGTGCAGGCCGACCGTGTCGGTGAGCATCCAATGAACGGTGCCGGGGGTCGACCAGGCAACCCGCGGCAGGGCGGGGACGGTGGTGACCGTCACCGGCGCGGGGTGCCGGGCCACCGCCGCGGCCAGGCCGCTCGCGTCGCCTCGGATCCGGGCGCCCGAGGCCACCCCGGACAGGGCGCCGGTGAAGACGATGGCCGCCAGCAGCCCGGTGGCAGCGCGTTGCCCGGCGAGGGGCGCCAGGCGGAGTCGTCGATCGAGGCCGACCACGGCCAGGACCGCCACCGGTGCTAGGACCGGGAAGAAGAAGCGCCCACCCCACTCCAACCCGCCTCCGGCGGGGTACTCGGTGGTGACCACGGCGAGCGCGAAGAGCCCGACGGTGACGCCGAGGATCCGCACCACCGACTCCTCCGTACGCCAGCGCACGAGGACCAGGCCGAGCAGGGCAAGCGGCCAGACGACGAACATCCCGGAGATGGGCTCTAGCGGGTAGCGGACGGACTGCACGGCCGTGAGCCCGATGGCGATGACGACCCCGATGCCGAGGGCCCGTACGGAGTCGTCACGCCAGCGTCGGAGCCCGACAAGACCGAAGCTCACGACGGCGACGAGAGCCAGGAGGGCCAGGACCCGGCCCGGTCCGTCGACGTTGGGGCCCTGGAACAGGTCATGCCAGGCGCCCGAAAAGCGCCCCGAGAGCCATGGGCTGGCCGCCGAGCGATCAGTGAAGTTGTCGTAGGCACCGCCGACGATGTGACGCACCCAGAGTCGCTCCGTCAGGACGGCCACTGCGGATGGACCGGCCAGGACCACGCAGGCGACCGCCGCCCGGACCGCCCGGATCCCGCCAGGCGCGGGTCCGAACCGCTGTGTCTCGGCGACCGGCCTCCGCCACGCCAGGCACGCGGCGACGAACCCCACCGTGCCCGCCAGCAAAAGCCCCTCGGAACGGAGCAGCACGCCGGCGGCCAGGCCCGCGGCGATGGCGATCGTCCGGGGCCGGGTCGGGCCCCGTCGCACGCTCCGGACCAGGGCCACGAGAGTCAGGCCGGCCATGGCGGCGGACAGGGTGTGCCCCCACAACAGGTACCCGTTAACGAGAGCGGGACCCAGGGCGGCGACCCAGAAGGCCGAGCGTCGGAGTCGACCGTCGACTTCGCCCGCCAGAAGCCAGGCGGCGGCCGCCGTGCCGAGCGTGCCCAGAAGGGCCAGCAGGTGGAGGCCCAGGGTGGGGCCGACGACCGCGGAGACGCCCCGCAGCAGCATCGGGTAGGCCGGGTGCTGGATGTACGCGTAGTAGTGGCCGTCGCTCTGGCTGCTCAGCACCAGGGGGAAATAGCGGCCGTCGGGGTCGAGCGGCGCCGCCTTGTAGTCGTAGACCCACGATCCGTGGGCAAGGGCGTCAGCCTGGACGGCATACGCCCCTTCGTCCGAGGTGAGCGAGCCCTTCGGGCCCATGAAGGGGAACAGCACGGCCAGGAGCAGTGCCAGAGCGAGGCAGTGAGCCCAGAGGGGAGCCGACCAGAGTCGGCGCGCCAGCCCGGACGACGCCTCCGGTGGCCGGGCTGGGTCGTCCCGCACGGATCCGGAGTCGGGACGCGCTGCGAGGAGGGAGTCGGCCGGCGCCCCGGTTCCCGGGCCGCCGGGTGGAGACGCCCCAGCGGCCGGTAGCTGGACCAGCGGGCGAGTCACGGCGCCTGCGGGAGATCCAGGACGAGGACGTGCCAGGTTCCGCGACCAGTTGGGTGGTCATCGGACACGACCCGGGCGCGGGGCCCGGCGGCGGCGACGTCCTCGTCGCGATGGGCGGTGACCAGCACCACCCGCTCGGTGCCGGCGTCGGCCAGCCGCGTCGTCAGGGCTCCCAGATCGGCGCGATCGCTGAGGAGCCAGCGCTGGCGATCGAAGGTGGCCCAGGCCAGACGGGGCACGGCGCCGCTCGTCGTCAGCATCACCGGTCGCTCCCCCGCGGCCGAGATGCTCTGGCCCGACCGGTTGATCGTCGACAGGAGCTTGGCGGTGAAGCGGTGGGTGTCGGCCTGGCTGGAGAGGCCCATAGCCGCCGTCGCCAGGGAGCACACGACGAGTCCGCCCGTCGCGACCCGGCGGGTGACGTGGTCGAGGCGAGCACCGGCCTCGGCCAGGGCGAGCAGGACGACGGGCACGAGCACGGGAAGCCCGAGAGCGAAGTATCGTCCACCCCACTCCCCCGACCCTCCCTGGACGTACTGAGTGGCCGCCACCGCCAGGGCGAACACGGTGAAGGTGCCCAGGGCGACCTGGGCGCCGACCGATCCGAGGCTCGACCGCCGCAGTGCGACGAGACCGGCGGTGACGACGGGAGCGGCAACGAGGAGCCCGGGCACCAGATTGGTCGGGGCGACGACCAGGGCGATCAGGGCGCCGGCTGCCGCGACGATGGCGAGACCGGCGATCACCCGGCGATCGTCGGGGTGCCGGCGGGCGGCGACGGTGCCGGCGACCACCGCTCCGAGCATTACCACGAGGGCCAGCTCGGCTCCGGGGAACTGCCCGTACCCAGGGCGGAGCCAGGTGATGACGAGGCTCTGGGCACGCCCGGCCACGAAACCAAGCCCGCTGCCGGGTGAGGAACCGAGGCCGACAGCGTGACCGCCGACCAGCCGGTCAAACCAGGCCGCCTCCCCGATGTGAGCCAGCCCGGCGACGACGACGGCGGTAACCGCCGCTCCCGCTATGAGCTTGCTACGCCGGCGAAAGGCGACGACGGCGAGCGTCACCCCAACGCCGAGGCCCCAGAAGACCGCCTCGTTGCGGAGCAGGACGGCGACGGCGATGCACCCTGCCACCCCGGCGATGGCGAGGACGGGCCGACCCTTGCTCTCCGCCGCCCGTATGGCGAGAAGCACGGCGCCTGCCGCGGCGGCGGCACCGAGAGTGTGGGCGATGACCAGATAACCGTCGAAGAGGAGCGGGGTCGCCAGGCCGGCGACCCAGAGCGAAGGTCGGGATAGCCCGGGCCGCAGATAGCCGCTGATCGCCGCGGCCAGAAGGGCGGCCGTCACCGTCCCCGCCAGCGAGAGCAGCACCATGGCCAAGTGGCCACCGGCCCGGTCAGCCCCGGCGAGGAGGAGCGCGTAGAGAGGATGCTTGGCGAACGGCGCCGTCCCTTTGTCGCCGCGGATGGAGAGCTCCAGCGGGTAGGCCTTGCCCGTCGGGTCGACCTGGGGCGCGGGGTGGTCGACGATCCAGCCGTCGCCCTTGGCCAGGCTGTGGGCCTGCACGATGGCGGCGCCCTCGTCGGCCGAGAACGACGCTCCGACGCCGACCAGCGGCACGAGGGCCAACAGCACCACTGCGAGGGTGGCAGCATGGGCCCACAGGGGCGCGCCCCAGATCCGGCCGGCCAGACCGGCCGGCGCGCTCGTCAAGATGGTCGGAGTGGGTGCCCGCTCCTCGCTGGGAGGTGGAGCGGTCAGCTGGCGCGCCATGATCGGCCTCCGCGGGAGAGTGTGTTCTTCTTAATCGGCACGTTCGGGGTCCGGCCTGAGGACGTCTCGTACAGCAGTTGCCGCGAACACGTGGCCCCCACGCGAGGTGGCCAGGACGAAAATGTGACCCATAGAGGCGCGGCCCACGCTCTGCGCCACCAGGAAGAAATCCGATGGTCTCCACGCGCCGCCCCCCTGTCCACCAAGGAGGGATCGGGGGAGATGGCAGTCGTCACAGCATGAGCAACGGCAACACCCGTCACATCACCGTCGAAACAAGCCACTACGTGGTGATCGCCAGTTTCCGGGGCCGACCTGAGCGACGACGTCTACCCGACCTGGCGCAGCTCCCTTTTCAGGTCGTGGACCTCGTCGCGCAGGCGGGCGGCATATTCGAAGCGCAGATCGGTGGCGGCCGTGTGCATCTCCTCCTCCAAGGTGCGGATGAGGCGCTCCAGCTCGTCGTGGGGCAGCTCGGAAAAATCACTGCGGACCCGGTCACGCTTCCGGGAGCGGCGGTCGCGCCCGGGGGCGGGCGACTTACCGTCTCCTTCGGGACGCAGGGTGGCCAGGATGTCGGTGACGGCCTTGCGGATGGTCTGCGGGTCTATGCCGTGCTCGATGTTGTACACCTCCTGCACGCCCCGGCGGCGCGTCGTCTCGGAGATGGCCCGCTGCATCGAGTCGGTGACCTTGTCGGCGTACATCACCACCTGGCCGTCGACGTTGCGGGCGGCCCGACCCATGGTCTGGATCAGCGAGGTCTCGGAGCGGAGAAAACCCTCCTTGTCGGCGTCCAGGATGGCGACGAGCGACACTTCGGGAAGGTCGAGGCCCTCTCGGAGCAGGTTGATGCCCACGAGCACGTCGAACTCGCCCAGCCGCAGATCGCGCAGGATCTCGATGCGCTGAATGGTGTCGACTTCGCTGTGCAGGTAGCGCACACGCACGCCCAGCTCCAACAGGTAGTCGGTGAGGTCTTCGGCCATCTTCTTGGTGAGGGTGGTCACCAGCACGCGGTCGCCCCGGGCCACTGTGGTCGTGATCTGCTCCATGAGATCGTCGATCTGGCCCTTGGTGGGCTTGATGACGACCTCGGGATCGACCAGGCCGGTGGGCCGCACGATCTGCTCCACCACCTGGGTGGACTGGTCCACCTCGTAGGCCGCCGGCGTGGCCGACAGGAACACGCACTGGCCCACCCGCTCGTACCACTCGTCGAAGCGCAGGGGCCGATTGTCGGCCGCCGAGGGAAGGCGGAAGCCGTGGTCGACCAGGGTCTCCTTGCGGGACCGGTCGCCCTCGTACTGGCCGTGGAGCTGAGGCACCGTGACATGGGACTCGTCGATGACCATGAGGTAGTCATTCGGGAAAAAGCTGAGCAGCGAGTGGGGAGGCTCGCCCGGTGCCCGGCCATCGATGTGGCGGGAGTAGTTCTCGATACCCGAGCAGAAGCCGACCTCCTGCATCATCTCGAGGTCGTACGCAGTGCGCATGCGCAGGCGCTGGGCCTCGAGGAGCTTGCCCTCCTTCTCGAACCACTGGAGGCGCTCGCGCAGCTCGACTTCGATGCCGCCGATGGCCCGCTTCATATTCTCCTCGCCGGCCACGTAGTGGGTGGCGGGGAAGATCTCCAGCTCCTCGATGGTGCCGAGGTGCTCACCGGTGAGGGGGTCGACCCGGCTGATGCGCTCGACGTCGTCGCCGAACAGCTCGATGCGCACGCCCATCTCCTCGTAGGCGGGAAACACCTCGATGGTGTCGCCCCGCACCCTGAACTTGCCCCGGATGAAATTGAGGTCGTTGCGCTCGTACTGCATGTCGACCAGGCGGGAAATGATGGCCCGGTGGTCGGTCTGCTGGCCGGGACGCAGGTAGAGCACCTGCTTGGCGTACTGCTCGGGTGAGCCAAGGCCGTAGATGCAGGAGACCGACGCCACCACGATCACGTCGCGCCGGGCGAGCAGGGCCGACGTCGTGGAGTGGCGCAGCCGGTCGATCTCGTCGTTGATCGAGGAGTCCTTCTCGATGTAAGTGTCGCTCGACGGGATGTAGGCCTCGGGCTGGTAGTAGTCGTAGTAGGAGACGAAGTACTCCACCCGGTTCTCGGGGAAGAACTCCCGGAACTCGTTTGCCAGCTGAGCGGCCAGCGACTTGTTGGGCGCGATCACCAGGGTCGGCCGCTGGACCTTCTCGATGGTCCAAGCGATGGTGGCGCTCTTCCCGCTGCCGGTGATGCCGAGCAAGGTCTGGAAGCGGTCGCCCCGATCGACACCCCTGGCCAGGGCCTCGATGGCCGCGGGCTGGTCGCCCGCGGGCTCGAACGAGCTGACGACCTTGAACGGGGGCATGCCCCCGATCGTACCGGCGGCGTGTGACAACTCCCGACCCGGCGGCGGCGTTCCGGTCGGGGTTTACGGGGCCAGAGGACCCCTGAACCCGACCGGAACCGCAGTGTCAGACCCTGCTGGTTCAATCTTGACATGGCACTTACTGAGATGATGGCAAAAGACGCCGCAGTACAGCACGGTGTCTTCACGTTGGCTCAGGTCCGGGAGCACCGCGGCAGCGATGAGGCCATCAAGCACCGCCTACGAGCGGGGACTTGGAAGGCATTCAGATACCGCGGCGTGTACGGGATTCCCGGCTGTCCCTTATCGTGGGAGCAGAACCTGCACGCCCTGGTCCTGGCCACCGGGCCGATCGCCTCGGCATCCCACCGGTCGGCCGCAGCCCTACTCGGGGTACCGGGGTTCTCACGTCGTGGGACGGTCGAAGTCCTTACCACCCGGGCGATTCGGGACCGCACCCCTGGTGCATGGGTCCACAGCACACGCCTGCTGCCTTCGGAGCACCTCACGGTCGTCGAAGGCATCGCCACAACGTGCGTCGCCCGAACGATCCTGGATCTCGCCGGTGTCCTGCGTCTGCAACGGACGGAGCGGGTGCTCGACAACTGCCTGGCCCGGAAGCTGGTCACCCTCGACGCGATTCGGGAGGCCACCGACGTCCTGGCCACAAGGGGCCGGCCCGGGATCGCCACGATGAGGCGTCTGCTGGCCGAGCGGGGCGACGACTACGTGGCGCCCGAGAGCAGCCTTGAAGCCCGGGCGCTCGAGATCATCCGGACCTGCGGCCTACCGGACCCCGTCTGCCAACTTGACGTCGGCGACGACGACGGTTGGATCGGACGCGTCGACCTGGCGTACCTCGACCGCAGACTCGTCATCGAGGTGGACAGTGATCTGCACCACACCACGGTCGTAGACCGACGGGCCGACGAGGACCGCGACCGTCGCCTGCGGAAATCAGGATGGACGGTCGAGCGGGTGACCGAGGACGAGCTCAACCGGCCAGAGATGTTGGCCTGTCGTCTGAAGGCCGTCCTCGGAACGACGGCGGCGTGACACTACGGCCCTCCCGAGCCGTACTGGTCGGGGGTGTGGGGGGGGGGGGGCCCCCCCAACCCCCCCGCAACCTAATAGCAGGTGGCGGAGGACCAACAACC
>JBBRXY010000018.1:0-46612 GCA_038238185.1 Acidimicrobiales bacterium
CGGATTGGCCCACCTGTTCCCGGGACCGGGTCGTGGCGCCGTGGGAGTACAACGCCATGGTGGAGTTCGTGAACCGCACCATCACCGGCCTCGTCTCGGTAGCGGTGATGTTGGCCGTGCTCGGCTCGCTCGTGCGCCGACCCCGGCGGCGCGACCTCACCCTCCTGTCCGCCGGGCTGGTGGCGGGGGTGATAGGCCAGATCGTCCTCGGCGGGATCACCGTGCTGTTCCACCTGTGGCCGCCTTTGGTGATGGGTCACTTCGTGCTGTCCATGGCGATCCTGGCCGACGCCGTCGTCCTCCACCACCGGGCCGGCCTGGCCGACGGGCCGGTCGACACCGCCGGCGGCCGTGCCGCAGGTCCGACCCCACGAGCACCGGTGGTAGGACACGACCTGGTCCTGCTGGGCCGTCTCGTCGTGGCCAGCGCCGGGCTGGCGCTGGTCCTCGGCACAGTCGTCACCGGAGCCGGCCCGCACGGGGGTGACGAGAAGGTCGCCCGCCTGCCCTTCCTCGTTCCCGACGTGGCCCGTCTCCACGGGATCAGCGTGATGCTGCTCCTCGGGTTGGTCCTGGTCACCCTATGGCGGTTGAACCGCGAGGGCGCACCCCCCGCGCTGCTGCGCGGGGGGGAGATCCTGCTCGGTGTCCTGGTGGCGCAGGCCGCGGTGGGCTACGTGCAGTACTTCACGGGAGTGCCCGTCGTGCTCGTGGGCGTTCACGTGGCGGGGGCTACGGCAGTCTGGGTGGCGGCGGTGGCGTTCCTCCTCGGCTTCTCGGCCCCGGTGGGCGCGACCGTCGACGCCGGTCCGAGTGCCGGCGGCGAGCGCCGACCGACCCTCAGCCGCTCCTGAGGGTCAGGGCGGCGGCCGTAGAGGCGTAACCTTGGGTTGGTGGACACCAGTTGCGCGGTGTCGTCGACGATGCCTCCCGAGGTCATGCCGGTCGAGGTCAAGGAGCCCGAGACCGGTGAGGTGGTCGTCCCCGACCGACCATGGGTCGTCATCGTCTGGAACGACCCCGTCAACCTCATGTCCTACGTGACCTTCGTGCTCCAGAAGCTGTTCGGCTACAGCAAGGACAAGGCCACCAAGCTCATGCTCGACGTGCACCACAAGGGAAAGGCGGTGGTGTCGAACGGACCCCGCGACAAGGCCGAGCTCGACGTCTTCCGCCTCCACGAACACGGCCTCTGGGCGACAATGGAGCACGACAAGTAGTGGGGCACAGGCGCACGGTCCATGCGCGGTAGACCGGTGAAGCGCACCCGGTCCGGCAACTACGAGGTCCGCCTGTCGACCGAGGAGCGCGCCCTGCTGCGGGGCCTCGGGCCCCGGATGAGGGACGTCCTCGCCGACGACAGCGACCCCGTTCGCGAGCGACTGTTCCCCGTCGCCTATCCCGACGACGACGATCGCCAGACCGAGTATCGGCTGCTCGCCCACGGAGAGCTGCTCGACTCCCATCTCACCGCCCTGACCGTTCTGGAGGAGACCGTCGACGCCGAGCGGCTCGACGAGGAAGCCCTGAGCGCGTGGATGCGAGCGCTCAACGAGGTCCGGCTCGTGCTCGGCGTTCGGCTCGAGATCACCGAGGAGGGCGACGAACGCCCGATCGCAGACGACGCGTCCGCCGCTCAGGCCTTCGCCATCTACGACTACCTGACCTGGCTCCAGGGCGAGATCATCGAGGCGCTGTCGGGTTGAGGGGCCCGGACGCGCTCGTGGGATACCACACGGCGCCGACCGTACCCGGGCCGGTGTGGGCGCCCACGCTGGGCCCCACCCGGTAGCCCACGACATCGAGCACCTCGCGGGTGGCCATCAGGCGGTCGGTGAGCGCCTGACCGAGGTCGGCGGTGGCAGGGTCGGCCACACCCACGCCCACCCGTAGCGAGGAGCCGGCGTTGCGTACCTGATCGGCCATGACATCGGCGGCGAACTCGACGTTGGCCACCTGGCCGACGATCTCCATGGCCCCGCCGAAGAGGGTGAGCACAGGGACGACATCGGCACCCAGCTTCAGGACCGACTCGGGGGCTCCCGTCGCCAGCCGACCCCCGGCCCGGGCCAAGTCGAGACCGTTCATCACGAACACCATCCCGACGGTGGCCGCCACCGTCTCGGCCACCACTGCCGCCTCCTCCACAGACGCTCCCGAGGCCAGGGCCAGAGCGGCCTCCCACACGCAACAGGTCACCGCGAACGAGGCCGTGCCGGTGTCGACGATGCGGACCGGGACGGGAGCCGAGGCCGCCGCCAGCCGGGCTGCGTTCACCGTGCCGGACAGGTCCGACCCGATGTGCACGGAGAGGATCTCGTCGGCCCCCCGTCGCGCGGCCGCCGCGTAGGCCGCCATGAACTGCCCGGGACTGGGCTGGGTCGTCGCCACTTCGGGCGTAGCCCCCTCGAACATGGCCCAGAACTTGTCGGCGTCGAGGTCCACGCCCTCGATGTAAGACACGCCGTCGACGGTGACGTTGATCGGCACCACCTCTATGGCGAACGTGCGGGCCAGGTCGGGTGGGATCTGGGAGTTGGAGTCGGTGACGAGGCCGATCACGATCCGGCCACCTCGCTCATGGGTCCGAGCGTAGGGTTCGCCAGCACGCCCGGTCGACTGCGGGGACCGGGCCGTGTCGCCCACCGCCGTTCCGGTCGGGTTCCGGTCGTCCTGTGGCGACCCGAAACTCGACCAGTTCGGGACGGCGACAGAAACTACGAATCGACCGTGTCGGGGAGGCGCGGGGATGGACGGGAGATATCGACGGGGGAAACGTTCTCGGGCGGTCGGGCGGCGGCGGCGGCGGCGAAGCGGACCATGATCACCGCGCTCGTCGCCGTCGCGGCCAGCGGCAGGGTGGGGCCGGGCCGGCGCCCCCAGCCGTTGGGCCAGCCCCGTCGCCACCACAGGGCCGCACAACCGACCCAGGCCGCCGAGGCGACGGCAGTGGCGGGTAAAGCGCTACCGCGGAGGCGGGCCACGGCCGTGGCGACGGCCAGGTCGAACGGGAAGTACGCCGGGAACGTGGCCAGGCACTGACCTGAGCTGACGGCCACGCCCTTGCCCCCCCGGAAGCCGTTCCAGATCGGATAGCAGTGCCCGATCACCGCGGCCGTGCCGGCTATGTCGGCTCCCACCCCACCGGCCAAGCGGGCGCCGACCGCACACGCCCCGGCGCCCTTGGCGATGTCGGCCAGGAGCACTCCCAACCCCCATCCCCCGCCCAGGGCGGCGCCGGCGTTCACCGCACCTGGGTTGCAGCTGCCGGTCCTTCGCAGGTCGATGTCGCCGCCCGACGCCAAGCGGGCGGCCAAGTCGGCCGACGGGAGGGTCCCGACCAGGTACCCCACCGCCGCGGCAGCCACGACCCGGCCGCGTGCGACCCTGCGACGACGACCGATTCCGGACACCGGCTCAGCGTAGGGCCGTCCAACCTCGGCGATATCCCGCTCTGGTCAGGTTCAGTGCCCACCTCATGGCCTCGAACCTGACCAGAACGGATGGGACGGGCGGAATCGCCTGTGGGCGACGGCGGCCTAGTCTCGACAGATGCAGATCGTGATCGTCTCGGGCCGGCTGACGGACCGGCGCCGGGCCGCTCTGGTGGAACTGGTGGCCGCCGAGGGCGTGCCCGTGTTCGTCGATGCCGGTGAGCTCGAAGCCCTGGCCGAGGGCGACCGGCCCGGGGCCGTGGTCGTCGACGGGTCCGTCGCGGCACCGTCGTCAGCCGTGTTGACCCGGCTCCAAGGCTGGGTCGAGCGCGGTACGACCGTGGTGGCAATCAGCCCGACCAGCGCAACCGGACCGGCGGGCGGCTGGTCCGACCTGCTCGGAGCCAACGCCCAGCCACCCGTTCCGGCGGGCGAGGTCTTCGCCCGGATCTCCGATTCCGACGAGGACCTGGTGGCCCGCATCGACCCCGAGTTCGCCGTGGTCGACGTGTTCCGGCCCCTCAACCCCGTCGCCGCCATCGCTCGCCCCGTCCTCCACGTCACCTACCGGTTCGTGAGCCAGGTCGCCGTCGTGGTTTCCGACGTGGGCCTGGGCCGGGTCACGGTGTCGGGCCTGGGCGGCACCGACCAAGCCCTGGCCACGCCCGCCCTGGCCGCTGTCCTGCGGCGGGCGCTGCGCGCCGGCGCGCCGCCATCGGGCCATCGTCGACCTCTGGGGATCGGTGTGGTCGGCTATGGCCCCTACGGGGGGATGGGATTCGTGCATGGCACGGCCGCAACCGCCGTCCCCGGCCTCGACCTCGTCGCCACGTGCGACAGCGACCCGGACCGGCGCAAAGCGGCCGAGCACGACTTCCCGGGTATCCGGGTCCACGACACGGTGGAGGAGCTGGCCGGCGACGACAACGTGGACGTGGCCGTGGTGGCCACTCCCCCGTCGGCCCACGTCAGCGTGGTCTCCACGCTGCTCGGCGCCGGAAAGCACGTGGCCTGCGAGAAGCCCCTGTGCTTCACCGTGGCCGATGCCGATCGCCTCTTCGCCCTGGCGGCCGACAACGACCGGGTGCTCACCGTCAACCAGAGCCGGCGATGGGACCGCGACTTCCGAGCCTTACGCGCCGCGGTCGACGACGGCCTCCTGGGTGAGGTGTTCAACGTGGAGACCTTCGTCGGCGGGTTCGACCACCCCTGCCGGGCCTGGCACTCCGACTCCACCGTGTCCGGAGGAATGGTCTACGACTGGGGCTCCCACCACGTCGACTGGATCTTGCAGCTCCTCGGCTCCGTACCCGACCAGGTCACGGCCACTGGCCACAAGCGCGTCTGGCACGACGTCACCAACCTCGACCAGCTCCGGGTTCGCATGCACTGGGACGACGGCCGCGAGGCCGAGTTCGTGGCTTCCGACGTGGCCGCCGTACGCCGCCCGAAGTTCTACGTGCAGGGCACCTCGGGGACCCTGGTCGGCCACTACCAGGCGCTAGCGTTCGAGAGCGTCGACCCGGCAAGGGGGTACGTGCGGACCGACGCCCATCATGCCGAGGCCCCGGCGGCACTCACTCTGGCCCGGTACACGAGCGGTCACGGGGTGGCCGACGCCGCGGTCCCCCTGGCCCCGGACATGCCGTTCGCCTTCCATCGAAACCTGGCCGACCATCTCCTGCTGGGCGAGCCACTCGCCGTGGTCAGCCAATCGGCGCGCCAAGTGGTGGCTGTCCTCGAGGCGGCCACCCGCTCGGCGTCCGAAGGCAGCGAGCCGGTCCGCCTCCGGTGACCCCCGACGCACCCGTCGGTGTGGGGGTCATCGGTGCCACGTCGTGGGTGGCCGGCGACTCAGTCCTGCCGGCGCTGGCGGCCAGCCCGCACGTGCGCCTGGTGGCCGTCGGCAGCCGCGACGGCGCCGCCGCGTCGGACGTGGCCGCCCGGTTCGGCGCACCCCACCACTTCGCCGGCTACGAGGAGGTGGTGGCTCACCCCGAGGTGGAGGCCCTGTACGTGCCGCTTCCCAACGGGTGCCACCTGGAGTGGACCAAACGGGCGGCGGCGGCCGGCAAACACGTGCTGTGCGAGAAGCCCCTCGCCCCCAACCGGGTCGACGGCCAGGCCATGGTCGATGCCTGCCACGCCGCGGGTGTCGTGCTCATGGAGGCCTACATGACGCCGTTTCACCCCCGCGCCAAGGCGGTCGCCGATCTCATCGACCAGGGGGCGCTCGGACACCCGCTCTTCGCTCGTTCCGCGTTCACGTTCCCCCTCACCGACCGCACCAACCACCGCTGGTCGATGGACCAAGGCGGCGGAGCCCTACTCGACGTCGGCGTGTACTGCCTCGCCCCACTGGTCGACATCGGAGGCGAACCGCAGGTCCTGGCCGCCAGCGCGGCGACGGCTCCCTCCGGCGTTGACGCCACCTTCTCCGGGTGGCTGACCTTCGCCGAGGGCTTCTCGGCGGCGTTCCTGTGCTCCTTCGACGCACCCGAGTACCAGAATCTCGAGGTGGTGGGAACGCTCGCCACTCTCACCGTCGACATGCCCTTCGCCGGAGGAGCCGCCGGTACCCGGGCCCAACTGACCCATCGCGACGGCAGGATCGAAGACGTCGGTGGACCCGACGGCGACCCGTACCAGGCCATGGTCGGGCACTTCGCCGCCGTTGTCCGGGGCCGCGCCGAACCACGCCGGCCGGCCCGCGAGTCAGTACGACTGCTCGGGCTCATCGACCGCCTGCGCGTCGCGGCCGGCACCGGCCAGCCGGCACACGCCGCGTGAAACCGACAGAACGTCGCATCGTTGCCACCGACGGTGTGGCCCTTCGAGTCCTCATCTGGGAGGGCGGCGATTCCGTGCCCGTGCTCTGCGTGCACGGCTTGGCCTCCAACGCCCACACGTGGGACGGCGTCGCCGTCCGGCTGCACGCGCTCGGCCACCCGGTGGCGGCCGTCGACCTGCGAGGCCACGGACACAGCGACGCCCCCGACGACGGGTACGACTTCGCCACCATGGGCTCGGACCTCGTCGCCGTGCTCGACGCCCTCGGTTGGCCCCGAGCCGTCCTCGCCGGTCAGTCCACCGGCGGCAACCTGGTGGTCGACCTCGGCGTCCGTGCCCCGGAGCGGGTCGTCGCCGTCGCCGGCATCGACGGCGGCGCCTTCGACCTCCAGGGTCGATGGCCGGCCTGGGCGGAGTGCGCCGCGGCTCTGGCCCCGCCCCGCCTGGAGGGCACACCCGCCGCCACCATGGAGGCGTTCGTGCGGCAGGCCCATCCCGACTGGTCCGATGAAGGCGTCGCCGCAACCATGGCCAACTTCGAGGTCCGCCCCGACGCCACCGTCCGACCCTGGCTCGCCTTCGAACGCCACATGCGCATCCTCCGGGCCCTATGGGAACACCGGCCGAGCGAGGACCTGTCCCGCATCACCGTCCCGGTGCTCCTGATCCTCGCCGACACCGGCGACGACTGGGCCGCCAGGAAGCGCACCGAGGCCGACGCGGCGCAAGCGGCATTGCCCGGCGTTGAGGTGCGGTGGTTCGCCCCTGCCGACCACGACGTGCACATCCAACATCCCGTAAGAGTCGCCGACCTGATTCAAACCGTGTTCACGATCTGAGCCGCCCAACACCGCTTCCGAGCGCGACAATAGAAGTGCCTTGAACGAGCGACGCGTGCCATCACGGGCGGCCCCATATGCAAGCGCCGGGGAGTACGAACCGGCAGCGGAGGCCTCGAGTGACCCGGATGTCCACGTCGCGCGGCCGATCCGACACAGGCGGTGGTGGCATCTGTGGCCCCACCGCCGGGTCCGGCACCACCATCGCCGCGGCATGCCGTAGGAGCGTGCCCTCACCGTAACGGTGGGATCAGCCCTGAGCCTCGTCGCCCTGAGGCCGCGTCAGTGAGGCACTAGATGCGGGTGACGCCCTGGGCGGCCAGAAAGAGGCCGACGGCCACGATCACCGTGGCGGTGACCGCCGGCATGGCCCGGGCCAACCCGGCCAGGCGACTCGGCCGCGACGACGTGGCCGTGGCCGCCGCCGCCCGGCGGTCGAGCACGCGGCGAGCCCGCACCAAGATCAGTCCGGCGGCGGTGAGGGTGAGGGCCATGCCCACGCCATAACCGATGACCAGCACCACGCCGAACCAGGCCCGCTTCAGGGCGATAGCGCCCAGGAGGACCACCAGCGCCGACGGGCTGGGCACCATGCCACCGGCCACGCCCATGGCCACCAGCGTCCGGCGAGACATCGGCCCGTCGGTCGCGTTCGCGGCGTCGGGATCGGGCCCATGGGAGTGGGGGCGGCCCAGGCCGTGGGAATGCTCGTGGGAGTGGTCAGGGTCATGCGCATGAGAGTGGCCATGGCCACGGCGGCCCCGGAACGCCCGGCGCATGAGGTTGAACCCGACCGCGGCCAGCATGGCGCCACTGACGAGTCCCAGCCACGGGTAGATGGCCTCGGAGGCCAGGGTGGTGGACGCTGACAGGACCACGCCGAGGATGAGCACGCCGACGGTGTGGGTGGTCGTCACTGTGAGAGCGATGATCCCGGCCTGGCGTAGCGAGCCCCGCTGGCCCACCAGGTAGGCGGCCATGACCGTCTTGCCGTGTCCGGGCGCTAGGGCATGGATGGCGCCGAGGCCTACTGCCAGGGCCAGGGCCAGGGCCCCGAAAGCGACCGTAAGATCACGGCGGGCCACCAGGGCGGTAAACGAACGGGAGGCGGCGTCAACGCCCCGGGGCAGGGCGCTGCTCACGCTCTTCGGTTGAGGGCCGGACACGGTGGCCGCTGCGGCCGACGACACGGGAACGCCGCCGCCGTCGGCCCGCACGCGGAGGCTGGCGGAACGCTGGTCGAGTGGCGAGGACAGTAGATCGCCGGGGTACTGGGTGAGGCGGGCGCTGGGACTCATGGCGGGCACATCCGAGGCCACCATGCTGACTCCCGAACCGGTGGCGGTGACCTCCCGCCACCCGACCCGGTCGGTGTAGGCGGAGCTGCGCCACGTCACCTTGTGCTCGCCTTTGCCGGTGGCCGCCGGCGCAGCCAGGTCGCAGGTCAGCCGCAGCGTGTCCAGGCCGGCACTGCCGGGCGGGAAGACGACCGCTCCGGCGTTTACCGACAGCCGGGCGGGCTTGCCGTCGACACCCAGCTCGGAGTGCCCGGCGGCGTCCCCACACGTCTTGGTGGCCCAGGCCGAGCCCTCGGCGTCGGACACCTGCCCGTTCCCATCGGCGTCGAGGCCGCGGTGGGCCTGGTAGGCAGGGATCTCGGCCATGTCGACGACCAGGTCGACGACAACGTTGTCCGTCTGCACCGACAAACCCGCGTAGGTGTTCACGGTGAAGTTGCCGAGGGGATGGGCACCCGCCGCTCCCGCCGGCACGACCACGGCGATACCGGCGACCACGATCGCGGCCAGGAACCGGAGTCGCATGACCGGCCTCAACGGGGCATCCCCAGCTCCGCGGACAAAGCCCTGGCGGCGGGGAGATCGCGGACGCTGAGCCACGGGTTCACCGAGAACGCGGTTGCCAGGTCGCGACGGGCATCGTCGCCCATGCCGAGGTCGGCCTCGGTGCGGGCCAGGTGCCACCACAGCAGGGCGTCGCCGGTGTTCAGGCGGACAGCAGCCCGGGCATGGCCCAGGGCTTCGTCGGCCCGGCCCGCCTGGCGCAGGGCCCAGCCCAGGGCGTCCTCGGCGAAGACAGTGGGTCGTTGGGCCAGCGCCGTTCTCGACGCCTCCACCGTGGCCATCGGGTCGGCGCCGGGGTCGGACGCGTGGTCGGCCTCGAACCGGGCCAGCTCCAGGTCGACGGCCACGCCGTTGGCCTGGTTGAGCTGTTCGATCTGACGAACCAGGCCGTACTGGGCGGCGGCGTCGGCGTCGCGTCCAAGAGCCTGGTCGATGTCGCCGAGGAGAGCGACCCACGCGGGATTGGGCAGGCGGTTCACCACCGGCTCGAGACGGGCCGCCGCCCCTCCCAGGTCGCCCCGGGCGGCGGCGACCCTGGCCCGACCGACCTCGGCCGCGCCATAACCGGCCTCGGTGTCAATGGCTCGGACGTAGGCCGCATCGGCGGCGTCGAGATCGCCGGCGCCGAGGCGCAGGTCGCCGAGCAGCGTCTGGACGTAGGCCACGTCGTTGGCCGACCCGGATCCGGCGACGACGGCCTGGGCCATGGCGGTCGTGGCTCCCGGATGGTCGCCGGTGAGCTCCCGGACGTAGGAGACCCGGGCCAGGCTGGCCAGCGAGGGACGGCGATCGACCATCTGCTGGGCGGCGGCGGCGGCGGCGGCGTACTGACCCAGCTCCACATGGGCGTCGACGACGATGCCGAGGGGATCGGCCGACAGGGGGGCGAGGTCGTGGGCCCGGTTGCCGAGGTCGAGGGCATGGGCGAAGTCGTGGCGGGACAGGGCCAGCAGGCCCTGGGCGGTGAGGGTGCGAACGTTGTTGGGATCGACGGCGGCGCCCCGGTCGAGGACCTCGCCGGCCTTGGTGTACCAGGTGGGGTCGGCCGTCTCCTTGGCCCGCGACAGGTAGGCGGCCCCGAGGTCGGCCAGGAGCCGGGGGTCGTCGGGCGTGGCCCGCAGGCGGTCCTGGAGATCGGCCACCCGGGCCTGCGATGAGCGGTCGGTGGACGTGGCCGCCGAGGTGGGGGCCGGCGATGTCGAGCCGGCCAGGAAGAAGCGTCCGAGCATGACACCGAGGACGGCGGCGGCCACCAAGGTGGCGACCCACCGGGCCGGCCGCCGGCCCGAAGGCCGGCGGGGTCCGGGCGTGACGACCGGGAGGCTTTCGTCCACCCCGGCAGAGCCGGGGAGGCGAGTGTGCATGGAGGCTGCGCCTCCCGGCTGCACGGAGGCTGCGCCTCCCGGTGTCGTCACGGTGTGCTTCCCTTCCTCAGCCGGACCGGTTAGGGGCCGACTCGGTGATGATCGTGGTTGTAGCCCTGGTTGGGCGTCGACACGAACGGGAATCCGCCCAGGAACCGGCGGTCGTTTTTGTCCACCCCGTCGCTCAACACGTTGTTGGGCGAGATGTTGAACGCAGGCGTGAACGGCGTGGCACCGGCCACGGCTCGCAGCTCGATGTCGACGACGTCGTCCTCGAGGCGGCGGCCGTTCGGGAACCCGGCGTTGTCGCCACCGAGCACTCCCAGGCGGTTCCCCTGTCCGATCGGCGCCGACGGCGCGATCGACGTGTTCAGCCGGAGCATCTCCGACGGTCGCACGTTGGCGGGCTGGTTGAGCCCGGGGAGGCCGGTGAGGAAGATTGCCACCAGGTCGCTACGAGGTGCCGGCGGAACGGTGACACCCGGGTACAGCACCGGGATGAGGCGCCCCGGCTCCGGGTCCTGCACGTACGGCAGGAACTGGGCGTCGTTCACCGGGTCAGAGTTGTTGAACTTGTCCTTCTGACCCAGCGGGATGACCAGCTCGTTCACCAAGGGCATGCCCAGTCGGGAGACATTCACCCATTTCCCGGTCTCGAACGGAGGCGCGCCCGGAAGCCCGGGCGTCAGGACCCGGGTCTGCTGGCGCTTCGTCTGCGAGTAGACGCCGATGATCGGGCTGCCGTTGGTGAGCTGCGCGGTCGGCACCTGAAGGGCCACGGTGTGGACGTTGAAGCCGCCCAGGCCGTCGACGCCGTTGGCGGTGGGCAGGGGAATGACGTGGGCCTGGTTGAACGGCCGCAGGCCGAGCAGGTCGAACGCTGATCCCAAGTCGACGAAGAACGGATCGTCGCGCTGGCCGGCGAAGGTCTTAGTACCCCCACCAACGGTCTTCACGGCCTCCTTGGCCAGGCGTGCGTAGCCGGGCGTGGAGCGGGGACCGATGTTCACCGGCGGTGTCGGCAGATCGGAGCCCAACACGGTGCGCACACCGTTCTTGACGACCGTCAGGGTGTAGGTCTGGCGGATGTTGAAGTTGGGGTCGTTGATCGATCCGATCGGTCCGGTGTTGTACAGGAACGTGTTGCTGTTCTGGACCTTCGTCGTGAACCGCCACTCGTAGGTGATGTCAGGCACGGCATCGCCGTTGTTGTCGACATGGACCTGGTAGAGGACGTCGTCGCCGAACTTGAAGAAGTTCGGGCCGCCGGCGGGCTCCTCGAAGGGGATCCAGTTGGCAATCAGCGTCGTGGTGTCCGGCGCACCTGGGGTTTGGAAGGCGTACACGTCGGTGTTGTCGGCGACAGGGTCCTCGCTGATCAGTGGTGCCTCACGGTGGCTGGATGCCACGCTCGGCGCAACTGAAGCGACGGCGAGGCCGACTCCGAGGAGTCCCACCCATCGCAATTTCTTGAATCTTGACAACTCGCATCAACTCCTTGTTTGGGTTGTGTCATGTGGGTTATGTGCGTGGTGGAAGAACCGGTGCGTGATCGAGGAGGGTGGTCAACCGCCTGCGGCCACGCCCACCACCATCCAGGCGTCGCCCACAGGGGCGACTTCGGCCCAGAAGTTGCGGTCGGTGCCGGTGACCGGCACCAACCGAGCCCACGAGGCCGCTCCCTGGCCGTAGGCGGCGAGAAGCGGCTGGACGTCTCCGCCGCGGTCGAGGCTTACGGGGTTGCCCGCCGTCCAGGTGCCTTTGCGCTGGCACGGGGCGGCGGCCACGTCGGCGGGGCCCAGCAGGTTGGGGTCGACCTGCAAGGCGGCGGCTCCCGGCTGATCGCAGGCCGACAGGCGGTCGACCCAGCCCTGCACGGCCTGGGGGGCACTGGCGTCGGGCGGGAGGACGGGTCGCGACTCAACCGGGGAGGCGACAACCCGCCAGTGGCCGTTCTCGGAGCGGACCCGCCACACCTCGGCACTGCGGGCCGCCACCAGGCCGCGAAACGGATCGAGAGAGGGCTTGCGGGCGACGTCGACGTGCAGGTCGACGTCGCCCGGCGCCGTACCCACCTCGGGGCCTCCGGGCGGCGCCACCTCGAAGGAGACCGGAAGCGCCAGGTCCTGCTGGGAAGCCGACCAGGCCGGCCCCGTCGGCCAGTGCTCGTGTCCGGAACTGTCGAGTAGGGCCCAGGCGGCGTCGGGGCGGCCCGATGCCTCGGCCTGGAGGAACGCAGTCAGGGCAGCAACGGCGTCCGGGGGCTCGGTCTCGGGGCCGGGGAACGAATCAGCCGCTGGAGCGCCTGGGGAAAGTGGTGCGGCGGTCTGGTCGAAGGCGAACCGCTTGGACGAGGGGGTGGCCGAAGGCTTGTCGTCCGAGGTCCGGGACCGGTAGAGGGCGGTACCGCCGAGGCCCAAACCCAGGCCGACGGCGATGATCATCAGCTGGACTGCGCCTCGGCGCAGCCACCCGCCTACCCGGCTCATCGCATCCTCGCCCCGTGTGCCATCCGAAGTGTGTTCGGGGGCAGGGGCAGCCCTGGATGACTTTCGGTGTTCCGAATGTCGGCGACGGGCCGGCGGGCGCCGTGGACTACGAGCCTTTCGTCAGACCTCGGCAGACAGATCGGCGATGTGGCAGGGGATGTCGGCGTCTCGCCCGATCGGGCCTCCAGGCCGGAGAACAGAGGACGTGGGTTGCGCTTAGCCTGACCGGATGGCCCCTCTGCCCAGGATCCTGGCCATCATGGGCTCGGGCGAGACCGCCCCGACCATGAGCAAGGTCCATCGGTCCCTCCTGGCGCGACTCGGCCCTCCTCCGGTGCCCGCCGTCCTCCTCGACACGCCCTTCGGCTTCCAGGGCAATGCCGACGACCTGGCGACCCGGGCCGTCGAGTACTTCGCCGAGAGCGTGCAGGCGGGAATCGCCGTGGCCAGTTACCGGTCGGCCACCGAGGGGGGTTCGGTCGACTACGAGACCATGCTGAACCGGGTCCGGGACGCCCGCTACGTGTTCGCCGGTCCCGGAAGCCCGTCGTATGCCCTGCGCCAGTGGCGCGGCACGCAGGTGCCCGTGGTGCTGGCCGACAAGCTGGCCACGGGGGGTTGCGTCACGTTCGCCAGCGCCGCCGCGGTCACCCTCGGACCCTTCGCCCTCCCGGTATACGAGGTCTACAAGGTAGGCGAGGCCCCGCACTGGTTGGAGGGGCTCGATCTCATGGGCAGCATCGGCCTGCCCGCCGTTGTCGTCCCCCACTTCGACAATGCCGAGGGAGGGACCCACGACACCCGGTACTGCTACATGGGCGAGGCTCGTCTGAGCCTCCTCGAGGAGATGCTGCCGGAGGGGGTTTTCGTCCTCGGAGTCGACGAGCACACTGCGTGTGTCATCGACCTCGACGAGCAGACCGCCACCGTCGCCGGGCGGGGCGTGGTGACCGTCCGCCGCGGGAGCCGGATGGCCAGTCTCGGCTCGGGCGAGACCGTCGACCTCGCCGCCCTCGCCGGTCTCGCCGACGGCGACGGCGACGGGAGTGGGGGCGGTAACGGCAGTGGGGGCGGTGACGGCGTTGAGGGCGGCGGCGGTGCCAGCCGGGGCCGGAGACCGCCCGGCCCCGCCGCCCTCGATGGCGCGGTGCCGGCGACAGGCGCGTCCCCTTTCGGCGACGACGTAGCCCGGCTCCGTTCGGATTTCGACTCGGCTCTGGCTGCCGGCGATCCCCACGCCGCGGTCACGGCCGTCCTCGCCCTCGACGACCTCCTGGTGGAGTGGTCGCGCGACACCCTGCAGTCCGACGACCTGACGGTGGCCCGCTCGATGCTCCGGTCAATGGTGGTGCGGCTGGGCGAGGCCGCCGGGAAGGGGCTCCAAGATCCCCGGAAGGTCGTCGGCCCGTTCGTGGAGGCCCTTCTGGCGGCCCGGTCCCGGGCCCGGGCCGACAAGCGCTGGGCCGAGGCCGACATCCTGCGTGACGGCCTGGTCGAGATCGGCGTGCAGGTCCACGACACGCCCGAGGCCACCTCGTGGGAGCTCAGCCCTCCTCGCTTCTTATCGCGCTGGTCACCCGATAGCGTCGTCGAGGGGGATAAGAACGGAGAGGGGTTCGCCGGCCGCCCGCTACGGTGAGGCGGTCGGTGCTCCGTCCGGCACGAGCAAGGTCCCTGGCCCCCATCGTCTAGCGGCCCAGGACACCGCCCTTTCAAGGCGGCAGCACGGGTTCGAATCCCGTTGGGGGCGCTGTGAATCAGGCCAATGAACGCAACCGTTCAGACGGCTGGCTGTGCTACTCGTCCTCGGGTGCGGGATCCCGCCCGACAAGGCCCCCCCGGGCTCACGGGAAGTAGGTGACGCGGACGGCTGGGCCCAGCGGCAGGGGGTGGTCGCCGCTTGCGCCCCACGACGTGGTGGCCCCACCCGAGACGTACCAGGTGCCGGTAGAGGGACGGAAGACGGCGATGTCGGTCGTGCCGTTGCCGTCGTAGTCACCGGGCACCGGGACGTCACCCGAGGCGCCCCACGCCATGGTGGCCCCACCCGAGACGTACCAGGTGCCGGTAGAGGGACGGAACACGGCGATGTCGGTGGTGCCGTTGCCGTCGTAGTCACCGGGCACTGGCACGTCGCCGGTCGTCCCCCAGGCCGTGGTGACCCCGCCCGAGACGTACCAGGTGCCGGTCGACGGGCGGAAGACGGCGCGATCGGTGGTGCCGTTGCCGTCGTAATCTCCGGGGACCGGGACGTCGCCCGAGGTCCCGAAGGCGGCGGTTGCTCCACCGGACACATACCAGGTGCCGGTGGAGGGACGGAATACCGCGACGTCGGCCGTGCCGTTACCGTCGTAGTCGCCGGGCACTGGCATGTCGCCGGTCGTCCCCCAGGCAGTGGTGGCCCCTCCGGAGACGTACCAGGTGGCCGTCGACGGCCGGAACACGCCGACGTCGGATGTGCCGTTGCCGTCATAGTCGCCGGGGACGGCGACGTCGCCGGTCGTTCCCCAGGCAATGGTGGCGCCGCCGGAGACGTACCAGGTGCCGGTCGACGGACGGAACACCGACACATCCGTCGTCCCGTCGCCGTCGAAGTCGGCCACGCTGCGGCGCACGAGCGACAGTTTGGTCACGTAGGCGTCGCCCAGCCCCCCGTTGGTCGTGTCGAGTCCCGGGGTAGCCGGGAAGTCGGATGAGGCGGTCTGGCCGGTGACGTAGACGCGCGCCGAACCGTCGACCGCGATCCCCGTGGTGTCGTCGCCGCTCCCGCCCCCCAGGTACGTCGAGACGGAAAGGGCGCCGAGGGCGCTGAGCTTGGTCACGAAGCCGTCGCTGGAACCTCCCCGTGTGCTGTCTTGGCTCGGGGTGGTGGGGAAGTCGATGGAGACGGTGCGGCCGGCGACGTAGGCGCGCGCCGAGCCATCGACGCCGATGCGGGTTCCGTCGTCGAACCCGCTGCCTCCGAGATAGGTGGCGTAAGCGACACTCCCGGCGGGCGCCAGCTTGGCGACGAAGGCGTCCTCGAGGCCCCCGCGAGAGGTGTCGAGACCAGCGGTGGCGGGGAAGTCGGCGGACGCCGTCGTGCCCGTGATGTAAGCGCTGCCCGCTCCGTCGACCGCTATCCCCCTCCCGTCCTCGTTGCCGCCACCTCCGAGGTATGTGGCGTAGGAGGGAAGGCCCGTAGGGTCGAGCTTGGCGACGAACGCATCCTTGGCGCCGCCCAAAGTGGTGTCGAGGCCGGCGGTGGCCGGGAAGTCCGCTGATGGCGTCGTGCCGCTGACGTAGGCGTCGGACAAGGCGTCGAGTGCGATGCCGAAGCCGCTTTCGTCGCCGCTACCACCGAGGAAGGTGGAGTACGAGATCGTGCCGCTCGGGCTCAGCTTGGTGACGAAGGCGTCGCTGACGCCGCCGCGGGTCGTGTCGAGAGGAGGCGTCGTGGGGAAGTCGACCGAGCTGGTCGTGCCGGTCACGTAGGCGTTCAACGAGGAGTCGACGGCAATGCCGGTCCCGTTCTCACCACTCGTGCCCCCCAGATAGGTTGAGTAGGAGAGGGCCCCGGTGGGACCGAGCTTGGTGACGAACGCGTTGAAGCTGCCGCTCAGCGTCGTGTCGAGCCCGGGGGTGGCAGGAAAGTCCGTCGACGCGGTCGTGCCCGTGACGTACGCGTTGCCCAGGCCGTCGACGGCGACGGCGCTCGTGGGGCCGCTGTTCTCGAACCCGCTTCCCCCCAGATAGGTCGAGTAGGCGACGGTTCCGGTGGGGTTGAGCTTCGTGACATACGCGTCCTGCAGGCCGCCCCTGGTGGTGTCGAGGCCTGCGGTGGTGGGGAAGTCGGTGGATGCGGTACGACCGGTGATATAGCTGTTGCCGGAGGCGTCGAGAGCGATGCCGTCGCCGGCGTCGGTGCCTCCGCCACCCAGGTAGGTGGAGTAGACGACCGGGTCGACCACGAGGGCCAGGCCCGGGTCGTAGCCGCCCAGGCGGAGACTGACAGACGAGCCCTGCACCACATAGCCGGCCTCTACCGGCCGGCGCTGTCCGTCGACGTCCTGGTAGGCCACCGGCGGGGGTTGGATCAGCCGCCCCGTCGCTGTCGATATGACCAGGTCGCCATTCGCCTCGACGGAGACCGCATCGGCGCCACCGACGACCAGGCGGAGGGCGCGGGGGTCGGTTCCGGGGGCAATGAGGACGTCGTATTCGAGCCGGTCCCCGTCTCCGTACCAAACCAGGTCGATGCCGGGATAGACGCCTCGTTGCGCGACCCGCGCGTACGTCGGGATTCCCGTCTGCCAGTGGTCGGGATCAGTGCCGAGATACGAGTTGACGATCCCCGGGAGCGGGTCGAGGCCGACGAGCGGCGCGCTGGTGTCGGCACCGGCGGCATCGAGGCGGATGACCGAGGCGGCGCTGGTCGACGCTGGACCAGAGGCGAACACCGCCCCGCCGGCAGTGAGGGAAAGTCGATAGTCCGAGCCCCGGGCCACAAACGCCGCCTCGGCGTCGGCCTGGCCCCGGTTCGCCTCGAAGACAAGGGGCTGGCGCCCGAGGCCGGGGGGCGAGGTGGCGGCCGACGCCTGTCGTTCCGGTTGTGGCTGTCGGGCGACCGTGCCGGCACCTGGCCTGGACTCGGACCCGGTCACGGACAGGGTCGCGAGCGCGACCAACGTCACCCCTGCGCCCCACTTGGCTCTGCGCATGCCCTGCTCCCATCATCGGAGCCCGGCGGAGTACTCACCGTGCCGTCCCGGGAGGGCGGACACCTTCGTCGAGGTATCCAGCATCGCGCCAGGTGGTCACCGAGAGCAATGGCGCGCCTCCCCGGGCGTTGCTCGGTCAGGACTCGAAGCGATAGCCGGTGCCCCGCACGGTGCGGATCCAGCGGGGCCGTTCGGGGTCGTCTTCGATTCGTCGGCGAAGGCGACCGATGTGCTCGGTGACGGTGCCCTCGTTGCGGGGGGCCGAGTGCGGCCACAGACGATCGAGGAGTTGCTCCCGTGAGAACGTCTGGCCCGGAGACGAGGCCAAGAAGGCGAGCACCTCGTACTCCCGGGCGGGAAGGTCCACGGCGCTGCCCCTCACCGTCACCTCCCTCCTGGCCAGGTCGATCTCCAGCCCCTCGAAGTCGAGACGGGTGGACAGCCGGGCGACGCCGGCCCGGCGCAGGACCGCAGTGATGCGCGACGTGAGCTCGGCGGTCGAGAAGGGCTTGACCACGTAGTCGTCGGCGCCGAACCGGAACCCCAGCACGCGGTCGGCTTCGTCGCCCTTGGCCGTCAGGAGGATGACCGGCACATCGCTGGTCCGGCGCACCTCCTCGAGCACGTCTGCACGTCGTTCGACCAAGGGCAGACCCAGGCTCAGGTGCAGTCGACCGTTCAAGACGCCGTCTCCCGCATCCAGGGCGCATCCATTTCGGCGGCCGATGCCGACTTTGCGGTGCGCACCGTGGCCGAGCTGCGATGCCCCGGCTCACTCTGAGCCGCCTCGCCTTCTGGCCGAGTTGCAGTCCGGACCGACGAGCTTCGCAACCTGTTGCGCGCCGCCCTCGACGAATAGTCAGGCGAGATGACCAAAAGACGAGGACAGCGCCTCAGATCGGGAGACCGTGACGGGCAGCTCACCACTTCCAGTTCTCGGCCAGGCCCAGTCGGACGGTATCTGCGTAGCCCTCGAGGGCGCCAAGGCGCTCTTCCGGGTTCAGCTTCATCTCCGAGGAACGTACGAACCACGCCGGCGCGCCCTCGATCCGCCGGCCCTTGATGACGGCGAAAACCGACTCGATCACGTACTCGTCACCGACGCCCAAGGTCCCCAGGCCGGCGAGCAGCTCGCTGAACTGAATGGGCCCCAAGGGCCCCCCGGTGCTCGGCGGTGGCGATTGGCGTCGCCATGCCATGGTCAGCCTCTGGCGCATGGACAACGTGAGGCCGTCGAGAACCCCGAGCAGCTCCTCCGCCGCCAGGGGCGAGCCACCGCTGCGAACCAACCATGCCGGGCTCCCGTCCTCGGCGCGGACCTTGAGGAGCGCGAACACGGACTCGACATCGACCCCTTCACCGAGAGCCGTGGTGCCGTAGCCGGCGAGCAGCGCGCTGAATTGCGTGGGCTCTTCAGTCACCCGACGTGTCCTGCACAACATTCATGGCCGAGGCAACCTACCCGCTCGGTCTGGGCCTGACCGACGACGGCGTGACGTGGCGTTGCGTCCCCGCGACCCGAGCCGGCGGCGGAAGTACGGTAGCGGACATGATGGGCGTCGACGAGGCCGCTCGGATGGCCCTGGACCTGCCCCAGGTCACCGAAGGCCGGCGGCACGGCAACCGCACCTGGTCCGTCGCCGGCAAGGCCTTCGCGTGGGAACGGCCGTTCAGCAAGGCCGACATCCGACGGTTCGGCACGGTCACGCCGCCGGACGGACCCATCCTCGCCGTGCGAGTTGAAGACCTCGGTGAGAAGGAGGCCGTGCTGGCGGCCCAGCCCACCGGCTTCTTCACCATCCCGCACTTCGACAGATACCCAGCGGTTCTGATCCAGCTGAGGGCGGTGACCAAACGGCCGCTCCGGGAGGCGATCATCGACGGTTGGCTGGCCTGTGCTCCCCCCGACCTCGCCGAGGAGTACGTCAAGCGACACGCACCGCGCCGCCGCTGAGTTGGAGCGTGACTACCCCTTCGGTGGCAGCGAGCGGGCATACGTCGTGCCCAGATCCACCCACTTCCCGAGCTGGCGCCTGGTGCGAACGTCTTCCGTGTCGACTCGCAGCCATCCCTGCATGGTTCGCCCGCGCATCTCCGTGAGGCGAGCCTCCGTCGTTGCGACCAGATCGTCCGACGTCGCCGGATCCACGCGGACCATCACGCCGCCCTGGCCGCTTGCCGCCACCGCCATGTTCCCGCCTACGAGAAACGCCAGCCCGCCGAACATCTTCTGCTCGCGCACCTCGACGTTGTCCGGCAGCAGCTCCCGGATGCGGTCGGCGAGACCCTCGTCGTAGGCCACGACGAGATGGTAGCGACAGCGCGAAGGCGGGCGTCGGGCCGAGCCCCGACTCAGGTCGTGGTCGCCAGGTCGGCCAGCACGGCCATCGCCGCGTTGCGGCCGTTGATGGCGCTCACCCCACCGCCCGGGTGGGTGGCGGCACCGCACAGATAGACGCCGGGCATCGGCGTGCGCGGCGATAGCCGCCGGTCCCACATCTGGTCGGGGAGACACTCCCCCTGGAAGATGTGACCACCGGTGAGACCGATACGGGCCTCGACGTCGGGCGGACCGAGGACTTGGCGGAACTCGACACACTCGCCCACGTCGGGGGCGAACCGGGCCACCGTCTCCAACACCCGGTCGCCGATCTCGTCGCGACGGGTGTCCCAGTCACCGGTGGCCAGGTCGGCGGGGGCGTACTGGGCGAACACGCTCATGATGTGGCGGCCGGCGGGAGCAACGCTCGGGTCGTAGGCGGTGTGGAAGTACAGCTCGCACCACTCCGGGGCCGGTTCGCCCCGACGGCTGGCCTCGTAGGCCCGCTGGGTGGCGTCGACCCCCGTGCTGATGGTCACCATGGCCCGATGGGGCTGATCCTGCGGCCCCGCGGCGGTGAAGCGAGGCAGTCGCGTCAGGCCGCAGTTGACCTTGACCACCGGGCTCTCGGTGCGCCACTCGTCGATCCGGCGCCGGTAGTCGTCGGGGACGCCGTCGTCGCACAGGGCCATCGTGCGCTTCGGGTCGGCGTTCGACACGACCGTCCTCGCCCGCACCAGCTCGCCGCCGTCCAGGCGCACTCCCTGTCCCGGCAGGATGGCACCTACCTCGGTTCCGGCCATCACCACGGCGCCGGCGGCGCGGGCGGCTTCGGCCAGGGCTACGGAAATCTGGCCCATGCCGCCTTCGACGTAGCCCCACGCCCCGCCGCTGCCTTCGATCGTTCCCATGGCGTGCATGGCATGGACCAGCGCGGTACCCGGATCGCGAGGGCCGGCGTAGGTGCCGATGATCCCCTGGCCATGCAGGGCGGTTCGCAGGCGCTCGTCGCCCACGTGGCGCTCGACCACCTCGGCGATCGACGCCTCGAACAGTGCCTCCACCGCCTCGGTGTCGTGGTCGAGACGCTCCTCGACCTCGGCGCGGTCGGGCGCCGCGCCGAACCACAGATCGCGGGGCGAGGCCGCCACCCCGCCCTGGGGGCCGCTCGGGCCCCGGAGGGCGCGGCGGATACGGGCGAAGAGGGCGGCGTAGGCCAGGTATCCGTCCACGTCGCCGGCCGACACGGCGGCGACGGCGGCGGCCGTGCGAGCATGGTCGCCCCATACGGTGAGCGACGTTCCGTCGGTGAACGGGCACCACAGGTGGGGATCGACGACGTGGACGCGGTAGCCGCGGCGACGCAGCTCCAGCTCGTCGATGATCAGCGGGTCGAGCAGGCCGACCAGATAGGCACAGGGGCTGACGACGTAGCCCTCGTCGGCGAAGGGCCGTTCCAGCGTGCAGGCCCCGCCCAGCGTCGCCCGCCGTTCGAGCACGACCACCGACAGGCCACCGCGAGCCAGGTAGGCCGCCGCCGCCAGCCCGTTGTGTCCCCCGCCCACGACCACGCAGTCCCAATGCCGAGTCGTCAACGTGGCTGGTGCGCCCTGCACCCGGCCCACACTGTCACGCCCTGTCGTACAGGTCGCGCCTCGAAGCCACCCCGCTCCCCGCCTGGCCTAGCCTGACAAGCGACACGCGAGCGGAGCGAGGAACGACCATGGCCAGTGAAACCCGTAAGCCGACCACGACCGATGCCGGGATCCCGGTCCCGAGTGACGAGCATTCGCTCACGGTTGGTCCTGATGGCCCGATCCTGTTGCAGGATCACTATCTCATCGAGCAGATGGCGAACTTCAACCGGGAGCGCATCCCGGAGCGTCAGCCCCACGCCAAGGGCGCCGGCGCCTTCGGCCACTTCGAGGTCACGCACGACGTCAGCCAGTACACCAAGGCCGCGGTGTTCCAGCCGGGCACGTTGACCGACACCCTGATCCGCTTCTCCACGGTGGCCGGCGAACGCGGCAGCCCGGACACCTGGCGGGACCCGCGCGGCTTCGCCCTGAAGTTCTACACATCCGAGGGCAACTACGACATGGTGGGCAACAACACCCCCGTGTTCTTCCTCCGCGACCCCATGAAGTTCCAGCACTTCATCCGTTCCCAGAAGCGCCGGGCCGACTCCGACATGCGTGATCACGACATGCAGTGGGACTTCTGGAGCCTGTCGCCGGAATCGGCCCATCAGGTGACCTGGCTCATGGGCGACCGCGGGATCCCCAAGACGTGGCGCCACATGAACGGCTACTCCAGCCACACCTACATGTGGGTCAACGCCGTCGGCGAGCGGTTCTGGGTCAAGTACCACTTCAAGACGGACCAGGGCATCGAGTTCCTCACCCAGGACGAGGGCGACCAGATGGCCGGCCAAGACGGCGACTACCACCGTCGCGACCTGTTCGAGTCGATCCAGCGGGGCGAGTACCCCAGCTGGACGCTGAAGATGCAGATCATGCCCTTCGACGATGCCAAGACCTACCGGTTCAACCCGTTCGACCTGACCAAGGTGTGGCCGCACGGCGACTACCCGCTGATCGACGTCGGCCGGCTGACCCTCGACCGCAACCCCACCGACTTCCACACCGAGATCGAGCAGGCCGCCTTCGAGCCCAACAATCTTGTGCCTGGGATCGGCGTCAGCCCCGACAAGATGCTGTTGGCCCGGGTCTTCTCCTACTCCGACGCCCACCGGGCTCGGATGGGAGTCAACTATCGGCAGATCCCGGTGAACGCGCCGAAGTCGCCCGTGCACAGCTACAGCAAGGACGGGGCCATGCGGGTCCAGAAGGTCTCCGACCCCGTCTACGCGCCGAACTCCAAGGGCGGTCCGGCCGCCGACGCCGAGCGCTACCCGTATGTCGAGAGGTGGGAGGCCGACGGCGAGTTCGTCCACGCCGCCTACACCATTCACCGCGAGGACGACGACTTTGGCCAGGCCGGCACCATGGTGCGGGAGGTCCTCGACGACGCCCAGCGCGACCGGCTCGTAACCAACGTCGTCGGGCACCTCAGCAAAGGCGTGTCCCCGCCCGTGCTGGATCGTGCGTTCGAGTACTGGCGCAATGTCGACAAGTCGCTCGGCGACCGCATCGCCA
Organism: Acidimicrobiales bacterium; assembly: GCA_038238185.1. Lineage (GTDB taxonomy): Bacteria > Actinomycetota > Acidimicrobiia > Acidimicrobiales > AC-14 > DATAQC01. The sequence continues at coordinate 22,957 of JBBRXY010000018.1, forward strand.
TCGGTGTTGCCGGCAACTGAACAAGTCGTAAGGTCCGGCAGCGGCGGCCATCAGACGTCCCGGGCACACCACCGCCGGCGGGATGACGACGGACCCCGGCAGTGTTGACACAACCATGAAGGTCGAGATCTGGTCCGATGTCGTCTGCCCGTGGTGCTACGTGGGAAAGCGCCGGTTCGAAGCCGCCCTCTCCCGCTTCGCTCACCGCGACGAGGTCGAGGTGGTGTGGCGGGCTTTCGAGCTCGACCCGTCGGCAGCCGCCGTTTGCGACGGTGCCTACGGCGACCGCCTGGCCGCCAAGTACCGGATGAGCGGGCCAGACGCCCAGGCCATGATCGACCGCATGGTCGCAGCCGGTGGCCACGATGGCCTCGACCTGCGCTTCGACCGGGCCCGGCCGGGGAACACCTTCACCGCCCACCGTCTGTTGAACCTCGCCTACGGACGGGGCATGCAGGACGCCCTCAAGGAGCGCTTCCTGGCCGCCACCTTCGCCGAGGGTGCGGCTATCGGCGACCCCGGGACACTGCAGGAACTTGCCGCCGAGGTCGGCCTCGACGCCGACGAGGTCCGGTCCGTGGTGGAAGGCGACGCCTACGCGGCCGAGGTCCGCGACGACGAACGCCGGGCCACCGCCCTGGGCATTACCGGCGTTCCCTTCTTCGTGGTCGATGGCACCTATGGCGTGTCCGGGGCCCAGCCACCCGAGGTTCTCCTGGGCGTACTCGAGTATGCGTGGGCCGGATCACGTCCTCTGATTCCCGCCGGGGGCGATGCCCCCGGGTGCAGCGACGACGCCTGCACCGTCCCCTAAGGGGCGCATACCGTGCTGGTGTACGAACGCGGGGGTTTACCTGCGCTTGTACACGAGAAGCGGGAAGCGGTACGGGAGGGCACCTACGACGGCCTGCGTCAGCTGGCAGGACCCGTGCCCAGACGGACGTCGGCGGTGTGCTGCTGGCCGGAGCCGTCCACCCACGTGACCGACGCCCGGTCACCGGGGCGATGGGCGCGCAGCAATGCCGTGAGCGAGGTCGGCGAGTTGACGGGTTTGCCGTCGATCGCCACGATGACGTCGTCGACCGCCAAGCCGGCCGCTTCCGCCGGGCCATCGGACACGAGACCGGTGATACGGGCACCCGGTCCGCCCGGGTCGACGTATCCCCCCGGGCTCGGCGAACCGCCCACGAACTGCACCTGGACCCCGAGGAAGGCGGGCTGGCCGATCTGGACCGTGGCCGAGCCGGTGCCCGAACGGATCTGGTTGACGACCGACAGGGCGTCGTCGATGCGAATGGCGAAGCCGGCGTTCGACGAAGGTCGGTAGCGGGTGGCCACCGACGCAGCCGTGTCGAGCCCGATCACCCTCCCGGTCATGTCGACGAGCGGACCACCGGAATCGCCGGGCTTGAGGGCGGCGTCGACCTGGATGAGCCCGGTGAGCTCCTCGGCGTTGCCAGTGGCCGGGTCCCCGGCGGTGATCGACTGGTCGATCCCCGTCACGAACCCCGACTCCACCGCCGGTGTGCCACCCCGACCGAGGGCGTTGCCGAGGGCCACGACCTGGTCGCCGACGGACACGCGGGAAGGGTCGCCGATCGAGATCGGCGAGAGCCCCGATGCGCCGACGAGCTGGATGAGAGCGACGTCGTGGGTGGAGTCGCTTCCCAGCACCTTCACGTCGTAAGTTCGGCCCTCGCCGTTGACCTGGGCGGAGAGGGTCGTGGCCCCGTCGATCACGTGGTTGTTGGTCAGCACCTCGCCCGACGACGTCAGCACCATGCCTGTCCCCGCCGCCGCGCCGTTCTGGTAGCCGAGGGTGGAGGCGATGTCGACCACGCTCGGATCGACCTTGGCGGCGATCGCCGTGAGATCCAGGTCGGCGACGGCGATACCACCGCCACTTGGGTCGGCTGTCGATGGCGGCGTGGACGGTGCGAGTGCCGCGGCATCAGGAGGCCGGCTTCCCCGGTCCGCCCGCACGACCAGACCGGCACCGAGGCCGAACAGGAGGGTGACCACGATGGCCGTGACCAGGGCCACCAGGGCCGGTCGAGGAGGTAACCCACGTCCGTTATGGGGAGGCGGCGGCGCCCAGCCCCACTCATCTCCGCTTCGGCCTCCGCCGGCGGCCGGGGGTGGGATCACCCACTCCGGGCCGGAAGCGGCAGGGCGTCCGGTCGGCACGCCATGTTCGTCGTCGGCGACCGGTGGCGGTCCGCCCCAGGTGACCCCGGTCTGCCAATAGCTGTCACTCATGGCGTGAGCCCCTCCTGCGGGCGGTCCCGGTCTCGAGCCGTAACCAAGTGTGACAACCCTTCCCAAGAACCAGCTGTGAAATCCCTCGGTCAAGGTAGCGCCCTGGCGTCACTACTTTGGACGCGGTGATCGTGGAACGTGGTCGGGCCCTGGCCAAGCTCACCCTGACCCTCCGGGTGACCGGGAGGCGGCGTGACGGGTACCACCTGCTCGATGCCGAGATGGTCACCGTCGACCTGGCCGACGAGCTCGAGTTCAGCGACGGCGACGGGCTGGAGTTGCTCCCCGGCCTGGCCGCCGGACCCCTCGACGACACCAATCTGGTGCACCGGGCCCTACGGGCGGTGGGGCGGACGGCGCACGTGCGCCTCCGCAAGCACATTCCGCCCGGCGCCGGTTTGGGAGGCGGCTCCGCCGATGCCGCCGCGGTGCTGCGATGGGCAGGCGTGGCCGACTCCGGCATCGCCGCATCCCTCGGCGCCGACGTGCCCTTTTGCCTCGTCGGGGGCCGGGCGCGAGTCACCGGTGTCGGCGAGGCTGTCACGCCGCTGGCCTTCGAGGACCGGACCTTCACCCTCTTGACCCCTCCCTTGGAAGTGTCGACGCCCGCGGTCTACCGGGCCTGGGACGAACTGGGGGGACCGACCACCGACGGCACCAACGACCTCGAGCCCGCGGCGCTGGTGGTGGAGCGGAGGCTGGCGCAGTGGCGCGACCGCCTGGGGGAGGCAACGGGCCAGACTCCCCGGCTGGCCGGCAGCGGCGCGACCTGGTTCGTGGAGGGCACCCACCCGGGGCCGGACCAGGTCTGTGTCCGCACCGCTCGCCCCCCGGGCCCGACGGCGGCCCCGGAAATGGCCGGCCCAGCCACCTGATCCGTCCTACGATCACGTGCTCGGCGTCGATCGCCGACTCGGCCTCGGATCGACTCCCCTCGTCCCGCCGGACCCGCCTCTCCAGTGAGCTCTCCGATCAGCCCCCACGCCGTACTCGTCGACAGCCTCGTCAAGCGGTACCCGAAGTCGACGGTGAACGCCGTCGACGGGTTGTCCTTCGCCGTCGAGGCGGGAGAGGTGTTCGGTCTGCTGGGCCCCAACGGGGCGGGCAAGACCACCACCGTGGGCATTCTCACGACCCGTGTCCGTCCGACGGGCGGCACGGCCGAGGTGGGCGGGGTCGACGTGGCTGCCGACCCGGTGCGGGCCCGCAGCCAGTTCGCGGTGGTCCCGCAGCGGAACAACCTCGACCGGTCGCTGTCGATCCGCAACAACCTCATCTTCCACGCCGCCTACCACGGGGTGGCCGTGCGCCAACGCGAGGCGCGCGCCGACGAGCTGTTGTCCCAGTTCGGGCTGGCCGACCGGGCCAAGGACAAACCCGACTTCTTCTCGGGGGGGCAGACCCAGCGGGTGATGATCGCCCGCGCCCTCATGCACGCTCCCGCCGTCCTGTTCCTCGACGAGCCCACGACCGGCCTCGACCCGGCGGCGCGCCTGTTCGTGTGGGACCGCCTCCGGGAATTGGAAGGGCGGGGGGTCACCCTGGTGCTCACCACCCACGACATGGACGAGGCCGCCGCCCTGGCCACCCGGGTGGGCATCATGGACCGGGGCAAGCTGCTGGCCCTCGACACCCCCGAGGCCCTGATGCACTCCCTGCCGGGCAGCACCACCCTCGAGCTCACGACCCAGGCGTGCGAGCGCAGCACCACCGACGACATCCTGGCCGCCCTCGCCACCCTCCCCGACGTGGAGAAGGTCGAGCAACTCCACTCGCCCGACGGCGGCGCGAATGCAGACGACGGTCAGGACCTCCGGGTGCTGTTGTACGTCTCCAGCGATGCGCCCAGGCTGGTGGCCCCGGCCGCCTCCCTGCTGGCCGACCGGGGCCGCACCCTCACCGACGTGCGGCTGGGTACGCCGACGCTGGAAGACGTGTTCATCCAGCTGACGGGCAAGACCCTGCGATGAGCGCACCACCGACCACGACGACCACCGAGATCTCCCCGCCGACGAGCCAGTGGCGCGCCTTTCGGGCCGTGCTCCGTCGCGACGTCTACGTGACCGGTGGCGAGCTGCCCCTCTTCATGGCCCAGGTCATCGCCCAGCCCCTCTTCCTGCTCCTCGTGTTCGGCGAGGTGCTCGGCCGCCTCGGCTACACCCAGCCCGGCTATGCCGATGTCCTGTTCCCCGGCCTCGTCGCCCTCACCGCGGTGATCACGGGCATGCAGACGCTGGCCTTCCCGCTCGTGGCCGAGTTCGGCTGGACCAAGGAGATCGAGGACCGTCTGCTGGCGCCGATGCCGACGGGCCTGGTCGCAGCCGAGAAGGTCGCCTTCGCTGCCCTGCGGGCCCTGACCGCCAGCCTCGTCATGATCCCCGTCGGCATCCTGGTCCTCGGTTCCATTCCCTGGGACTGGGCGAACATGCCCCTCTTCGTGGCCATCGTGGTGCTCGGTGCCATTTTGGGAGCGAGCATGGGCCTGGCCCTGGGCACGCTCGTACCCCCGGCCCGGATCAACATCCTGTTCTCCCTGGTGTTCACGCCCCTCCTGTTCACCGGTGCCAGCCAGTACCCGTGGCCGTCACTGAAACTCCTCCCCTGGTTCCAGGTGGTGACCGCCTGCAACCCGATGACCTACGTGAGCGAAGGGTTACGGGCGGCGCTGGTGCCGACCGTCCCCCACATGCCGCCTTGGGTCTGCCTGGTCGTGCTCGTGCTGTCGATCGCCGCTCTCCTCACGATCGGGACCCGCGGCTTCTACCGCCGCGCCATCGACTGACAGGTACCGGCTAGTACACTCCCAAGAATGAAGGCGGCGTCCTTTCGGCGGCTGGCCGTCGTCCCCATGATCGTGTTGGCGGTGCAGGCGTTCGCTCCGGCTGCGAATGCCAACCACTCGTGGAACGGGTTCCACTGGGCCCGGACCACGAGCACCTTCCAGCTCGAGCTCACGAACAACCTCACGAGCGGTTGGCAGCCTTACCTGTCGACGACATCGGCGGACTGGAGCAAGTCCACGGTCCTCGACACCACGATCGTCGCGGGCACGTCGGGCGAGCGACGGTGCTCCCCCGTCGCCGGCCGGGTGAAGGTCTGCAACTCCACCTACGGCTCGACCGGTTGGCTCGGCCTGGCCAAGGTGTGGATCGACGGGTCGCACATCACCAAGGGGTCGGTGAAGATGAACGACTCGTACTTCAACTCGGGCGCCTACAACACGCCGGCCTGGCGGAACCTGGTGATGTGCCAGGAGGTCGGCCACACCCTCGGCCTCGACCATCAGGACGAGAACTCCAACAACCCCAACCTCGGCACCTGCATGGATTACACCCGGTTACCGGAAAGCAACCAGCACCCGAACCAGCACGACTACGACGAGCTGGCAACCATCTACTCTCACGTCGACGCCTTCACCACCGTTGCCAGCCCCGGGTCTGTCATCCGCAATCGAGCCGACGACGGTGGCCAGGCCGGGCAGACGACTGTGGTCCGGCGCACACGGACGGGCAGGCCGATCGTCTTCCAGCACGACCTGGGGGGCGGCCACAAGGAGTTCACCTTCGTGGTCTGGGCCGAGTAGGCGAGGGCCGTGACCTAGGGGAACGCCACCAGACGGATGGCGGCGGGTAGGGCGAGAGCGATGTCGCCGGTCGTCCCCCACCCGACCGTCGCACCACCCCGGACGAACCACGTACCGGTGGAGGGCCGGAAGACGGCGATGTCGGTGGAGCCGTTGCTGTCGTAGTGGCCCGGTGCCGGGACGTCGCCGTTCGTTCCCCAGCCCACCGTCGAGCCGCCCCGCACGAACCACGCGGTGGTGGGTCGGAACACGGCCAGGTCGGTCGTGCCGTTGCCGTCGTAGTCGCCCGGAACGGGGATGTCGCCCGACGAACCCCAGGCGGTGGTGGCACCTCCCCGGATGAACCAGGTGCCGGTGGAGGGCCGGAACACCGCTAGGTCGGTAGTGCCGTTGCCGTCGTAGTCGCCGGGGACGGGAATGTCGCCCGAGGTGCCGAAGGCAACGGTTGCACCTCCCTGCACGTACCAGGTGCCGGTGGAGGGCCGGAAAACGGCAAAATCGGTGGTGCCGTTCCCGTCGTAGTCGCCGGGGGCGGGAATGTCGCCCGAGGTGCCGAAGACGACGGTGGCACCCCCACGGACGAACCAGGTGCCGGTCGACGGCCGGAACACGGCCATGTCGGCGGAGCGGTTGCCGTCGTAGTCGCCCGGCACAGGGATATCGCCCGAGGTGCCGAAGACGACGGTGGCACCCCTACGGACGAACCACGTGTTGGTCGACGGCCGGAACACGGCGACGTCACTGGCGCCGTCGCCGTCGAAGTCGGCGGGCGCCCGCCTGGCCAGCGCGGCCAGATGGTCTCGGAAACCGATGCCGAAAGACGTCGGGGTCCCGTCGTAGGCGGAGATCAGCGCCGGGCCCGACGAGCAGTCCCAGGTGTTCCAGGTCCAGCCGAGATACGAGACGCCGTTGGTATCGGCCCAAGCCATGTAGGCGGCGATGAACGCGGTTACGCAGTCGTTCTCGCCGATCTCGCCGGTGACCACGGGAACGCTGGCCGCGACAGGACCGACCGCCGACGCCCAGCACGCCGAGGTGCTGCACCCCGAGAAGTTGTACACGTGGAAGCTGGCGGCGGTCTGGTTGGCGGGATCGGTGGGCTTGTAGGTGAGCCACTGGGACAGGTCGCTCGACCAGCCCAGGCCGCCCAGGAGCACGGGCTGAGTGGCCCCGGTCGATCGCACGGCATCGACCAACGACTGCATGCCGGCGGCCTGCCACCCTCCGCTCGTCGTGCAGCCGTCCCGCCAGCACGGCCAGGGGATGTCGTGGGGCTCGTTGTAGAGGTCGAAGATGACGGCCGGATCGGTCTTGAAGTACGTCGCCACCGAGGTCCAGAACGCCGGGGAATGGTCGGCGTCGGTCATGACCTGTTGCCCGGTGGCGAGCGTCGCTCCAGGCGCGTTCCAGTGCAGATCGAGGATCACCAACAGCCCGGCGTTGTGGAGGGCGGTCACGTAGGAGCCGATCGCCGAGCGGTAGTTGGCGCCTCCGTAGGGCGCGTTGACGCCGTTGATTCCCAGCCAGCAGTCCTCGTTGAGGGGAACCCGCACGGTGTTGATGTGCCAGGACTTCATGGCCGCGATCGATGCCGCGTCGGTGGGGCCGTCGAAGATCCCCCAGCCCTGGGCACAGGCGTACTCGGCGCCGGACCGGTTGACGCCGAGCAGCCGGATATGCGATCCGCTGCCGTCGACGAGCGTGTTGCCCTGCACGCTGACGGACAGGACGGGAGCACCCACGGCCGGCGCCACCGGGGCCGCGAACAGGGTGGCGGCCACGATGGCGGCGGCCGAGGCCACCACGCCCAGCCCCGGCCGGCGACGGGCTTCATGGCGACGACCTTGCGTGATCATTTGGGCGATCCACCTCCTGGTCCCAGGATGCCAGCAACTTTTCCCGTTCGGGCGGGGCGTCGGGTCGAAACCACCGTTCTGGGCAGCTTCAGGGTGCCCAGGGCGCCCTTGAACCTGACCAGTTCGGGTGGGGAATCCGCGTGCATGGGTAACAGAGTCGCTACCGCCCGATCTGATACCTGCCCGGGTCGATCCATCCGCTGGGGCCCAGGTAACGGCGCATCACCGTGACGGGCGCTTGCTCGTCTTCTCCACGTACATCGCCGCGTCGGCCTCGTTCAGGAGCTCGTCGAGCGTCTTCGGCGCGTCGGGGTGGAAGACGGCCCGGCCGAGGCTCAAAGCCAGCACGTACCGGTCGACGGTCGACCGGTTGCGGACGTCGATCTGGTCGTGCAGCCGGGTGATGGGCTCGTCGGCCGAGTCGGCCCCCGTGAGGAGCATGGCGAACTCGTCGCCGCCGACGCGAGCCACGATGTCCGAGGCCCGGAACGTCGATTCCAGGAGCTCCGCCGCCGCCCGGATGGCCCGGTCACCCTCGGCGTGGCCGAAGGTGTCGTTGATCGCCTTCAAGTCGTCGAGGTCGGCGTAGACCAGCGTGGCCTCCAGCGCCTGGCGCTTACAAATGCCGAGCACGGTGTGTCCGAACAGTTCGAAACCTCGTCGGTTGCTGAGCCCGGTGAGCTCGTCGGTGAGGGCCAGGTGGGCCTGGGCCACCTCCGCCTCCACCATCTCGGCCAGGTCCTCGAGCGCCTGCACGTCCTCCTCCGAGAACTTCCGAGGCCGACGGTCGATGACGCAGATCGTGCCCAGTTTCGATCCGTCCGGAGCGGAGATCGGGGCGCCCGCATAGAAGCGGATGTTGGGGTCGCCCAGGACCAGGGGGTTGTCCGCGAAGCGGACATCGGTGCCGGCGTCGGCGACCTGGAAGACCTCGTCACCGGCGATCGCATGGGCGCAGAACGAGAACGCCCGAGGCGTCTCGGTGGCGTCCAGACCCTGGCGGGACTTGAACCACTGGCGGTCCTCATCGACCAGGCTGACGAGGGCAATGGGAACGTTGAACAGGCGTTGCGCCATCCGGGTGACCCGGTCGAAACGCTCCTCGGCCGGGGTGTCGAGCAGGCCCGATGCCCGCAGCGCGCCCAGGCGGCGCATCTCGTCTACCTGGGTGTCGGGCCGTTCCACGGGTTCCATTTTTACAGGCGTGGCGCCCAATCTCGTCCCATGTCGTCGAACCAGGCCGGTCGATCACGCGGCCGAGCGATGAGTCCCGGCGCACCCCGTCGTCTTCACTGTGACGGCGACGGCCGGAGCGTCAGCTTCCGCTCGACCGGGCCTTGAAGGTGCGCAGGCGGAGGCTGTTGGACACCACGAAGATGCTGGAGAACGCCATGGTGGCGCCGGCGATCATGGGGTTGAGGAAGCCGGCGGCAGCCAGCGGCAGGGCGGCCAGGTTGTAGGCGAACGCCCAGAACAGGTTGCCCTTGATGGTGGCCAGGGTGCGGCGGGACAGGCGGATGGCGTCGGCCGCCGACCGGAGGTCGCCGCGGACCAGGGTGAGGTCGGACGCCTCGATGGCCACATCGGTGCCCGTTCCCATGGCCAGGCCCAGATCGGCCTGAGCCAGGGCGGCGGCGTCGTTCACGCCGTCGCCGACCATCGCCACCACCCGGCCCTCACCCTGGAGGCGGCGGACGACGGAGAGCTTCTCCTCGGGGAGGACGTCGGCGATCACCTCGTCGATGCCCACCTGGGCACCGACGGCGTGGGCGGCCCGCTCGTTGTCGCCGGTGAGCAGTACCGGACGCAACCCGAGTGCCCTCAGGTCGGCGACCGCCTCCCTGCTCGTGGGCTTCACGGTGTCGGAGACCACCAGGATGCCGCGGACGTTGCCGTCCCAGCCGACGGGCACAGGCGTGCGACCGTTTGCCTCAGCCGCGTCCTTGGCTGCCCGCAACTCGTCGGTGAGGTGCAGGCCGTGCTCGGCCAGGAACCGCTCGCGCCCGGCGACGACCGTGTGACCCTCGACGACCCCGACCACACCGAGGCCCTGGGTGCTGACGAAACCGTCGACCGAAGGCAGGACCCCGAGGCGGGCGCGGGCCCCGTCGGCGATGGCCCGGGCGATGGGGTGCTCGCTGGCATCCTCCAAGGTGCCGGCCAGGCGGAGTAGCTCGTCGGCGTCGACGCCTGCGGCGGGAACCACGTCGGCCAGGCTCATGCGCCCGGTGGTGACGGTGCCTGTCTTGTCGAGCACCATGGTGTCGACGCGACGGGTCGACTCCAAAATCTCCGGCCCCTTGATGAGCAGGCCCAGCTGGGCGCCCCGACCCGTGCCCACCAGGAGGGCGGTGGGGGTCGCCAGGCCCAGGGCGCACGGGCAGGCAATGATCAGCACCGCCACCGCCGTGCTGAACGCGGTGGCGGCCGAGTGGTCCGAGCCCAGCCAGAAGCCGAGGGTGCCCACGGCCAGGACGATCACCACGGGCACGAACACCGCGGAGATGCGATCGGCCAGACGCTGGACAGGGGCCTTGCCGTTCTGGGCGTCGGCCACCAGGCGACCGATCTGGGCGAGCTGGGTGTCGGAGCCGATGCGGGTGGCCCGCACGACCAGCCGGCCACCGGCGTTCACCGTGGCGCCGACCACCGCGTCACCGGGACCGACCTCGACGGGCAGGCTCTCGCCGGTGAGGAGGCTGGCGTCGACAGCGGACGTCCCCTCTTCCACCATCCCGTCGGTGGCGATCTTCTCGCCCGGGCGCACGACGAAGCGGTCTTCGACCACCAGCGCCTCGATGGGCACTCGCACCTCGACACCACCCCGCAGCACGGCGACGTCTTTGGCCCCCAACGAGAGCAGCGCCTTCAGGGCGGCGCCGGACCGGCGGCGGGCGCGGGTTTCGAAGTAGCGGCCACCGAGGATGAACACGGTGACGGCGCTCGCCACCTCGAGGTAGATCTCGTTGGTGCCCGAGCCTCGGGACACGTCGAGGCTGAAAGACATCTTCATGCCCGGGTCGCCGGCGTGGCCGAAGAACAGGGCCCACAGCGACCAGCCGAACGCAGCCAACACGCCCACCGAGATCAGGGTGTCCATGGTGGCGGCGGCGTGGCGTAGGTTCATCCAGGCCGCCCGGTGGAACGGCCAGGCGCCCCAGGTGGCGACGGGGGCGGCGAGGGTGAGCGACAGCCACTGCCAGTTACGGAACTGGAGAGCCGGGATCATGGCCATGGCCAGGACGGGTATGGCCAAGGCGAGCGACGCGAGGAACCGGGTGCGCAGCGCCTGGGTGGGGTCGGCCTCGGCCTCGTCGGCGGCGGCTTGTTCGGCGGCGGGAACGGGTGGTGCGGGCAGGGCGGCGCTGTAGCCGGCGGCCTCGACCTGGGCGACCAGGTCGTCGGGGGTCAGGTCGCCCCCGTAGTGGACCTTGGCCTGTTCGAGGGCGTAGTTGACCGTGGCCGTCACGCCGTCGAGGCGGTTCAGGCGCTTCTCGATCCGGGCCGCGCACGACGCGCACGTCATGCCGCCGATCTTGATCTCGACCTCACCCGTGGGCTGGGCGAGGTCGAGGTCGGGAGTGGCGCTGGTGTTGGGGGTGGTGGTCATCGCCGGCTCCTTTCTCGGCTCAGCCGCTCAGTGGCCCGGCGGCGGCGCGGGCGACTGCGGGGTCATGTCCATGCCGGGCATGTCCACGTTGCTCGTGTTGTCGATGTTGTCCGTGCGCTTCGGCGCCGGGGAGTCGGGCGCGAAGATGGCGCCCAAGCCCGCGCCGCCACCGAAGGCAGCCGCCAGCACCAGGGCGAACGCCGCCAGCTTCACGCCGGGCTTCACGAGACCAGCTCGAAGCCCGCTTCCTCGACCGCAGCCTGCACGGCGGAGGCGTCGAGTGCGGAGTTGCTCGTGACGTCAACCTGGCCGGCGTCCAGCTGCACGTCGACGCCGGTGACGCCGTCGATCTTCGCCACCTCGGTGGACACGGCGCTGACGCAGTGGCCGCAGGTCATGCCGGTGACGCGGTACGTGGAAACCATGGTCCCTCCCGGGGCGTTCGAGTTCACTGTCTTTAGTATACCCCCCTATGGTATGTTTGGCGAGTCCGGCTCGAGGAAACCGGAGAATTCGACGGAGGCCGACACGATGCGTGGCTACACGATGAAGAAGGACGACTACAGCGCCCGCCTGCGCCGCATCGAGGGCCAGGTGCGCGGCCTGCAGCGCATGATCGAGGAGGACACCTATTGCATCGACATCCTTACCCAGGTGAGCGCCGTCACCAAGGCCCTGCAGTCGGTGGCGGTGGGGCTGCTCGACGAGCACGTCCGCCACTGTGTGGCTAACGCCGAGGAGGGCAAGGGCGACGAGATGGTGACCGAGGCGGTCAAGGCCATCGAGCGGCTCATCCGCTCCTGACGGCAGGGAGCCTTGACGGTGGGCCGGTTGGACGGCACAATCGTCGTCATGTCCCGCAAGAAGAAGAAGCAAGCAGCAGAAGAAGCCGCCGCATCTGGTCCTGCGCCCGCCGCTCAGGCTCCGTCGTACTCCGGTGGCTACAACCGCTCGCACCTCACGACGTTCGACGGTAAGGGCAACCCCACGGTAATCGAGTACAGCACCGATTCCGTCGGCCGCACCGTCAAGAGGCGCATGGGTGGTCGCGGCAAGAGCCACTAGACCCGCTAGGCAAGAGCCACCTTGGGACGGGCGAAGCGGGACTCGTCCTGCCACCGCCGGTCTGCCGGCGCTGCCTTGTGGCGCTGCAGGACGGCCTCCTTGGCGCGAATGCTGATCGAGCGGCCCGACGGCCCAGGTGGTACAGCGGTCGGCCAGCGGGCAGGTGGAGCAGGCGTCGCCGATGTCGGCTCGCCCCGCTCCGTCGGATCCGAAACGAATGGGTGCCACCTTCCCGGCCGGGCCGGTGACCGTGACGGCGGCCAGGTCCACGTCGAAGTCGTCCTTGGCGAACCCGGTGACCTCACCGGTCCCCAGGCCGACGCCCTGCGCTCGATCCGAGGCACGGTGGCCTGTGGCGCGGCTATCAGACAAGAGGCCGGTCGAGAGATCTTCGCCGGCAACCTCGATCCCGGCGAAGCAATCGGACCTGATCGACCGATGGTGCTCCTGGGCTCAACGCAGCCGGCTCGCTCCGTTCGTCAAAGCCGCTGCGACCGGCCGAATGCACCGGGAACGGCATCCTGGCGGCCATCCGACTGAACATCAGCATTGGGCTGATCGAGGGCCTCACCAACAAGGTCCGCCTGATCATCCGTCGCGCTTACGGCTTCACTCCGCTGACGCCGCCCTCGCCCTCGTCATGCTCTCCTGCGGTCCCATCGAACTACGGCCTCCCTACGGCCGAGCAGCGTGACCGAATAACGTTCGCCCACAGTCATGCCAGGAGAGCCGCCTTTCGAGCGTGTCGGTGGGTGGTCAACAGCCTACGGCTGCGCCGCTTCGGGCGATGACAGGCGCGCCCTCAGGCTCCTGTGACTCCAGAAGCGACCTGAGTGGGTCAGCCGGGTCACATGCCCTGCATCGGGGCTCCGCCGGCGACATGGGCACCCGAGATATAGGGCAAGACGTCGGGGAAGACGATCACCAAGAGGCCGAGCGCTACAAGCGATATGCCAACCACCCGCGTGAATCCCTCGGCGCGAGCCCAGTGCTTGTCGACCAGGAAAACGAGCGAGATGAGGGCCATCCAGACCAGGTTCATCACGCCGACGACAAAGAGGACAACCATCAGCGCCCAACAGCAGCCCAGACAGCACCAGCCGTGCCCGAGGCCGGTCCGGAGACCGCTCACCACCGTGCCCCCGCCGGTCATTCCCTCGTTCAAGGTGTGCGCCGGCGTGCGGCACGCACGCAGACACCCGACCTTGGAACGTGAGAACTGGAGCGCGCCAACGCCCACCAGCACCGCGCCGGCTACGACCGGGAGCCATCGGGAACTGGTGGCGCTGGCCGGGAGGTCGAGGATGAGTCGGTAGGGAACCAGGGCCAGCAGGCCCGTTGCCGACCACACGAACAAGAACCCAACGACGAAGCCAGCGGTAGGCCCGGCGCGGTGGGCAGCGTCGGGAAGCCCCTTCTGGTAGGCCAGCGTCATGGGGCCTGTGGTAGGCGCCATCATCGCGACCATCATCGCCGCCCACATAGCCAGGAAGCCGGGCACCGACATGCCCATGGCCATCTTCCTGCCGACTTGGCCCAAGCCCATGACCATCGAGGACATCGGGTCGGCCTTGGCGATCGTGTAGGCCCAACCAAGGGTGGCGACTGTGACGAGAGAGGCCACCGTCAGCACTGTTGTGCGGCCTGGAAGAAGGCTGTACGCGGCCCAGGGCTGCGATGGGCCCTCGTGCGCCAGCTCCGGTCCCGTCACGTGTGGGGCCCGCACCGACGCATTTGGCGGGCTTTCGCGCCGCGCCCTCACGCTGACGCGGCGATCAGCTTCCTGCACTCGTCCGCGCAGCGCCGGCACACTTCGGCACACCGGTGGCAGTTCTCGGCGTCCGAACGCTCGCACATGTCGGCGCAGGCGTCACAGACGGCGACACAGAGACGGCACAGGTCTGGAGCGAGGGCCGACCCTCGCGACAGCAGCACCACGCATAGCTGGCAGATTGCGGCACAGTCCAGACAGAGACGGGCACAGTCGGTCCGACCGGCCGGCAGACAGCACTGGTACGCGCAGGCGTTGCACGATTGGACGCAGTCGCTGCACGAGTCTGCGCAGGCCTGGTTCTGCTCGGGTACGAGTACGCTGGCCATGTGAGTATCCTCCGACGATTGTGGCGATGGATAATGCGAAATCCGCCAATTGGGAAGGCTATCAGGCTCTATGTGTTTCTGAGTGGGGACCGTGCCAAAGTGGCAGAGAACTCGGCCACTGACGCGGCCTAGACATTAGCCGCCTTCGGGCAGGCTGAGGTCCACACGGCGGAGCAGTTGTGCGTTGGCTGCCACCACGATGGTGCTGGCCGACATCAGTACCGCGCCCACCGCGGGCGGCAGGTTGAATCCCACGCTCGACAGCACTCCGGCCGCCAAAGGTATGGCCAGGATGTTGTAGCTCGCGGCCCACGCCAAATTCTGGATCATCTTGGCGTACGACGCTTTCGACAGCCTGATCACCGACACCACCGATCGAGGGTCCGACGACGCCAGCACGACGCCGGCCGACTCCATGGCCACATCGGTACCGGCGCCGATGGCGATCCCCACGTCGGCCCGGGCCAGGGCGGGGGCGTCGTTCACCCCGTCGCCCACCATGGCCACCGACAGGCCGCGTGACTGGAGCTCGGCGACCTTGGCGTCCTTGTCCTCGGGCAGGACCTCGGCGAACGCCTCGTCGACACCGAGGTCGGCAGCCACCGCCTCGGCCACCGGCCGGGCGTCGCCGGTGATCATCACCACCCGCTTCCCCAGGCGCTGCAGCTCAGCCACCGCGGCACGCCCCTCGGGACGAATCTCGTCCTCGAGGACCATGACCCCCACGACCTCGTCGTCCCTGACGAGGTACAGCGCCGCCGCGCCCCGGCTCCCGGCGATCTCGATCATGGGACGGAGGCTGTCGGGCAAAGCCAGGTGACGCTCCCGGAGCAGCGTCGGCCCCCCGACGGCGTAACGGGCCCCGTCGATGGTGGCCTCCACTCCCCGACCGGTGATCGAGCGGGTGTCGGTCCCCCGGGCCGGGCCGCCTGTGCCGTCTGTGGCGCCCTTCTCCGTGGCGGCGGTGACGATGGCCCGGGCCAGAGGGTGTTCGGACTCGGCCTCTACTCCGGCGGCCAGGCGCAGCACCTCGGCGTCGACCAGGCCCACCCCGGCCACGCCGGTGACCACGTGGCTGCCCTTGGTGAGCGTCCCCGTCTTGTCGAACAGGACGACGTCGACCGTGCGCATACGCTCGAGGGCCAGACGGTCCTTCACCAGGATCCCGGCGCTCGCGCCCATGGCCGAGCCGATGGAGATCACGAGGGGGATGGCCAGAGCGAGGGCGTGGGGGCAGGAGATCACCAGGACGGTCACCGTGCGCACGACGGCCTCGTCGGTGTTGCCGAGGAGCTGCCAGGTCACGAAGGTGATCACCCCGGCTCCGGCGGCCACGTAGAACAGCAGTCCGGCGAACCGGTCGGCGAGCGCCTGGGCCCGGCTGTGCGAGGTCTGGGCCTCGGCCACGAGGCGGTGGATACCCGCCAGGGCGGTGTCGTCGCCGACGGCCTCGACCCGCACCCGGATGGAGGAATCGGTCGACACTGTCCCGGCCACGACCTTGTCGCCCGGGGCCCGGGCCACGGGGCGCGACTCCCCCGTCACCATCGATTCGTCCAGCTCGGCCTCACCCTGGACGATCTGGCCGTCGGCCGGCACCCGCGACCCCGATCGCACGAGGACGATGTCGGCGGGCCGGAGCTGGTCGAGGGGGACAGTCTTGATCTCGCCGTCGGGACCGACCCGCTCGGCCTCGTCGGGAAGGAGCTCGGCCAGAGCGGCCAGCGCTCCCCGGGCCTGGCCGAGGGCAGCCATCTCCTGCCAGTGCCCGAGCAGCATCACGGTGATCAGAGCGGCCAGCTCCCACCAGAACTCCAGGTCGAACCAGCCCAGGGACGTCGCCGCCGAGGCCGTGAAGGCGACCAGCACGGCCAGGGAGATCAGCGCCATCATCCCCGGCCGGCGCTGGCGGGCCTCGCTCACGCCGCCGGCCAGGAACGGCCAACCGCCCCAGGCGAACACGATCGTGCCCAGGACGGGCCCGACCCACGAGATTCCCGGGAAGTCGAGGTGGTAGCCGAACCATTCCATGACCATGCCGCTGGTGACGACGATGGGCAGGGTTAGGGCCAGGCTCCCCCAGAACTTGCGGCGGAACATGGCCGCGTGGTCGCCGTGGCCGTCGTGACGACCCGCCGCCGGCGGCTGGGCCGAGTCGTCGGTTTGGTGGTGGTGCTCGCTCGTTCCGGTGACAGCCATTGGACCCCGTTCGTTGCCGGCACTATACCCCCCTAGGGTATTGGTAGCAAGGACTAACTATTCGTCTTCGCCTGGGAGAGGTCGGTTTCAATCATTTTCATTGCATCGGAGTACCAGCCGCGATAAGATGAACTCGGCGAGCGGGTGGATCGCCGGGTACCCCCAGCCCCCGTGCCGGTCCGCCCGCTCCTCTCTTCATCGTCACGCTGCCTCAGCCGTCCCCGCCACCGTCTAGAGTCTGGCGGTTACCACGGTCCTGTGGTGCAGCCTGGAGTGCACGCCGCCCTGTCAAGGCGGAGGTCGCGAGTTCAAATCTCGTCAGGACCGCCCCGGTCGGGTAGCTCAGTTGGTAGAGCGCGCGCCTGAAAAGCGCGAGGTCACCGGATCGACGCCGGTCCCGACCACGGTAAAAGTGCTGGTGAGAGGGGTTGCGGCTGTCTCCCTCCTATCCGATCCGGCCGACGATCCCGCGAAGGATCCCGCTGACGGTTCTCCCGCAAGGGCTCGATGTGGCTCACCGCCCTGCCCGAACCACCTGGTTCACTGGTTCTGTCGTCAGATTGCTGGGAGGGACGTTCCGTGCGAGTCGCTGTGGAGTCGGACGGGACCCTCGTCGGCGACTTCACGCGTGTTGAGCTCGAGGAGCTGGTGGACGCGCTGGCGGTGGCCCTCTTGAGTCTCAACGAGTTCGAGGTAGACGTGACCATCAACTACGAGACGCGCGAGCTCGAGTTCTTTCTCATCATCGACGCACCCGGTCCGGGGCCGGCGATGGGCAAGGTCGAGGAGATCATCGACCAGGCCCTCGCCGCCGCCGGCGTCGTGACCATGCAATGGGACGAGGCTCACGCCCGTCGCGCCGATCTCATCCCGGCCTAGGACCGCCGGGGTGCGCTGTCGGCCGGTCTGGTGCAGCGTGTACTCGCGCAGGACGGCGGGAGGTAAGCCCAAAGCCGGAGAGCGGTCGCCGTGGAGCACGTCGGGGTCGAGGTCGATCCCGTTCGACCAGGAGACGGTGCCTGCCACTTCGTCCACGGCGGCTTTCGCGAACTCGGCCGGATCACGCAGCGGCTCGAAGGCGCCGCCGTCAAGCATCCGGTCGAGGTCGAGCTCCCGCACCAGGCCATCCGAGAACGTGAGCCGCAGTCGGAGCGCGTCCAGAGGCTCCACGTCGATGACCCTCGCCGGTCGGCTCATGCAACGCCAGCCTACCGGTCGGCGGTTGACGTACGCCCTACGACTACCAACCAATGAGCTCAACAACGGCGACGGTGGAGTGGTCCGCCCACTCGACGTAGAAGATGTTCAGGCGAGCACTGTCGATGCGATCTACCAGCACCCCCTCTTCGGCTGCCGGAACGGGGGCTTCCGGCGCGCCGTACTCCGTGACATCGAGGACCCAGTTGAAGAGTTCAAAGCACTGGCCGCCGGACGGATGGAATTGGGTTACCCAGTCGTAGAACTGCGCGTCCCACTGAACCCGGCAAACGGCGTCCGCTTGAGAAGATCAGTCAGCCAGCTTCAGATGCCCGATGCTCATCTTCTATGCGGCGCCGAACTTCCGCCAAGCGCCGCTTGAACTCCGGTGTCTTGACGTGATTGTCAGCGAACACCTGTAGCCGTTCTCGGGATTCCGTCGACATTGGCGGAGTTCGACGTACATGACCGTTGTTCGACATCTGAGCCCCGTCGCTCACTCGCCCGCCTCCGGTTCCTGATCGGGCTGGGTGGTCACAAGTCCCATCGTAAACGCAAACCCGTGAGACTGCTGATCATCCGTCCGGCCCTTGATCTGGGCGCTCGCGGTCGTGGTCCCAGCACCAACCCCCCATTTCGACGACGATCCGGTAGAACTCGCTCAAACTGCGCGTTCCGGTGTTTTCGTACACCCAGTCCGGAGTTTTCGTACACCCCGGTCGGAGGCCGCGTAGCGGCCGACGATTAGCCCCTGTTCACTCCTCGGTCGAGTTGGGTTCGATCATGCCGGATGTCATTGTGCCCGGGGATGGCGGAAGACGCGTGGGAGTCCCGGAAACGGGACGCTGTGCGAGTCGTGGAGGCCCGATCGAGCCGGAGGATGGGTGAAGGGTGCGTGCCATGTGGCTCTCAACCGGTCTTCTTGGAGGCACGACCCGTGGTGCGCTCCGGCCGAAGGGCTGAGCGCCGAGATCGAGGCACTCGAGGTGGGCGAAGGACGCCGGCTGACCGGCCAGCTCGTTCCGCCGCAAGCCGGCCAGGTCGAGGTCGACCACCCCGGTGGCCACGTGCGGGTCGAGGCCAACGAGATGGGGTGTTTCGTCGCCGACGACGTCCGGCGCGGCCCGGTCCGGCTCCGCTACCGGGGAGGCGACGGCAGGATCTTCGAGACCCCCTGGGTCGTCGTCTGACACCACCGGACCTCACCCTCATGGCGCCGACGAGGGTCCCGGCGACGGACCCGGCGCCGCTTCTGGAGGTCGAGGACCTCTCCGTCACGTTCGAGACCGCCGAGGGTCCGTCCGGGGCGTCAGCTTCCACGTTCGCGCTGGGGAGATCCTCGGCCTGGTGGGCGAGTCGGGGGCCGGAAAGAGCCTCACCGCCCTGGCGATCCTGGGCCTCCTCCCCCGCCCATGCCGTCGTCGGCGGCTCCGTGCGCTACCGGGGCCGGGACCTGCAGCACATGGGTCAGCGGGAGCGGGCCCGAACCCGGAGCAGCTGCCTTGGGAGATCGGTGCACCTCAGCCTGACATCGTCGCCCTGGCCGAGGCCGGACAGATCAACGGCAAGGTCCTGGACGGGGGCTGCGGCACAGGAGAGAACGCACTGTTCCTTGCCGGCCGAGGAATGGAGGTCGTCGGTCTCAACGCGTCGGCCACCGCCGTCGCTGCGGCCAGGGTCAAAGCCGACCGACGCTCCGTCGAGGCATCGCCAACCTCCTGAGCGAGAAGTAGGAACATTGTCAAGCCGCCGGGCTTCCCGTCGCTCGCTCCGCTCGCCTGTTCGAGGCGCCATGCCTTCCTTCCCCAGGCGCGCGGTTTCGGCAGGCCTGTGTCCATGACCGGCACGGATCAGACCTGCTCCACATCAGTCCTTTGGATGCCAAGTACAGTGGGGGCTTCGGTGAGACGCGGGAGGTGGCGTAGATGGTGCAGGTCACCGTGACCTTGGACACGCTGGATCTGAAGAACGCGAACAGCGCGCCCGTCAGTGGCCGGCACGTCGACAACCTGCAGGGCCTGCTGGCCGGTACCAGGTCGCCGTCGTTCGCGCCCGGTCCCATCGACGGCGTGGCTGGGCCGAGGACGAGGGCGGCGGTGGTCGGCTTTCAGTCGGCCAACGGCCTTGGCGCCGACGCCATCGTCGGGCCCCGGACGTGGGGTGCCCTCATCCCCTTCGGCGCCGTCGGAGGTTCCGGGTTCGGCACCGACCCGGTCACCGGCTCAGGGACCGGCAGGGGGCTCCTCGCCGAGGTGCGGCTCGGAGCACACGATGGTTTCGACCGGGTCGTCTTCCAGTTCCGGGACACGCTGCCGGGCTTCCACGTGCGCTACGTCGACCCGCCGATCATCCAGGACGGCTCGGGTGAGCCGATCCCCGTCGACGGCAGCACCTTCGTGCAGGTCCGCATGGAGCCGGCCTCCGGCTTCGACTTCGATACGGGTACGCCCGCCTACACCGGGCCCGACAGGATCAGCGGAGCGTCGGCGGGTCTGGCGGTGGTCCGTGAGGCTGTGCGCAGCGGCGACTTCGAAGGGGTCCTCGGGTGGGTCGTCGGCCTGGGCCGGAAGGTCGGCTTCCAGGTGACGACGCTGTCGGGCCCCAGCCGCCTCGTCGTCGACTTCCAGACCATCTGAGAGAGAAGGGAGAATCGCCGATGCCGACGCTCACGGTGGACATGGATGTCATCGACCTGCGGAACGCACAGACCGTTGCCGTCACGGGGAGGCACGTCGACAACCTCCAAGGCCTGCTCAAGGGCACGCGCAACGGCGCCTTCGACCCGGGCCCCATCGACGGCTTCGGCGGCCCGAGGACCAAGGCCGCGGTGCTGGCCTTCCAGGCTGCGAGCTCGCTGGGCCAGGACGCCATCGTGGGCGCCCTCACCTGGGCCCGCCTCATCCCCTTCGGGCCGTAGCGAGACCACGCCACTAGCACGACTAGGTTCATGCCGAGAGGGTCTTGTCATGCACTACCCGCCGGAGTGACATTGACCCGTTCTGAAACCTTCTGCCTGCCAGGGCTGCTATGGGCCATCGAGGGCGCCGACGGCATGGGCTACTTGCTAGCCCTGCAGCTCGTCGCCACCGGTGAGCATGTCCTCAACGTGCCGGCGACCCTCGCGGCTCGGACTCGTCTGTTGGGCTCGGGTCGGAGCACGAAGAACGACCCCAACGATGCGCTGTCGGTGGCCGTCACCGCCTAGCGGACCCGGGACCTTCGACCGGTGTTGGGCACCGAGCTCGGCAGAGCATCGATGCCTTGTGGCAGCATCACGAGCAATCGCGCCCTCGCCAGGGCTCTACCGAAGAGGCTCCCGCCGAAGGCGCCCGGCCAGGACGCTCGACCACACCGAGGTGACGGTGGCCACGAAGATCGACTACAAGCGCGACCTCGAGTGCTACAGGGCCAAGCGCGACACGCCGCAGGTCGTGACTGTGCCCGACCTCCAGTACCTCATGATCGACGGTCACGGGGACCCGAACACACCGGCCTTCGCCGAAGCGACCACGACGATCTACCCCGTCGCCTACAAGCTCAAGTTCACCAGCAAGAAGGTCTTCGACCGCGACCATGTCGTCATGCCTCTAGAGGGGCTGTGGTGGGCCGACGACATGGAGTCATTCACCGAGGCACGGGACAAGACGCAATGGGACTGGACCCTCATGATCATGGTTCCGGACTGGATCACGAAGGACATGTTCATCTCGGCCGTCGAAAAGGTCACGATGAACAACCGCCCCGCCCGCCTCGACGACCTTCGACTGGAGACCCTCTCCGAAGGCCTCGCCGTCCAGGCCCTTCACATCGGCTCATATAACGACGAAGCCGAGCTGCTTCAGCGGATGCACCATGAGTTCGTCCCCAGCCGAGGCCTCTCGATGGTCGGGAAGCACCACGAGATCTACCTGAGCGACGCGCGCAAGGTCGAGCCGGCCAGGCTCAGGACGATCCTGCGTCAGCCTGTCACCGCCGAACGAGGGCTGACCGCAGGGACCGCGGCCACCTCGTTCCACGGAGTCCCGTGGGCATGAACCTGACGCGCAACGCCGAAGCTCGTCGGCATCGAGCGCTGGTACCGGCCCAATCGCCGCCCTCCGAGCCGGAAGGCTTCGCATGCCCCGCGATCTGGCAACCCAGGTTGTCCATATTGCGGTTCCCTCCTGCGGCGCCCGGTCGTCTTTCCGCCTGCGGGACTCTGTCGTCGTTCAGCCGGCGCGTCATTTGTCACGGTGATGGGACTATCCCGTCGCCACGACCTCGGCACCACCTCGGGCCCCAAATCCGATCGGCGCCGATGATCTGGGCGGCGAGTTCGTCCGCCGCCCAGCGTGGCGGTACCCCTTGCGCCGGCTCGTCACCGCCCATCCGCTGGGTGGATGTCTCATGAGCGACTCGCCGTCGACTGGGGTCGTGAGCGACCGGAGTGAGATGTGGGGCTAGCCGTGGGCTAGCCGGGAATGTACGTCGCCGACGCGTCGATCATCCCCGGGCCCCTGGCCGTGAACCCCTCGCTCACCATCGCCGCCCTGGCCGAACGGATCGCCTAGTGGATCGTCCACGGCCGGGAGGCCGTGGACGCACGACGATGGCGGCGCGTTGCGCTACGCCCGACCCGCGAGCCTCAGGGCTCGACCCGGTAAACCCTCCCCGAGCGGGAGACGTCCGCCCAGGCGAACACGTTGGCGTTCGACGCCCGGTGCAGGCCGCCGGCGTTCTTGTTCTCGCCGATGACCTTGTCGACCACGCCGGTCTTCAAGGTCTTCAGATCGATGAGAAGCACCTGAGCCGTTCCCTTGCTGTCGTTCTTGGACGAAACCAGCAGCGTGGACTCGTCCTGGGTGAGCCCCACCCCGGCAGGGTCGCCCAGTTGCTTGACGTCGGCCAGCTTGGTGGGCCCGTTGGCGTCCAAGCGGTAGGCGGCGCCGGTGCCCTGGCCATGGTCGGTGACGAACACCGTTCCGCTCTCACTGACGGCCACGCCGTCGGGGTTCACGAGCGGCGTCCCCTTGGCCAGGACGCTCCGCGTACCACCCCGGGCCGGGACCTTGAACACGGCGGGGACGCCGTCGGTCGGGTCCTTGCCTGTGAAGTAGAGGGTCTCGTCCCCGTTCTGTGCGCTCGCCTCAACCCCTTGCGGCTGGGTGCCCTCGGTACCGACAACCGGGGTTGGTGGTCCGCCCGCGGCCGGGAGCGAGACCACAGCCCCGGCGTCGGTGGCAAAGAGCTGGGTCCCGTCGGCGTTGGTCGTCAGCCCCCGAATGACCGTCAACCCCCCGCCGGTGTCGAGGGCGACCGGGTGGTTGGGGTCGTTGGACGTCTTGTAGATGCGCGCCGGCGTACCCACGGTGAAGTACGACACTGAGCCGTCGGGCGAGGGGACGGCGTCCAGCGGAGCGCCGTCTCCTTCCACGACTGCCGCCACCTTGATGCTGCCGATGGCGTCGTTGCCCAGCTTCCCGCCGCCCGACGACGAGCACCCCGCCAGGACCACGAGAGCACAGAAGATTACAGGGAACAATCGGCGCTGCTTCGAGTCACCGAACATTTGCCATACCTCCCATTCAGGACGCGCACTGCGTTCGATACGGTGCCCGTCCCCTGCACTTACATCCAGGGGTCTGGGCTCGGCGCTGCTTCGCCGCAACTAGACGCCTTGGGCCGGCGAAGCCGGCCGGGATGAGTCAAGTTTCATCGAGGTCATGTTGGCACCCCATTGAGGTAGTCACGCCGCCAGCTGCGAACGAGCAGCGAGACGATCCATCTCTGCCTCGAGCCTGACGAACG
>JBBRXY010000019.1:0-45857 GCA_038238185.1 Acidimicrobiales bacterium
GGGTGCGACCCACGCTAGCCGGTCGCCGAAGGGGGTCCCCACGGTGCAGCCCACGGCAGCGCCCGGTACCATTTGGTCGGGCATCGAGGGAGGCAAGCATGGACGAATCGCTGGGGCCTGAGTTCTCCAGGCGGCAGATTTTCCTGGCGGCAGGCGCGGCCGCGCTGGTGGCGGCGGTGCCCGGCGTTCGCCGGGTCGCCGTGCCGCTGAGGTGGCTCCTGGGGTCGCCGGCCGAAGCGGCCACCGGCAAGGCGGCCGGGGATCTGACGCTGGCCCGCTTCGCACCCCACGTCGGCAGCTCCTTCGCGGTGAAGACCGGGACGCTCGTCCGAGTGCCGGTCACCCTCGACCAGGCGACCGCGCACACGCCCAACCCGGCCGATCGCCCGGGCCTGACCGGCGAGGCGTTCTCCCTCGTCTTCCGTGGACAGCGGCCCGGCCAAATCCCCGACGGCATCCACACCGTCGTCCACCCG
Organism: Acidimicrobiales bacterium; assembly: GCA_038238185.1. Taxonomy (GTDB): domain Bacteria; phylum Actinomycetota; class Acidimicrobiia; order Acidimicrobiales; family AC-14; genus DATAQC01. Next base: position 477 of record JBBRXY010000019.1, read on the forward strand.
GTGCTCGGCACCTTCCCGCTGTTCGTCGCAAACGTCGATCGGGCCGACAACGGCCAGGACTACCAGGCCGTCGTCGACCGGCGGACACCGGCCCGCTGACCGCTCAGTTGCGGGACGGGAAGATGCCCTCGAGGGCGATGATGAAGCTCAGGCCCAGGTAGGGCTGGTGATTCTCGTGGGGCTGGCTTCCGCCGGTGTTCTGGACCATCGCCGGATTCATCGTGTTGCCGTCGCCGGCGGCCGCGTACGCGCCACTCCCGGACGGGACGTTGCCACCCGGCCTCGATGACGTCGACGCGCCGTTGGTGGCCGCGAGGATGTGGTTGTGGGCGGGCATCTGGCCCGCGGTCAGGGTGACTGCCTCGATGCCGCCGGTCTGCCCGAGATCGACATTCGCCAGCCCCGGTCCCTGGCCGACGTGGACGGGTACCCGGCCGCGGAGGTCAGGCAAGGCGAAGTTGGTCGTGCCGTTCCCTCCGTAGTTGGTGCCCAGGAGCGAGAACACCGCGGTGTTCTGGGCGATGGGAAGGAGCTGGCCGTCGCAGAACGCCCATCCGCGAGGAGCGAAGTTGCCGGCGAAGATCCTGATCTCGGCGAGGAATGGTTCGGACACGGCCACACTCCCTTGTGATCCACGCGCTTACGGCGCCGAACGATTGATCAGGCCTCCAAGCGGCACCTCGGAACCTACCAACCCTGCGGCTGGAGGACAACGGGCTCCGATGCCGATCCCTTGTCCCTTATCCTGACGCCACCGAGGGAGGCGATGGACGGCAAGTTGGTTACAAGCACCGGCGCCAGGATCAACGTCCGGCCGGCGTCGCCCGCCGACGAGGCCTTCCTGCACCGGCTGTACGCCGACCGGCGGGGCCCCGAGCTGGCGTTGCTGGGTTGGCCGGAGCCGGCGCGGCGTGACTTCCTGGACATGCAGTTCCGGGCGCAGCAGCAGGGCTACGGCGCCGCCTTTCCCGACGCCCACCACCGGATCGTGCTGGAGGGCGTCGCACCCGTCGGGCGGCTCCTGGTCGACCGCCGTCCCGGCGAGCACCTCGTCGTCGACATCGTGGTCCTCACCCGCTGCCGGGGGCAGGGCATCGGCACGGTCCTGATGCGGGCGGTCCTCGCCAAAGCGGCCGCGACCGGCGTCCCGGTGCGGCTGAGCGCGTCGCTGGCCGATCCCCGCTTGGTCGGATGGTACGAACGCCTGGGGTTCCACGTCGTCGAACGGGGAGACGTCGACGTCTCCATGTTGGGCGGGGGCTGACCGTGCCGGCAATGCCTTCGAGCGCCCGGCTGCCCTGGCGTTTCGACGCCGGCCGGCTCCGGGCCGACGTCGACGCCCTCGTCCCCGACGACTGGGTCCCCCACTTCAACACCACCTACTACGCGGGCGACTGGAGCGGCGCCGCCTCCGTTCAGTGGGAGGCCATCAGGGACGGCTCTATCCCGATCCCACCGCCGGTGCCGCCTTCGCAGACACGCCGCTCCTGGCCCGGTGCCCAGGGGTGCAGGACACCCCGGGCCGGCTTCGCTGTCCTCCTGCTGGCCGTGCGGTTCCTCCGGCTGAGGCCCGGCTCGCGCATCCGCGAGCACACCGACCTCGCCCTAGGCTTCGACGCCGGTGAGGTGCGTATCCACGTTCCGGTGTCCACAGACCCGGAGGTGGTGTTCCTGCTCGACGGCCGCCGGGTCGAGATGGGGGAGGGCGAGGCCTGGTACCTCGACCTCAACCTGCGCCACTCCGTCGTCAACTCGGGAACGGCGCCGCGCGTCCACCTGGTGGTCGACTGTGTCGTCGACGACTGGATCCGTGCGATCTTGGCCGACGCGCGGATCGGCGGTGGATCGGTCGCCGCGTAAGGTCGGACCACCTTCGGGGGTGGTGTAATCGGTAGCACGGCAGCCTTTGGAGCTGTCCGGTTCAGGTTCGAGTCCTGACCCCCGAGCCAGTCACCCTGGTCGTGAGCCCGCCGGGCCGAGGTCCGCTCGCCCGACACCTCCGACGGGGTAGAAAGGACTGGTGAGGCTTCGTCCCGTTTCGGCGGTGGTCATGGCGGCGGGGGCGGGATCGCGCATGAAGTCCGCGCTTCCCAAGCCACTCCATCCCCTCTGCGGCCGTCCCATGCTCCTGCACGTCGTCGATGCCCTGTCGTTGATGTTCGTCGACCGGGTGGTCGTGGTCGTGGGCCACGGGGCCGAGCGGGTCACCAAGACACTGCACGAAGACGCCCCGCCCGACCTCGCCATCGACTTTGTCGAACAGCATGTGGCTCGGGGCACCGGCGACGCCGTCTCGGTGGCCCTCACCGCCTTTCCCGACGACGACGTCGATGATGGCGATGGCGACCTCATCGTGCTGCCGGGCGACGCGCCCCTGGTTCGGCCCGAGACCCTTCAGCAGCTCGTCGACGAGCACCGCCGGAGCGACGCTGCCGCCACGTTGCTCACCGCCCGCCTCGTCGATCCCACCGGGTACGGACGGGTCGTCCGGTCCAAGGACGGCCGGGTGCAGCGCCTGGTCGAGGAGGGCGACGCCACCGAGGCCGAGCGCGAGATCGACGAGGTCGGCGTGTCGATGTACTGCTTCCGGCGCAGCCTCCTCGCCCCCGCCCTGCGCCGGCTCAGCCCTGAGAACGCCCTCGGCGAGTACTACCTCACCGACGTGATCTCCGTGCTCTCCCTGGCCGGGCACCGGGTGGTGGCCGTGGTCGCCGACGACCCCATGGAGACGGTGGGCGTCAACGACCGCTTCCAGCTCGCGGTGGCCGAGACCGAGTTGCGTCGCCGCATCAACCGGGGATGGATGAAGGCCGGCGTCACCATGGTCGACCCCGAGCGAACCGTGGTCGACTCCGCCGCCCGCCTGGCTCCCGACGTCACCTTGCATCCGGGGTGCATGCTCCAGGGGCGCACGGTCGTCGGCCCGGGGGCCGTCCTCGGCCCCGACGTCCGCCTGGTCGACTGCGCGGTGGGCGACGGCGCCCGCCTCGAGCACACCGTGGGCTACGACGCCGAGGTGGGCCCGGGCGCGGTGGTGGGTCCCTTCGCGTTTCTCCGGCCGGGTAGCCACGTTGCCGGCGGGGCCACCACCGGTCCGTTCTACACTGCCGGTGCGGGCGACGACGAGAGCGTGTGAGTGCATGGAGCTGATACCCAAGAGGCGGTTGCAGCTGTTCTCCGGGCGCTCCAACCGTCCCCTGGCCGTGGCCATCGCTGCTCACCTGAACGTCGAACTGGGCGAGGACAACCTCTCCGAGTTCGCCAGCGGCGAGGTCCATTGCCGTTTCGGCGAGTCGATCCGGGGCGCCGACGTCTTCATCATCCAGACCCACTCGCGGCCGGTGAACGAGGCGATCATGGAGATGCTCATCATGATCGACGCAGCCAAGCGCGCCTCGGCCAAGCGGATCACCGCGGTGTGCCCGTACTACGGCTACTCCCGCCAGGATCGGAAGGCGTCCGGGCGCGAGCCCATCACCGCCAAGCTCCTCGCCGACATGCTCATGACGGCCGGGGTCGACCGGGTCGTGAGCCTCGACCTGCATTCGGGACAGATCCAGGGGTTCTTCGACGTGCCCGTCGACCACCTCACCGCCATGCCCGTGCTCACCCAGTACGTGCTCGACAACATCGGCAGCGACGTGGTGATCGTGTCCCCCGACGCCGGGCGCACCAAGGTGGCCGAACGTTTCGCCCAGTACGTCGACGCCGACGCCGCCTCCATCTGGAAGCGGCGCCGCCCCGACCGGGCCAACGAGGTCGAGGCCCTGAGGGTGATGGGTGAGGTCGACGGTCGGGTCTGCGTCCTGGTCGACGACATGATCGACACCGCCGGCACCATCTGCGCGGCGGCCACCCTTCTCAAGGAGTATGGCGCCACCGATGTGTACGCCATGGCCACCCACGGCGTGCTCTCCGACCCGGCTATAGACCGCCTGAAGAACTCGGTGATCTCCAAGGTGGTGATCACCGACACCCTGCCGCTGCCCCCCGACCGCCAGATCGACAAGATCGAGGTGTTGTCGGTGGCGACGATCATCGCCGACGCCCTCGACGCCGTGTTCGAGGACTCGTCGGTGTCCGACATCTTCGGTGGCGAAAACCAGTCCTAGGAACGCCTAGACTCAACAGGTTCCGACGTTGCACCGGCTAGGAGAATCGCGCCCATGGAAGAGGTAGTCCTCACCGCTGAGGCGGGCCGTGTCACCGGCAGTTCCACTGCCAGGCGCCTGCGCGGCGCGGGCAAGATCCCCGCCGTGCTCTACGGCCACGGTGTCGACCCTCAGCCGCTGGCGGTCGAGGGCCGGGCCCTGCGCCTCGCCCTCAACCACGAAGCCGGGCTCAACGCCCTGATCTCTCTCGACGTCGACGGCAGCCGCCACCTGGCCATGGCTCGGCAGCTCCAGCGCGACCCGGTCCGGGGCACGGTGGCCCATGTCGACTTCGTCATCGTCCGCCGCGACGAGGTGGTCACCGTCGACGTGCCTGTGCGCCTCGAGGGTGAGGCCACCCTCGTCCACCGCGAGGACGGCCTCGTCGAGCAGCAGTTGTTCTCCCTCACCGTCCACGCCACGCCCTCGTCGATCCCGTCGCACATCGAGGTCGACATCTCCGAGCTGGGCATCGGCGACGCCATCCGGGTGAGCGACCTGAAGTTGCCCGACGGCGTCACCACCGACGTCGACCCCGAGGAGACCGTCGTCGCCGGCCAGGCGTCGCGGGTGTCCGCCGAGGTCGAGGCCGAGGAGGAAGCGGCCGAGGAGACAGCGGCGGCTGCCGAGGCAGCCCCCGCACCGGCGGATGCTGCCGGGGCCGGGGCCGGGGCCGGGGCCGGGGCCGCCGGGGGCCGGGAGTAGAAGCTGCCCCGAGAGCGGACTGGCGAGACCGCCGACCTCGTCGTTGTCGGGCTTGGCAACCCCGGAGCGAGCTACGAGGGCACCCGCCACAACCTCGGCGCCGACGTGGTGTCCCTCCTGTCCGCCCGCTGGAACGCTCCCCTGCGGTCGAGCAAGGAGCGGGCCCTCGTGGCCGAGGCCCGCGTCGACGGTGAGCTCCTCGTGCTCGCCTTCCCTCAGACCTTCGTCAACCTCTCGGGCGAGTCGGCGGCCCGACTGGCCCGTCGCTATGGCATCGCCACCGACATCGAGCGCCTGGTGGTCGTGCACGACGAGATGGATCTGCCCGTGGGCCGGGTCAAGGTGAAAGAGGGCGGGGGCACGGCGGGTCACAACGGGCTGGAGTCGATCCGCGCCCACCTGCATTCGGGGAGCTTCGTGCGGGTCCGAGTTGGGATCGGCCGGCCGCCCGGCCGTATGGACTCCGCCGACTACGTCCTGCGGCGACCCTCCAAGACCGAGCAGGTTGAGCTCGACGTCGTCATCGAGCAGGCGGCCGACGCCGTGGAGCTCATCCTGGCCGAGGGCCCCGCCGCGGCGATGAACCAGTTCAATGCTTAGGCCGGCGGCGTTAGCCCTGTCGACAATCGGGTGGATTTTTCAGAATCTTTCAGATATTGTCTTGACTTGGCCCTAGGGGCCGAGTTGTAAGATCTGGTTCATGAACGGAGCGGGACGTGAGAATGCCGGAGTCGGGCCACTAGGCCGACATCGGGCGGCGATCGGCTGGCAGATGTCCCTTCAGGACCGCTAGTCCCAGATCGCCAAAAGTGTCGGCGGGCTGGGCGACCACCCGCCAGGTTGCCCCCCGCCGACATCATTCCCCGGGTGAGTCACCCAGGGACCCGTCTGGGGACGTCAATCGCCCCGGTACCCTCGCACGGTGACCCTCCGGAGCCTCCCCCCGCTTCTTCGCAACCACCCCACCCTGCCGGGACTGGTGGGGACCAACCAGGCCGTCGTTGCCGTCTCCGACGCAGCCCGGGCGTTCACGGTGGCCGGGCTCGCCCATCTCTCCAGTCGCCATCCCATCGTGGTGGCCGTTCCCACTACTCCGGACGCCGAGCACCTGGCGTCGGACCTCGTGGCTTTTCTCGGCCCCGGGACCGCCGAAGTCTTTCCGGCGTGGGAGACGCTGCCCTTCGAGCGGGTCAGCCCCGGCGTGGAGACAATGGGCCGCCGCCTCCGCGCCCTTTGGCGCCTACGAAGCCCTGAGCGGGCACCTCGGGTGATCGTCGCTCCCGTGCGTGCCCTGCTCCAGCGCCTCGGGCCCCACGTGGCCGAGGTCGAACCGGTCGTGGTCACCGTCGGCACCACGGTGGATCCGCTCGACCTGATGGCGCAACTCGTGGGGGTCGGCTACCGCAAGGAGTACGTCGTGGAGCACCGGGGCGAAGTGGCCCAGCGGGGCTCGATCGTCGACGTGTTCCCGTCCACCGCGGATGTCCCGGTGCGAATCGACTTGTGGGGCGACGAGGTCGACCGGCTCAGCCAGTTCTCGGTGACCGACCAACGGTCGACGGAGGCCCTCGAGTGCGTGGAGATCTTCCCGTGTCGCGAGGTATTGCCCACCACCGAGGTCAGGGCCCGCGCCGCCGCCCTGGTGGCGACCGAGCCCTGGGGGCGCGACCAGTGGGAGCGGCTGGCCGAGGGCATGACCTTCGACGGCATGGAGTCGTGGCTCCCGTGGCTCACCGAAGGCGAGACCACCTTGCTCGACCTGGTGGGCACCGAGGCCCAGGTGCTGGTGGTGGAGCCCCGGCGCATGCGCGACCGGGCGACCGAGCTCATCGACGACGAGGCCGCCCTGGCGGCATCGCTGGCCCAGACCTGGGGAGCCTCCGCCGACCGGGTCTGGCCCCGCCTGCACGTTCCCCTCGACCGCCTGCTCGCCCACACCCGGGCGCCCATGTGGACGGTGGTGCCCGCCGCCGCCGGCCCCGTGGCCGACGCGCCCGAGCCGGCGACCGCCGAGAGCGGGGGCCCGCCCGTCGCCACCGTCGAAGCCCGCGGCTGGACTCCGGTGGTCGGCGACCCCGGACGCCTGGTGAGCCAGGTCGGCGACCTTCTCGGCCGGGGGTTCACCGTGGTCGTGGCCGCCGATACCAACGGCTCGGCGACCCGGTTGGCCGCGGCCCTGTCCGAGCACGGCGTCTCCCTGCCCGTGCTCCAACCCGGGCCCGAGCGGCCCTCTGAGCGGGGTGCCGGGCCCGAGCGGCCCTCTGAGCGGGGTGCCGGGCCCGAGCGGCCCTCTGAGCGGGGTGCCGGGCCCGACGCCGATCCGCCCGCGTCCAGGAGCGGACGTCCGAGGGGATGGATCACCGTCGAGCCCCTAGAACGGGGTTTCGTGCTTCCCGAGCTGAAGCTCGGCGTCCTGGCGGAGAGCGACTTCACCGGGCGCCGGCGTGCCCATCGCCGCCCCCGGCCCCGTCGCACCGATGCCCAGGCCTTCTTCGACGACCTCCAGCCCGGCGACTACGTGGTGCACCACCAGCACGGCGTGGCTCGCTACGGCGGCATGGTCACCCGCGACATCGGTGGTGGCCTCGAAGGCACGATCTCGCGCGACTACCTCCTCCTGGAGTACCGGGGTGGCGACCGGCTGTACATCCCCTCCGACCAGATCGACGCCGTCCGCCACTACACGGGCGGCGACACCCCGTCGCTCTCGCGCCTCGGCGGGGGTGAATGGCAGCGGACCAAGGCCAAGGTCCGCTCGGCGGTACGGGAGATCGCCGAGGAGCTGGTGGCCCTGTACCGAGCCCGGGTGTCGAGCCCGGGTCACGCCTTCCCGCCCGACTCGCCGTGGCAGCGCGAGCTCGAGGAGGCGTTCCCGTACACCGAGACGCCCGACCAGGCCCGGGCCATCGCCGACGTGAAGGCCGACATGGAACGCGACACCCCGATGGACCGCCTGGTCTGCGGCGACGTCGGGTTCGGCAAGACCGAGATCGCCATCAGGGCCGCGTTCAAGGCCGCTCAGGACGGCACCCAGACCGCCGTGCTGGTGCCAACCACCCTGCTCGCCCAGCAGCACTACCAGACCTTCTCCGAGCGCTTCGCCGGCTACCCGGTGCGGGTCGAGGCCCTGTCCCGGTTCCTCACCCCCGCCCAGGCCAAGCGGGTGGTCGAGGGTGTGGCCGACGGCTCCGTCGACGTGGTCATCGGCACGCACCGGCTCCTGTCGGCCGACATCGCCTTCAAGCGCCTCGGATTGCTGGTCGTCGACGAGGAGCAACGCTTCGGTGTGTCGCACAAGGAGGCCATCAAACGCCTCCGCACCGATGTCGACGTACTCACCCTCACGGCCACACCTAACCCCCGCACGTTGGAGATGAGCCTCACCGGCATACGCGACCTGACCATGTTGAACACGGCGCCGGCCGAGCGCCAGCCCATCCTCACCTACGTGGGTGAGTACGACGAGCGGGCTGTGGGCGAGGCCCTCCGCCGTGAGCTGTTGCGCGAGGGGCAGGTGTTCTTCGTGCACAACCGGGTAGCCGACATCGACCGGGTGGCGGTGCGGCTGTCCGAGCTGGTGCCCGAGGCCCGCATCGCCGTCGGTCACGGCCAGATGGACGAGGGCCAACTCGAGACGATCGTGCTCGACTTCTGGGAGGGCGCCTACGACGTGCTCGTGTGCACGACGATCATCGAGTCGGGTATCGACATGCCCACGGTGAACACCCTCGTCGTCGACCGTGCCGATGCCATGGGCCTGGGTCAGTTGCACCAGCTCCGGGGCCGGGTGGGCCGTGCCGGCCAACGGGCGTACGCCTACCTGTTCTTCCCGCCCGACCGGAAGCTCACCGAGGAGGCTTACGAGCGCCTCAAGACCATCGGCGAGCACACCGAGCTGGGGTCGGGGTTCAGAATCGCCATGCGCGACCTGGAGATCCGCGGCGCCGGCAATCTCCTCGGCGCCACCCAATCGGGCCACATCGCCGCGGTGGGCTACGACCTCTACGTGCAGATGGTGAGCGAGGCGGTGGCCGAGGTGAAGGGCGAGGAGGTCCGGGTCCCGGCCGAGATCAAGCTCGACCTGCCCGTCGATGCCCACATCCCCGCCGACTACGTGGCTCGGGAGGAGCAGCGTCTGGAGGCGTACCGACGCTTGGCCGTGGTCACCACCCAGGCCGAGGTCGACGACGTCGCCGCCGAGTGGGCCGACCGCTACGGCCCGCCGCCCGAGGTGGCCCAGGTGTTGCTGGGCGTGGCCCGCCTGCGAGCCGAGTGCTCCCGCACCGGGGTGCGGGAGGTCACCGTGGCCAAGAACGTCGCCCGCCTGGCGCCGCTGCACCTGCTGACCAGCCAGCAGATCCGTCTCCAGCGCATTTCCCGTGATGCGGTGTGGAAAGAAGAGCTGGCCCAGCTGGTCGTGCCGCTGCGCCGGGGGGCTGACCCCCTCGACGCGGTGATGACCCTGCTGCGTGAGCTGATCCCGGACCAGGCGTCGGCATCGGTACCATCGGTGGCACCATGACACCCCTTCAGCCTCTTCAGGCCCCCCGTTCCGCCCGCCGGCCCGCCCCGGCACTGCCTCATGGGCGGCTGCGCCGTCCGGGCCGGCCGGCCCCGGCACTGCCTCATGGGCGGCTGCGCCGTCCGGGCCGGCCGGCCCTGGTTGCTCTGGCGGCCGGGATCACCCTGGCCGTCGCCGCCTGCAGCTCGGTGAGCAGCTACGCGGCCACGGTCGACGGCACCCGCATCGGCACCGGCACCCTCGAAGGCGAGCTTCGAGACCTAGCCAGCAACGACAAGTACCTCAAGCTCGTCGAGTCCCAGATTCAGGCCCCGGTGCGCACCAACGGGGTGTTCGACGCCTCCTTCACGTCCACGGTGCTGAGCCGGGAGATCATCTACGACCTGGTGGCCAAGGACCTGGCCAAGCGCAAGATCGTGGTGAGTCCGGCGGACCTCGCCGCGGCGCGCACGGCGGCCAGCGACCGTATCGGGGGCGACGACGTGTTCAACGCCTTTCCCAAGGTCTACCAGGACACCCTCGTTCGTCGCTCCGCCGAGGTGTCGCTACTGTCGTTCGCCCTCATGAACCAGGGCGCCCCCGACGTGGCCGCCAAGGCCTTCTACGACGCCAACCAGGACGCTTTCGCCCAGGTCTGCGTGAGCCACATCCTGGTGGCCACCGAGGACGATGCCAACAAGGTGAAGGCCCGCCTCGACGGCGGGGAGGACTTCGCCACCGTGGCCAAGGACGTCTCCACCGACACCGGGAGCAAGACCAAAGGCGGTGAGCTCGGCTGTTTCGCCAAGCAGAACCAGCTGGTGCCCGAGTTCTCGGCGGCCATGTTCAGCCAGCCCGTCGGAGCCGCGGGCGCGCCGGTGAAGACGCAGTTCGGCTACCACGTCATCCTCGTGAAGTCTCGTGACGTGCCGCCCTACGACAAGGTGGCTACCGAGGCACGCGACCAGGCGGCTACCGCGGCCCAGGACAAGCTCGCCGCCTGGGCCGAGGAAGCGATCACCAAGGCCAACGTGACGGTCAACCCCAAGTACGGCCGGTTCGAGAAGAACGGTGCCCAGTCCCGGGTGGTCCCGCCCGAGGCTCCCACCACCAAGGCCGGGGCCGGAGGCGGCAGCCAGACTCCTCCCACCTCCACGCCCGGGTAGGCGCCCTGGTGCCCGAGCGGCCCTCTGAGCGGGCAGACGCAGCCAAGGTCGTGGTGGCGGGCCTCGGCCCCGCCGGACCCGAGTTGTTCACCGTCGCCACGGTTGCGGCGATCGAATCGTCGTCCCGGCGGTGGTTGCGTACCCGCCGCCACCCGTCGGCTTCGGCGGTGGAGGATGCCGGTAGCTTCGACGACCACTACGACGTCGGGGAGTCGCTCGACGAGGTCTACGAAGCGATCGTCGAGGCCCTGGTGGCCGACGCCGAGGCTCGGCGCGAGATCCTGTACCTCGTACCCGGGTCGCCTCTCGTGGCCGAACGGACGGTGGCGATGCTGGTGGCCGACGACCGGGTCGAGGTCGAGCTGGTGCCCTCCCTGTCGTTCCTCGACCTGGCCTGGGACCGCCTCGGGGTCGACCCCCTGGCCGCAGGCGTGCGTCTGGTCGACGGACAGCGGTTCGCCGTGGAAGCCGCCGGCGAGCGTGGGCCTCTCCTCGTGGCCCAGTGCGACTCCCAGACCGTTCTCTCCGACATCAAACTGTCCGTCGACGCGCCCGCCGATCAGGCCGAAGTCGTCGTCCTGCACCATCTGGGCCTGGCCGACGAGGAGGTCCGATCGATCGCGTGGGACGACCTCGACCGAGTGATCGCGCCGGACCACCTGACCTCATTGTGGGTACCTGCGCTGGCCGCCCCGGTGGCCGCCGAGCTGGTCCGCTTCGCCGAACTGGTTCGCACTCTGCGTCAACGCTGCCCGTGGGACCGCGAGCAGACCCACCGCTCGCTCACCCGCCACCTCCTCGAGGAGACCTACGAGGTGCTGGACGCGGTGGAGGACCTGGAGACGGCGGGCCCCGACGGCTTCGTCCACCTCGAGGAGGAGCTCGGGGATCTGCTGTTCCAAGTGGTGTTCCACGCCACCCTGGCCGCCGAGGAGGGGGCGTTCACCCTCGCCGACGTGGCCCGCACCGTGCACGACAAGCTCGTCGGTCGCCACCCGCACGTGTTCGGGACGGTCGTGGCCGAGACGCCCGGGGCGGTGATGCGCAACTGGGAGCAGATCAAGAAGGCGGAGAAGGGCCGCACCAGCATGATGGACGGCATCGCCGGCGACCTGCCCTCGCTCCTGTACGCCCACAAGGTGCAACGCAAGGCCGCGTCGGTGGGCCTGGAGACCGACGGAGTGGTAGCCGACTCACTCGTGGGGGCCCCGGTGAGCGTCGAGTCGGGTCCTGGCCACGAAGAGGTCGGCGAGCTGTTGTTCGCCATGGTCGGTGTGGCCCGGCGGGCCGGTGTCGATCCCGAGGCGGCGCTGCGCAGCGTCAGTAGCGCATTCCGGCGCCGCTTCGAGGCGCTGGAGCGCCTGGCCGCCGAGCGCGGCGTCGACCTCGGCGACGTCACGGCCGACGACGTCACTCTTCTGTGGACCGAGGCCGGCACGCTCTGACGCCGACCTGAACTCAGGGTCAGAAAGATAACTACCTGTGCATTCGATGATGAGAAGCCGCTGGTAGGTGGCTTCCGGAATGCACAGGTAGTTATCTTCTGGACCCTCAGGGGCGTTCCGGCGCCTCGTCGCTGCGTCTGGACACGCCGGGCTGGTTCACCGTGCCGAAGTCGTTGTCTACCCACACGTTGCGGCCACACGGCGGCATCAGGGTTCCGTCGGAACCGTCGAACTCCCCGTTGCCGTGGCCACGGTTGCCGATGGCCGTGTTCCCGGGCGAGCCGATCGGCAGGCCGTCGACGGCGACGCCGTAGTTGGCATTGTCGTCGGCAACGTTGTCGCGCAGGATGTTGTGGAGGGGCGGCATGGGGAGGGGCATGCTGAAGATCCGGATGCCGCAGCCCCGGCCGCTGCGGCCGTTGCCGATGGCGGTGTTGCCGACGATCTCGTTGTGCTCGTTCGGCGGCGTGCCCACACAGGGTGGCTCGTCGGCCGGGTTGTCGCACGTAGCCAGCACGACGATCCCGTCGGCGCCGCTTCCGGTGACGGTGTTGGCGACGATCCGGTTGTGGTTGGCCGATGGGCCCTCGATGCGTATGCCCATGGTCTGGCGGGCGATCTCCGATGGGCCCAGGTGCGACATGTTGTTGTCGGCCACGGTGTTGTTGCGTATCTCGTTGTCCGCCGACGACGGCCCAAGGCCGATGCCGCTGAACGGCCCGTTGCGCCGGACGACGTTTCCCAGCACCCGGTTCTCGCCGGAGTTGTTGATCACGATGCCGTCACCCAGCTCGCCGTCGGGCGACCCGATGTTGTCCTCCAGGGTCAGGTTCTCGACCACGTTGGCGGAACCGCCGTCGATGAGGACCCCGGTGTCGAAGCGGGTCACGGTGCCGTTGCGGACCGTCGCTCCGTGCACGCCGCGGAACAGGATTCCCGCGCCGCTCATGCCAGGTTCGCCGCCGCCCGCGATGGTGTGCCCGGCCAGGTCGACCGTTACGTTGTCGGCAACGATCACCAGCGCCGGTCCCCGGCCACAGGCCACGTCGGCGTCGAGGGTCAGGTCGTCGGTGATCTCCATGCCGCCCGATCTCGGGAGGGATTCAGCATCGTTCATGGTTCGCATTCTGGCGCGTGCCCCGAGCACCGCGGGGAGCGGCGTTGCGATCAAGGACTTCGTTGCCGAGCCCGATTATGGAAGCCACAGGCCACCCGGCCATTGGCGACGGTGGTGGGCCCACCGTTGGCCCATGGCTGGAGGTGGTCGATGTCGCAGTCGGCCGCAACCCGGTCGCAAAACGGATGGAAGCACTCCCGGTCGCGTAGCTCCACGGCGCGGCGGGTGGCCCCGGCGAACAGGCGCCGTTGTACGCCCACGTCCATGACCCGGCTGGGCCCGTCGAAGACCACCCGCTCGATCCAGGCATCGTCGATCCACGGCCGCACGCTGCCTGGACTCACCACCGTGCCGTCGGCCAACTGGCACAGCATCCCGGCGAAGGTTTCGTACCCGACGAACACGGAGAACAGCGGCTCGGGCCGGCGGGCACCGGCTGTGGCACCGGCCGAACGGGTGGCCATCTCGACCAACGCATCGGCGCGGCGCTGGGCCGGGGTGCGGGCAAGGTCGCCCACGCGCACGCCGTCGCCCACCCGAGCCTTGGCTTCGGCCCAGTCAGATTCGAACAGCGCCTTCTCGATGCGCTTCAGCTCGTTGGCGATGATGGCCCCGTTGATGGGGTCGAAGACGCCGTCGGCGAACCACATGCCCTCGAAGCCGTGCGAGAGATGAAACCGCCGCCCATCGTGTTGGGCCCGGGACTGTTCTTCGCAACCGTCGGGATCGGCGCGCAAGGTCCAGTAGGCGACCACTCGCGAGAAAGAGGCGAAGCGCAGGCGCATGGCCTCGGCCACAAGCAGCTCCTCGTCACGTGTTATCGCTTCGTCGGTGCCCGAGGTACGAGCCTTGGCCAGCAGACCAACCTGGGCCTCGCCGATGTCGCCGTCCAGCCAGGCCGCCTCGGTCACCGGCAGATGGCGCAGGGCCCGGCCCAGGCGTACCCGCCGCCGGGCCGTGGGCATGGGCAGGCGACAACGGGTGGCGAGCCAGCACGCCGCCGAACGGGCACGGTCGGGCTGCCAGGCCCCGGAGGCGGCGAAGGTCGCGATGGCCCGCGTGGTGACCGCCAGCATGCGCTCGAGTTGACGGTGCAGGTCGACCAGCGCCTCGCCGTCGGCGAAGACCGCCGGATCAACCTCGACCAACTCGTCGAGATCCGCGACCAACTTGTCGAGCACGCCGGTACTGACTGACATTGCAAACCCCGAACCCAGGGGCATGGCCAAGGGGAGGCGTACCTCCCAAGAAACCCCAGTGTAGCGAACACTTGTTCGTAACGCAAGCGCCTCAGCGCATCACACTTCAGATGCGCGACTCGTCCGGGCCCGCTACCGTCGCCGTGTGAACAGCCCGCGAGTGCCCGGTGGGGTGGTGCACAACCTTCCACGAGACCTGGGCAAGGCGCTGATCGCCAACCCCACGGCGCTCGATGCCTGGAAGGACATCACGCCTCTGGCCCGCAACGAGTTCATCTGCTGGGTCGAGGATGCCAAGCAGGAGGTGACCCGAGAACGCCGCATTCGCCGGACCCAGGAGGAGCTGGAGGAAGGCCAGCGTCGGCCCTGCTGCTGGCCAGGCTGCAGTCACCGCGAGCGTACGGGCCGATAAGAGGAGATTGGGTGAAAGCGCCGCACTCCCCCTCAGCGTTGGTAGCGGAGGAGGACGACCCCGTTGCCAAAGTGCGGGTCTGGGCGAGCTGGAGGTCGATCTTCGCGTCGGATGGCAGGAACAGGGGCTTGCCCCGGCTCGCCGCCTCATCGAGGTGATGGGCACTGAGCCCCGGGTCGACGCGACGGCGATACAGACCGTCGGCAGCAAGGGCTACGACGGGTTCGCCCTCGCGGTCGTGAACGGCTAGCGAGCCACCGGCCGGGGGTGTCCAGGCGCCGTCAGGTGACGAAGTCGACCTTGCCGGTCGTCAGGTTGTACTCGGCGCCGACGACATTCACGGTGCCGGCCGTCACCAGAGGGGCCAGCAGGGGCTGGGACGTCTTCAGGTGGGAGACCTGGAGGCGGACGTTCTCCAGCATGGAGGCGTGCACGAGGTCGGGGGGAGACGTTGCTCGGGCCCCTTCGACGGCGGGAACGAGGGGCTTCAGGACGCTCTCGATGTGGCCCGGCGGCACATTGGCGTTGACCACCTGGTCGACGGCAGCCTTCACCGCCCCACAGTTCTCGTGCCCGAGGACGACCACCAGCACGCACTTCAGGACGACGGCGCCGTACTCGATGGTGCCGAGGACGATGTCGTCGTCACCGGTGTTCCCCGCCACCCGTACGGGAAACAGGTCGCCGATCCCCTCGTCGAAGACGATCTCCGGCGGGACGCGCGAGTCGGAGCACCCGAGGATGACCGCAAACGGTGTCTGGGTCTCGGCCTGCTCGGCGCGGCGCACGGTGTCGCGCCCGGGGTGGTCGAGGCGGCCGGCGACGAAGCGCGCGTTCCCGGCCTGGAGGCGTTTCAACGCCTGGTCGGGATTAGTCATGGGCATGGTCGTCGCCGTTGCCGCTGTAGTGGCCGACGACTTCGAACTCGAGCTCCCACACGCCGCCACGACTCCGGTTGCGAAGACACCGCCGCCTAGGACGAGGCCCCTTTCGACGAAGGTCCGACGCGACAAAGGGTCCATGAAGCTCCCAGCTCCTGTCACTTGGTTGCCAGCCGGCCAGGGTGTCGAGCTTGGCACACCCTGGCCGGTTTCGCTCAGTTGACGATGTCGACCGCCACTCGCCCGTCGCCCACCCAGAACACCCGGAAGGGTCGCTCGCCGTCCGAGCCGTAGAACCAGGTCACCCGGCCTTCGAAGTCACCCCCGAACGCCAAGGCGTCTTCGTCGCTCACCGAGGTCTGCAGGGTGTTCTGGCCTTCGGCGCCGTCGTGCATGTTCGCGTCGAACCTGATCTTCAGGTGGGCGTTGGCACCCACGTTCACGGCTGGTGCGCCGGACCCGTCTTGGACGGCTTCGTCGCGGGAGACGTAGCGCACGTCCCACGCCGGGCGAGCGAACCGCCTCCACGGCTGGTGGCCGTCCCGATCGCTGTGGTTGAAGGTGAACACGTACCGTACGAAGCCGTCGTGCTCCCCCTTGGCCACCGACACCAGCACCGGGTTCCCGTCGCGTTCCGAGGAGGTGTCCGGTTTGGTGTCGGCGACGAAGGGAAGCGTCACGCCGCCGGCGGATCCGGTGCGGGTCGCCGGGGCTGGTGAACCCGATGTCGTCGCCGGCGCTGCCGCCTTGGTGGGCGCGGTGGTGGTGGGCGCGGTGGTGGTGGGCGCATCTGCGGCCGCCGCCGTCGGCTTGGACGGGTCGCCCCTGGAGCAGCCGGACAGGGCCATCAGCACCGCCGCCGCCAGGGCCAGACAACCGGACACCACGCTCGTGCGACCACGATGGCGGTCGCCCCCCCGCCCCGGTCCTGGGGGGTCGTTCACAGGTCGTCTGCCGGTACCAGTCATCTCGCACCTCGTTCTGCCCCGAAGGGTCTTGTCATACTGTCAAGACCAAGGTACGACTGGACTTGCGATCTGTCAAGACCTAAGATTTACTCTCGTGGACGTGGTGGGCGCTCCTGAGGTTGCCCAGATGCTCGGTGTGTCGCGCCAGCGCGTTTACCAGTTGATCGACTCCTACGAGGACTTTCCGTCTCCGCTGGCCACGCTGGCGGTCGGGCGGATCTGGTCCCGAGCGGCGATCGAGGAGTGGAACCGCAGTCACGACGATCGCCCCACCGGCAAGCACCGCAAGCTCCGCCTCGACCAGACCGAGGCCTAACGGGGCCGGCTTCAGGCGCCGGGCGGGCCTAACTGCGGGGGGGCGGTTCGTGAGCGCTTCAGCTCGAAGAAGCTGCGGCATCGGGCGAGGCCGATCACGTGGTCCCACAACTCCAGGGCCTCGTCGCCGGTGACCGACGGCGACATGACCGGCCCGGAGATGGCGAAGACGTCTTGGCCTTCGTGGAATGCCATGACGGGAACACCCACGTCGGTGCCCACCAGTTCGGTGGCCTCGGCCATGGACCCTTCGATCTCGCGATCCCAGCGCTCATCGTCGGCCGCGGCGATCGTCGCCGGGTGGAGCCCGCTGGCTGCCAGCGCTGCCTCGACGGCGGTCAAGGAGATGTCGTCCTGGAGGTGGAACCGCCGGCCCAGCTCGGTGTACAGGCGCCCGATGGGTTCGTCGCCCTGCTCGGCCCACACCGCCTCGACGACCCGGAGGGCGCCCAGCGCCACCGCCATCAGGGGCCGGAACTGCTCGGGGACGTCGGCGTCCTTGTTCTTGATGGCCAGGCTGAAGGCCCGCCAACGCACGGGCACGTTCCTGAGCGGAGTTACCTCGACCACCCAACGGGAGGTCATCCAGGTCCACGGTCAACCAGGGTCGAAGAAGAAGTCGAGTGTCGACAGAGAACCGGATGCTAACCCTCGTGTGGGTGGCTACAGGGGAAGGCTGTCGTCGTCGCCCTGGGACCGCCTCCACCGGTCCGGGCCCTCGCAGGAGGTGGCCAGGCGGCACCAGCCGCACTGGGGCCCCGGCGTGATGGTCGGTTCGCGGTTCATGCCCAGCTCGACGAGCTTGCGTACACCGTCGACGGTGCGGCGCACGGCGATCGCCAGCATGTCGGCCGTGACGTCTTCGTGGTGGAACGTCGCCGTGTCGAGGTAGTAGCTGGCCACCCGGAACGGCGGCACCCCGACCCGCAACGTCTGCACCAGGGCGTAGTAGCGGAGGTCGTCGAGGTGGGACGAATAGGCGCGGCCCGTCTTGAGGTCGACGACGAGACCCCTCGCCTCGTCGCCCCTGGCCTGGCCGAGGACCAGGTCGACCTTGCCCCTCAGGACCACCCGGTCATCGCAGAGGTCGGCGCCGATGCGCGTCTCGGTGCGCGGGGTCCACGATGGCTTGAGCGGTGGCCAGCACTCGATGAACTTCGACACGGCGTCGTTGGCCCCGGACCGGAGGTCGGCCAGCTCGACGGCTGTTGCCCCGGTGATCCACGGGCGGAGCACGCCTCGGGGGTCGTCGGCGCCGAGGCTGTCGATGGCCCGGTCGACCAGATCGAGGGGGGCGGCTTGGTCACGTGAGGACAGGGTCAGTTCCAGCGCCCGGTGGGCCACCGTTCCTCGGGCGTTACGGGCGTTCCAGGCGAACGGTTCCTGCGCCTCGTCGAGGTGGTGGGCCTCGCAGGCGTGCACCTGGCTGAGCACGCCCTTGGTCACCCACAACGGCCCATCGCCCGTGGCCGGGTCGACCGGCGATCCGGCCAGGAGGGGCGTGATCGCCTCCTCGAGCTCGCACCGCAGGTCGTGGGCCAGCGACGGAGGGAACCGGGGACGGGGCTGGCCCCGGGCCATGAGATCGTCGAGGACCCGGAGCTGCACGGGGGTGAGCTCCGGGAGTGCCCCGGCCGGGTGATGGTCCACCGGCCCCACGTTATTGACGGCCTACGACACCCGACCGGGTCACCGTCGGGCGTTCATGCCCATGACCTGCATCGAGGCGTAGAAGGCCAGGACCGCCGTGCCCAGGTTGCCGATCATGAACGAGGCGTACTGGACGATCACGTAGGTCGGCACTGACCGCTGGCTCTCGTTGTACACGTGGAAGTTGGCTCGTACCGCGAGCAGGCTCCCGAGGGCGAGGATGACCGCAGTGATCACCGCCCCGATCAGCGCAAAGGCGGCGAGACGGTCCTGGGACGGGGTGGTGTCGTCGCCCAGGTACGAGGGCAGCGACAGCAGGACCACTCCGATCACGAGGATGATCAGCGTCGTGGTACCGAGGCTCCCGAAGGGGTAGCCGAGGCGATGGAAGAGATCGCCGGTGGGCACCTGTTGTGGTTCGTTCGTGCTGTACGTGAACCCCTCGATGAGGGCGGCCACGACCTGGAGGGCCACGACGGCCACGAGGCCCGAACCAACCACATTGGCCATGCTGACCCATCGGTTCGTGGCCTCCGACGACAGCTCCCGGTTGAGATCGTCGTCTGGATGAGGGGAAGGACCCGGTTGACGAGCCACGGGCGGCGCAGCAGGAGGTTGGGCGACCGCCGACCGGGGGGGCGCCGGGCGACCCGCCGGTGCCGGGGGCCTGGTCGGCGCCGGTGAGGTAGGAGTGCCGGGCCTGGGCCCGGTGGAGGCAGGAGAGGGCTCGCGAGTCGGGGGCCTCGCTGCGGGTGGACCGCCCTGCGGTGGCCCGATCGGGCGAGCGGCCGGCCCACCTGGGGCGCCGGGAGGTCGTGGCGGCCCGCTTCCGCCGGGCTGGGGTGCTCCACCCGGAGGAACCGCAGGGACCGGAGGTCGTGGTGGCGGCCCGCCCGGCCGGGTTTGCCCACCCGGAGGAGCCGGGGGTACCGGAGGTCGTGGTGGCGGCCCACCCGGCCGGGGTTGCCCACCCGGAGGACCCGCAGGGGCCGGAGGTCGCGGCGGCGGCCCGCCCGGCCGGGGTTGCCCACCCGGAGGACCCGCAGGGGCCGGAGGTCGCGGCGGCGGCCCGCCCGGCCGGGGTGTTCCACCCGGAGGAGCCGGGGGGCCCGGAGGTCGTGGCGGGCCGCCGGGGCCCGGCCGTGGCGGCCCACCCGGGGGGCCCGGAGGTCGTGGCGGGCCGCCGGGGCCCGGCTGGGGCGGCCCACCCGGGGGGCCCGGAGGTCGTGGCGGGCCGCCGGGGCCCGGCTGGGGTTGCCCACCCGGGGGGCCCGGAGGTCGTGGCGGCGGTGGCAGCAGCGGCAGCGTCGGCGGCGGGCCCGGTGGGCGCGGGGGTTGGTTACTCGGGGTCGACGGGTCTAACCGAGGGGGACGGTCCAGGACGGTATCGTCCTGATCGGCGGGAGGGGCGGTTCGGCGCTCCTCACCGGGCCCGGCCGGGTCCCTGGTCGGGGCGTCGTCGGTCGGGTTCGGGGGCTGATGGGGATCGCTCATGGCCCATAGCCTGACCGGTCCCGGCTCCACTGTCATACATGCCTGGCATCCTGGGTGTCGATGCCCGTGGCCGCGTCCGTCCGTTTCGCCACCGCCGCCCAGGCGCTGGCCGCCGAGGCTCGGCGCCAGGGCCTCGTCGTGCCCGGATTCCGGAGTCCGCCCCGGCCTCCCGAGCTGGAGCGCACCATCCGCCGCCGCCCGGATGGCCAGGCCGTCGTCGCTGTCCGCCTGCGCGGCCGACCGTTCGAGGCGGTGGCCGCCGACCTGGTGGAGGGGGTCCTCGTGGCCAACCGCGTCGGTGGGAACGGGGCTACTTCGTTGCGAGCCGCCCTCCTCGCTGCCGCTCTCGATGCGAACGAGGTTCGGGCGGCATGACCACCGACCACCGCCGGTCTCCGGCAGCGGCCGATATTCGGGAGGTCGCTTCCGGTGAGTTCGAGGAACTGGGCCGGCTCACCGTGAACGCTTACACCGGCGTGGCCGGCTTCGACCCGGGCGAGGGGTACCTGGCCGAGCTGGGCGACACCGCCCGCCGGGCCGCCGTCGCCGTGGTCCTCGTCGCCGTCGACCCCGGCGGACGGGTTCTCGGTGGGGTCACGTACGTACCCGGTCCCGGGCCCTACTTCGAGTGGGAGGACCACGAAATCCCCGGCCCGCCGGCCCGTGGCAGTGCCGGCCCGCCGGCCCGTGGCAGTGCCGGCATCCGAATGCTGGCCGTGGCGCCGGAGGCTAGGGGCGCCGGCGTGGGCACGGCCCTGGTTCGGGCCTGCCTGGTCCGAGCGCGAGCCGAGGGCCGGCATCGCATCTGGTTGCACACGACACCCGAGATGACCGATGCCCACCGCATTTACGAGCGCGAGGGCTTCGTGCGGGCGCCCGAGGCCGACTGGACGGGCGCGCTCCGCCTCTGGGCCTATGTGCTGGAGCTGCAGGGAGACCGACCCGGGTCCTGACGGGGTCGGTCGTGTCCACCCGGTCCGGTCCCGCCGTCCGCGCCAGGAGCGGATCCGAGAGTGGGGACGGAGGGACTCGAACCCTCACTGCAGGCGGTTTAAGCGCCTTGCCTCTGCCGGTTGGGCTACGTCCCCGGGCCGACCCTACGGGCCGGACACCCTCACCGTCGTCTGGCCCGAGCCCGCACTCCCGTAGGGACTCGGGCAGGGGAGGTCGAAATCAGTGTGGAAGGTGAACGTCGGGGCGAAGGTGCCCTGCCCGTATTGATGGCGGAACGTGAAGGTGGCGTCGCCGTCGGTCTGCGGGGGCGGGTCCCAGGGTCCGTGTGCATCGAAGCACTGAGCGTGTGTGCAGGGAAGCGATTGAACCACGCCGTCGCCGAAGTTGGCCTGGGCACAGTTGTTCGTCACCCGATGGTCGGCATCGGTGACCTTCACGGTGAACGTCACCACGTCGTTGGGCGCCGGATTGCTGGGCGACGGGGTCACGTTCACGTTCAACGGCTGGTTCGGGGCGGGGGCAGGGTCCCAGTAGAACGGCCCGCAATCGGGTTTGGTGGAGTTGCGGCAAACAGGGGGAGAGGTGGTGGGGTTCTCGGGGACACTGGGACCGACGGTCAGCGGGGCCGGGGCTGGCGGTGTGTTGGGCGCGGCCGGTCCCGGGGGCGCGCTCGCTGTCGGGGCATCGGTGGTGGGCGGCCCGGCCACCGTGGTGGGGGGTGTGGTGGTGGGGATCTGGGGCCGTGGGGACGGCGCGGTGGTGATCGGGGCCCGACTGGCCACCTCCACCCGCTGGGCCGGTCGACCCCCGCCCGTCACGATCTGGGCCACCAGGGCCACTAGGGCGACCGTGGCCAGGCAGTACAGCCCGACGTTGGCGCGCCACGCCCCGGACAGGCCGCGCCACCATTTGGCCGCGGCATGTGTTTGACCTGGCTCGTCCATCCGGCTCCTCAACTTTGGAACGTGCGGTCCCCGGTGAGCCAAAGTGGCCCCCATGGAGATCTGGCCCGGTAAACCCCATCCTCTCGGCGCGACCTGGGATGGAGAGGGTACCAATTTCGCCCTGTTCTCAGAGGGCGCGGACGCCGTCGAGCTGTGCCTGTTCGGTGGCGACCCCCCGACGCCGGGGAAGGGCGTCGACGGCGAAACACGCGTCCCCCTCACCGAGGTCACCGCTCACATCTGGCACGGGTACGTGCCGGGGGTGGGTCCGGGCCGGGAGTACGGCTTCCGGCTGCACGGGCCCTACGACCCCTCCCGGGGCCTCCGGTTCAACCCCGCCAAGCTGGTGATCGACCCCTACGCCCAGGCCATCGACGGCACGCTCGACTGGAACGATGCCGTCTTCGGCTACAAGGTGGGCGGCGACGACGGGGTGGCCGACGACCGCGATTCGGCATCCCACGTCCCCCATTCGGTCGTGGCCGATTCGCAGTTCCCGTGGGGCGACGACCACCGGCCGGACACGCCGTGGCACGACACGGTCATCTACGAGGTCCACGTCAGGGGCTTCACCGCACGCCACCCGAAGGTTCCCGAAGCACTCAGGGGCACCTACGCCGGCCTCGCCAGTCCCCCCGCCGTGGACCACCTCAAGGAACTGGGCGTCACGGCCGTCGAGCTCCTCCCCGTCCACCACTTCGTGGCCGAGCACGGGCTTGTCACCAAGGGCCTCACCAACTACTGGGGCTACAACTCGCTGGGGTACTTCGCACCCCACGCCGCCTACTCGGCCGCCGGCGGGAAGGGCCAGCAGGTGCGGGAGTTCAAGGCCATGGTCCGCACCCTGCACGCCGCAGGCATCGAGGTGATCCTGGACGTGGTCTACAACCACACCGCCGAGGGCAACCACATGGGACCCACCCTGGTGTTTCGCGGCCTCGACAACACCGCCTACTACCGTCTGGTCGACGGCGACGCCCGCCACTACATGGACTACACGGGTACCGGCAACACCCTGAACGCCCGCCACCCCGAGGTGCTGCGCCTCATCCTCGACAGCCTGCGCTACTGGGTCACCGAGATGCACGTGGACGGCTTTCGCTTCGACCTGGCATCGGCCCTGGCCCGGGGTTTCCACGAGGTCGACCGCCTCTCGGCGTTCTTCGATCTCATCCACCAGGACCCGGTGGTCTCGCAGGTCAAGTTGATCGCCGAGCCCTGGGATGTGGGCGAGGGCGGCTACCAGGTGGGCAACTTCCCCGTGCTGTGGACCGAGTGGAACGGGCGCTACCGCGACCAGGTGCGTGACTTCTGGCGGGGTGAGGCGGCCGGGGTGGCCGACCTGGGCTACCGGCTCACCGGCTCCAGCGACCTCTACCAGCACGACGGCCGGGCGCCCCACGCATCGATCAACTTCGTCACCGCCCACGACGGGTTCACCCTGGCCGACCTGGTGTCCTACAACGGCAAGCACAACGACGCCAACGGCGAGGACAACCACGACGGCACCGACGACAACCGGTCGTGGAACTGCGGCGTCGAGGGGCCCACCGACGACGCCGACATCGCCGACGTCCGCCGTCGCCAGCAGCGCAACTTCCTGGCCACCCTCCTGCTCTCCCAGGGCGTGCCCATGCTCCTCGGCGGCGACGAGATGGGACGCACCCAGGGGGGGAACAACAACGGTTACTGCCAGGACAACGAAGTGTCATGGCACGACTGGGACCTCAGCGCCGACGACGCCGACCTGCTCGACTTCGCCGCCCATCTCATCGCCCTGCGGCGTTCGCACCCGGTGTTCCATCGCCGGGGCTTCTTTCAGGGCCGGCCCATCCACGGATCCGGATTGGCCGACATCGGGTGGTTCGGCCCCGACGGGGCGGAGATGACCGCCGAAGAGTGGACGTCGGGGCGGGTCCAGGCCATCGGCATGTTCCTCAACGGCGACCAGATCGGCGAGCCCGGGCCCCGGGGCGAGCCCGTCCGCGACGACAGCTTCCTCGTCTTGCTCAACGGCCCCGAGCCGGTGCGTTTCACCATGCCGGATACCAAGTGGGCCCAGTCCCTCGAGCTGGTCTTCGACACCTCCATCGGCTATGTCCGGCCGCCCGGCAGCAGCGAGGGCGTCAGGTTCGGCTCCCACGACGACATCTGGCTAGAGGGTCGGTCGCTGGTGGTGCTCCGGAAGGTCACCTGAGGTCAGATCGAGATCGCCAAAAAAACTCCTTGACATGGCCCCAAGGGCCGGGTTTTACCATGGTGGGGCAGGCACATCGGACGGTGTGCTTCAGACCACGAGTGTCGCGAACAAGGAGATCACACGATGGCTACGTACATCATGTTCATGAAGTGGACCGACCAGGGCGCCTCGGACATCGTCAACGCCAAGAAGGGTCGGGACGCCGGCAAGAAGGCGGCAGAGGCGGTGGGCGTGCACTGGAAGAGGTCCTACCTGGTGATGGGCGAATACGACGTGATCGTCGTCGTCGAGGCGCCCGACGAGGAGACCATGGCCAAGTTCGCCCTGCTGGGCCAGATGTCGGGGGCGGTCAACATCAAGACCGTCCGGGCGTTCACCGAGAACGAGGCCGACGATCTCGTCGGATCGCTCAGCGGGCTTGCCGGGGTGCTTGCCTGAGCCGGTCTGTCAGCCGGATGCGATGATCCGGGGCCTGTCCGAGGTGGGACAGGCCCCGACTCGCGCCCTTCGGGTGGCGAGCGGGTCAGACCGGCGGGGCGGGTCAGGCGGCGGAGCGACGACTCGGGCGTTCGGGGACCCTGGCCACGACCAGCATCGTCTCGGCCCGCTTATCGGCGTTCCTGGCGGCCGAGAACAGGGTCAAGGCCAACCCGGCCGTAAGCATCCACACGATCCCGATGAGCAGAACAATCATCATGGACCGAGTATCGGCACCGAGAATGGGGTCCTGCTGTGAAAATGCTGCGGTCTGGCTGAGAGTCGCAGTTCTACCTGAGGTCAACCAGGTCGGCCGGCGCCCACGATGCCGTCACGGACGGGGACGATCCGGATATTCGTGCCCGTATGGGCCGCCTCGACCATCTCGCCGCCACCGACGTACATGGCGTCGTGGCCGATGCTGCCGGTGCTCCCGCCGAAGAAGATGATGTCGCCGGGCTGCATGTCGGAGATCGGCACCCGGGTCGTCTCGGAGTACTGCGCCTGGGCCGAGTGGGACAGGGACACGCCTGCTGCGGCCCACGCGTACAGCATGAGCCCGGAGCAGTCGAACGAGTCGGGGCCGGCGGCGCCGTACACGTAGGGCTTACCCACCTGACCCTCGGCCACCGACACCGCCGTGCCGGCACCGCCGGAAGCGGGCGGGGCGGGAGTGGATGCCAATTGGCGGGGCCCGGACGCGTCGGCGGCCGGGGGCTCGGCCGAAGGGCTGGTACGGCCGGTGGGGGTAGCCATGCCGGTGGGGGCAGCCGGGCCGGTGGGGGCAGCCATGCCGGTGGGGGCAGGGCCACCGATGAGGGCGGCGGATGCTCCCACCTTCAATGCGGGCGGCGCGGCGGCGGCCTGGGCGGCCATGCGGGCGGCCGTCTCCGTGGCCACGAGCTGGGTGAGCTCGCCGTTGACCTGGCCCAGCAGGTTCCGCTGCCTGGCCTCGGCATCGGCGGCCGAACGCTTGGCCGCCTCGGCGGCGGAGGCGGCCTCGGCGGAAGCCTTCTCCTCGTCGCTCAGACGGGCCTGGGCAGCCGAGAAGTCCTCACGGGCGGCCCTGACCTGGCCCATGGCGTCGCGCTGGTCGGAGGCCGTGAAACGGAGGTACTGCGTGCGTAGCACCAGGTCGTCCTGATTGCTGCTGGCCAGATGGGCGAAGAAGCTGGTGGAACCACCACTCACGTAGGACTGGACGGCCACCTGGGCGAGCACGCCCTTGGCCGTCTGCATGCGTTGGTCGGCCTTGGCCAGATCTCCCCTGACCTTGAGGAGCGAGCTCTGCACCTCGGCCACCTTCAACTGCGCCTGGTTGAACTGCTCGGCGGCCATGCTGACCTTGTTGCCCTCGACATCGAGGTCCTTGGCGATTCGCGCCGCCTCGGCCTTCTTGTCGGCGATCTGGTCACCCGATGCGGGAGAAACCACGACCATGGGTAGGACAAGTGCGAACCCGACGAGGACGACGAGCCGCCGTACGTGCAGGGGGAGGATAAGTCTCACTGCCTTCCGGGGATCTCGGTTGTGGCGTGGCTGCGACGAAGTAGACGATTGATCGTTACTCGACAAGGACGTGCAGCTATGGAAACGGTTGGTGCTTGGAACCGTTGCAGCTGTGACGGTTGCGGCTGGTGACAGTTGCAGCTGGTGGCGACCATCGAGACATCCCGCCCCGACGACTGATGGAACACTAACGCCGGGCGTTGGGGCATGCAAGGCAAAGGCCGCTCCCGGGCGCGAAACGTCGCGCTACGGTCCGCCAACCCGTGATGATGTCTGTACCCCACGGGCCACGAGGAGGAACATGAGCCCCGAGTACCGGACCGAGCACGACTCGATGGGCGAGGTCCAGGTGCCGGCCACGGCCCGCTGGGGCGCCCAGACGCAGCGGGCGGTGGACAACTTCCCCATCTCGGGGCTGCGACTGCGGCGCGAGCTGATCTGGGCCCTGTGCGCGGTGAAGGGGGCGGCGGCCGCCGCCAATGTCACGCTGGGGGTTCTCGACGAGGATCTGGGATCGGCGGTGACCGCGGTCGCATCCGAGGTTGGCGCCGGGAAATGGGACGACCATTTCCCCGTCGACGTGTTCCAGACCGGGTCGGGCACGTCGTCGAACATGAACGCCAACGAGGTCGTCGCCGGCCTGGCCGCCGAGCGCCTGGGCCGACCTGTGCACCCCAACGACCACGTCAACGCCTCCCAGTCGTCGAACGACGTGTTCCCCACCGCCGTCCATCTGGCCGCCACCGACGCCGTCGAGCACACCCTCCTGCCCGCCCTCGGCCACCTGGCCGCCGCCCTGGGGTCGAAGGCCGAACAGTTGGCCGGCGTGGTCAAGGCCGGCCGTACCCACCTCATGGACGCCACTCCCGTCACCCTGGGCCAGGAGATGGGGGGCTACCGGGCGGCGGTCGAGCAGGGCGGCGACCGTCTCCGATCGTGCCTGCCCAGGCTGGCCGAGCTGGCCATCGGGGGCACGGCCGTGGGTACCGGAATCAACGCCCCGCCCGGTTTTGCCGCCCTCGTGGTCGAGCGCCTGGTGGCCGAGACGGGGTTGGTGGTCCGCGAAGCACGCAACCACTTCGAGGCCCAGGGTGGTCGCGACGCCCTCGTAGAGGCCTCGGGGGCGGTGCGCACCGTGGCCGTGTCGCTCCAGCGCATCGCCAACGACCTTCGTCTCATGGGTAGCGGGCCCCGTGCCGGCCTGGGCGAGATCCGTCTGCCCGACCTCCAGCCCGGGAGCTCGATCATGCCCGGCAAGGTGAACCCGGTGATTTGCGAGGCCGTCGTGCAGGTGGCGGCACGGGTGGTCGGCAACGACGCCACGGTCGCGTGGGCCGCGGTGTCCGGTGCGTTCGAGCTGAACACGGGGGTGCCGGTGATGGCCCACGCCCTGCTCGAGTCGATCTACGTGGTGGCCTCGGTGTCAAGGCTGCTCGCCGGCCGGTGTGTCGCCGGCATCGAGGCCGATATCGAGCGCTGCCGGGCCTACGCCGAGTCGTCGCCGGCCATCGCCACCGCTCTCAACCCGCACATCGGCTACGAACGGGCCACCGAAGCGGCCCGGATCGCCCTGGCCGAGGGTAAGACCCTCCGCCAGGTGGTCGTCGAGAAGGGCTGGCTCGACAGTGACGTGGCCGACCGGGTGCTCGACGTCGATGCCATGACCCGGGGCGGCATTCTCGAGAAGTGACTGGCAGGTTCTCCACAGCGTGAGAGGGGTTGTACCCAGCATTTCCCTTCTTGTGCTCCACAGGACGGGCGACCGAAGGTGGGGGCCGAGACATGGATCGGGGGGCCTCGTGGTCGTCGATGGAATCATGCTGGCGGCGGAGTTGCGGCGCCGTCGGGCCAGACCCCGGTCGCTGGCCGACTCGGTTGCCGGGGTGGACCGCTCCACGTGGGTCCTGGGCGACCTCCGTAGCGCTCCGATCTCCTCGCTCGTCCTGGCTGCCCTGTTGCTCACCGGGCGACCCGGGGAGGGGAGCCCCGGTCATCAGCTACCCGGGGAGGGGGGCCCCGGTGAAGGATCCGGGATCGGTGGGCATGGGGATCGTCGGACGGCTCCAACGCACGATCCTCGATAGGTCGGCCGTCAGCCGCCGCCAGTCGACGGGATCCCAGCCTTCCACCGCGTTCACGACGGTCCCGTCCATCCCCATGTGCACGATGGCGGGGAGTGATCCCAGCCCGAAGCCGTGGATCGCCGTGAGGTCGGGGTCGGCGAAGGTGAGGATATCGCTCGACCAACGGCCCAGGAACCGCCGGGCCTCGGCCGGCGTGCCGGCTACCAGCCAGGCCACGCGAACGTCGGCCTGCTCGTAGCCGGTGAGCACCCGACCGGCGGTTGGTACGACCCACGAGCTGCGATCGTTCCCGGGATCGACGGCGACGAAAAGCAGGTGGAACGTGGTGAGCCACTGGTCGACGGAGCGGGCGCGTCCGTTGATCGACGAGAGCATCAGGTCCGGCGACGGATTTGTGGCCACGGCCGGGAACGTAGCCCAGCTATGTTCGCGGCAGCCAAGCGACCACGATCACGGGGAGGCCGACCATGGCAACCGGATTGAACAGCGGGGTGTACAAGCTCGTCCTGACGCTCCACATCCTGGCTGCCATCGTGGGCTTCGGCAGCGTGTTCCTGGCGGGCGTCTTCGGGGCCAAGGCCCAGGCCCGGGGCGGACGCGAAGGCCTGGCCATCTCCGAGGTGGTCTTCGATGTGGCCGAGCATTGGTCGACGTGGTTCATCTACGCCGTCCCCGTCCTCGGGATCATCTCGATCCTGCTCTCCCAAGACGCCTGGAAGTTCAGCCAGATGTGGATCTCGGCCTCGTTCCTCCTGTACATCGTCGGGGTCGGCCTCTCCCACGGTGTGCACTTCCCCAACCTGCGGCGCATGAACGCGCTCGGCGCCGAACTGTTGGCGGGCGCTGCGGCCCCGGCCGGCGGCGGACCTCCGCCCCAGGCGGCCGAGCTGGAAGCCTGCGGCAAGAAGGCGGCGGCCGTCGGCATGGTCCTCAACCTGATCGTCGTGGCCATCCTGTTCCTCATGGTGTTCAAGCCCGGTCTCTGACCGGCGAGACACGCCCGTGCACCCGATCGAGCGGCTCCGGATGGTCGCCCGGGCCCAGAGCGAGGATCCCGGCCTGGTGGCTCAGGAGGCGGCGGCCGTGCTGGCGGCCTGCGCCGACGATCCCGCGAGCCTGGTTACCGGGTGCCGCCGCCTGGTCGACCACCAGGCCACCTCGGCGCCCATCTGGTGGCTGGCGGCGCGCGTCCTGGCTGCCGCCGATCCCGTTGCGGAGGCCCGGCAGGCCGCCGACCAGCTCGGCGCCGACGCCACGCCTGCGGCCCTCGCCTACCACCTGCCCGCGGATCTCCAGGTCGTGGTGGTGGGCTGGACCGACCAAGCAGCCGTTGCCTTGGCCCGGCGGGGCGATTGCAACGTGTTGGTGGTCGACGCCATCGGCGCCGGGTCAGGCCTGGCTACCCACCTGCGGCGGGCCGGCACCGATGCGATCGTCGTCGACCAGTCGGGCCTCGGTGCCGCTGTCGTGGCCGGGGGCCTCGTCCTGCTCGAGGCCAGTGCCATGGGCCCCGACGGTTTCGTGGCTGCGGCCGGCTCGCTGGCTGCCGCTGCCGTCGGGCATCAGGCGGGGGTCCCTGTCTGGGTGGTGGCCGGCGTCGGCCGCGTGCTGCCCCCCGCCCTCTGGCAGGCGTTGCTCAGCCGGCTCGAGGCCGGTGCCGACCCGTGGGATCGCACCGACGACGTCGTCCCCCTCGCCCTGGTCGACAAAGTGGTGGGCCCCGACGGGCCCCAGGTGCCCGCCGACGTCGCCGCCCGGGCCGACTGCCCGGCGGTTCCCGAGCTGACCCGCACCTGGGCGACGCCCGGCACGCGCCGCCGCGGTTCTGGTTCGTTCGACCATGGGTAGGTCGTCCGCCATGGGAGAGACGGTAGAGTTTGCCAGCAACGGATCGACGGCCGGGGGCTACCTGGCTCCCGCCCATGGCGGAGCCGGCCTCGGGGTGATCGTGATCCAGGAGTGGTGGGGCCTGGTCCCGCACATCACCGACGTGTGTGACCGGTTCGCGGCCGAGGGCTTCACCGCCCTGGCGCCCGACCTCTACCACGGCAAGACCGTTCCCAACGGGGAGCCCGACGAGGCCAAGAAGTCGTCCATGGACCTGGATTCCGAGCGGGCCGCCCGCGACATGAGTGGAGCCGTCGACCATCTGACCAGTCACCCTGCGGTTCGCGGCGACGGCCTCGGCGCCGTCGGCTTCTGCATGGGCGGGGGGCTGGCCCTGTGGCTGGCCACCCTGAGGCCCGATGCCATCCGGGCGGCGGTCCCCTTTTACGGAGTTCCGAGGGAGCGCGAGCCCGACTGGTCGAAGCTGGCTGCCGCCGTCGAGGGCCACTACGCCGAGCACGATCAGATGGCCGGCTTCGACGTGGCCCGCCGGCTGGAGGCCACCCTCACCGACCTGGGTAAGGAGGTCAGGATCTTCCTCTACCCCAACACCCAGCACGCCTTCTTCAACGACACCCGCCCCGAGGCCCACGACCCCGACGCCGCCCGACAGGCCTGGATACGCACCCTGGAGTTCCTCAGGGCCAAGCTGGGATAGCCACGGGAGCGTCACCAACTTCCCCCTCAACCTGCCGGACAGCTCGCCCAGGGAGATCACCGCTGGAGCCGACGGCAAACTTCGGGCCGTGCGCCGGAGACGGCAACGCCCGTCTGCTCGGTGAATCAGATGGTGTCGACCGACGCCGATCTGGATCCCAACGCGTCGTGTTCCGGCGCCGGAACCGGGATCATCGCCAACCCGTTCGTCGAGTCGGAGAACCCCAATCGCGGCAATCCCGTCACCCGGTAACGACATTGCGGACACAGCCTTTACCCACCAGGATGGAGCACGGCCGATCAACGTTCGTAGACCTCCCGCCGGTGCCCGTGTGCCGCGACCGCGACCAGTAGGACACCGTCCTCGGTGGTGTAGATGATCCGGTAGTCGCCGACCCGCACTCGGTAGCTGGGTCGACCTCTCAGCGGTCGCGCCGCGGGCGGTCGTGGGTCGCTTGCGAGGAGGCCGATCGCCCCCTGGATGCGAGGTCGGACACTGGGATCAAGCTTGCGCAGGGCCCGTGCCGCCGCGGGCCGGAGCTCAATTCGGTAGGTGGTCACTCCCAGCCGAGGTCAGCCTTGACCTGTTCCCAGGGGATGTTCGGGCCCTCCTCGGCCATCGCCGCGTCGAAGGCCGCTTCGTCTTCGTTATCCTCGAATGCCTCCAGCAGCTCCTCGTAACGCTCGGGGCTGACCAGCACTGCTGCCGGCTGCCCGTAGCGTTCCAGGAAGACCGGCTCCGTGCGGGCGGTCTCGACCGCGTCCGACAACCGTTCTCGTGCTTCGCTGACTGGCATCGTGGTCACGACGGAATTGTACAACACAACCTAAGTCTCGTACGATCGGACCTGGGCGACGCGCATCGGCCAGGCCGAGAGCTGACGCAATGCCTCACTGATCTGGTCGGGTGTGAGGATCGAGTTGAGGTCCCATCGGCGCAGCACTGTTCCCACCTCGACGTAGAACGTCTCGGGTACCCAAGGCGTCGCGTCGGCAGGGAGGAGGGTCCGCAAGGCTCGACCCCGGGTGGTATCGGCGATGAGCTCCACGCCGGCCGACGCATCTATGACGACCGGGGTCACACCTCACCGGCGGCTCGTACCTCGGCGAGTGTCTCGGCGGCGGTGACGCCCAGATGGAGGGGTTCACCGCTTTGGAGCTGGTCGAGCCAGGAGCTGAACGCTTCGGGGGTCGCCTCGTCGTCGGGATTGACAACCACGACGGCGGGGTCGAGCGGCTGGTCTTCAGCACGACGGGCCATGATTCAAGACTACGCCGCGCGGCGACGTCTCCCCCTCACGGCAGTGCTGCGACAAGTCACCTGCCCACCTGTCGAGGGCGGCCCGAAGTAGCCCCGTCCTGGCTCGGCCCAGGCGTCTGGGCGTGTTCAGTTCCCTGTCGTGCTCCATTCTGTCGAGTGGTGCTGCTTGAGGAAGTCGGCGGTGCCGATCTCGCAGGCCGATGCACGTAGTGAGCCGCCGCCCGGCGTGGCCTGTCCGACGTATCCTGAAGCTCGGGCACTTGGACGAGAGGACAGCCTGATGTCGGACATCTCAGGACACCAGCCCAAGCGGGTTGAGGTCGGCCCGGTTGAGCGGCTGATCGAAGGCGTGTCGCCTATGGGCGACCTCGGCCAGTTCCTGATCGATGATCTGACGGCCGAAGAAAAGGAGACGTTCTACCGGGTTCTCGAAGAGGCCTGAGTCACCGGTGGCGGCCGCTGTCGTCGTCGACACGATGATCGCCAGTGGCTAGCTCGGCGCGAGGCAATCACGTCGCTATCAGCGGTGGGCCCCAGTGCTGCGAGGCGTCACGTGGGTGCTCCCCTTCGTTGTGGTGGCCGAGATGCGCTCCGGCGCCGAACTCGCCGGCTGGGGAGCGCGGCGCCGGACCGTGCTCGATCAGCTTGTGAGCCGAGCCGGGGTCGTCCCTCCTATCGAAGAGGTAATCGACGGCACGCCGGCCGAGTGTGTACGTCGGTGGCACGACGTTCTCGTCCAACTTACCCTCCACAGCCGGGGCCTTTCAGACCTCGCGCAGCGGCCCGACCGACGCCTTCGTGAGTCGAATCATTCCCACCTGCCGGGGCCGGCGCAGCCGACCTTGTCTACAGCACCTACCTCGGTGGCCGTGACTTCGAGGAGGGGTGGGTCTTGGCTGTCAACAAGTGCGGGGACGCCTTCGTGGCTGGCGTCACGGGCCAGGGCCCCACGCCAACCCGAACCTTCCCAGACGTAAGCGGAGGATCCGTCTACGTGACCGGCTAGACCCTCTCCCCGAGCAGTACCTTCCCAACCGAAGCACCTTTCCCGACAACGCCGGGAGCATTCCCGACGACGAACACCGTCGATCCCAGCCTGTTTGCCCCGAGCGCGTTCGTGACCAAGATCGGCCTGAAGCCATGAGGGAGCCTGTGCTCCGGTGATGCCATGTTCGAGGGCCGCCGGAGCACAGGCACGGGCCGTGTTCTCCGACTCCGGCTGAGGGTACGCTTTCCTCTCATGTCGCGGCTTCACCGAATATCGTCTGACCCCTCGATCTGCCACGGGCAGCCGACAATTCGAGGACTGCGCTACCCGGTCGAGACTCTCCTCGAGTTGCTCGCCTCGGGCATGACGATCGACGAGATCGTCAACGACCACCCCGATCTGGAGCATGAGGATCTGCTGGCGGCCCTAGAGTTCGGAGCGCTCGCTTCGGGTATGCGTCGAGTGGTGCCCCTCGGCGCTGCGTGAGGTTCCTCATCGATGCCCAGCTCCCGGCCCGACTGGCACGCTTCATGTCCACCGCAGGGCACGATGTCATCCACACGTCGGGGCTGCCCGATGGAAACCGAACCAGCGACATCGAGATCGCCCGGAGGTCCGATGCAGAGGACCGAGTCGTGGTCACCAAGGACCGCGACTTTCGCGACCACCATCTCTTGCGAACGATTCCTCGTCGCCTGTTGATCGTGGCTACGGCCAATACCGGCAACAACGAGCTCATCGCGTTGTTCGAGGAGCATCTCGACGCCATCGTCGCCGCTTTGGACGAAGTGCAGTTCGTCGAGCTCGGACCGGACAAGCTCATCATCTACGGAGACCGCTGAGTGACGGGTCCTTCCCTCTCACCAGATCGGTAGCCGGAGTTACTGATCTACAACACGCGTCAACTGCCTGTCGTACTCCAGTGCCAGGGTTCGCTGGGGAGGTTGAAGAACCCGAATCGGGCGGCGTTGCCAGACAGCCACCCGAAACCGGCGCTCCCGCGGCTGAGGACACTGCCGCCCCCGGTGAAGTCGATGGCCAGGCCCTGTTCGTGCATCGACGTACCCGGGCGTGCGGTCGGCGGGCTGCACTGCGACGG
The DNA here is from genome assembly GCA_038238185.1 of Acidimicrobiales bacterium. Taxonomy (GTDB): domain Bacteria; phylum Actinomycetota; class Acidimicrobiia; order Acidimicrobiales; family AC-14; genus DATAQC01. Next base: position 34,541 of record JBBRXY010000019.1, read on the forward strand.
CGACATCTGGTAGATGGCGTAGTTGCTCGAACCGCAGTTCTGCGACCGGAGCGCCACCTGGGCCGACGAGTCGCGGTAGCCGGAGCCGCCGAGCTCGACCCCGTCGGCTGAGGCGGCGTTGAGGAGCGACTGGAGCTGGCCGGCGATGGATGCGGCGACAGTGATCCCACCCACCGTGGCCAATCCGACCCTGTTGCTGGGCGGCACTGCCACATCGTCGCCGCCGGCCGGGGGGGGCTCGGGGGCCTTGGTGACCACCCGGGCCTGTGCCTGTGCCTGCGCCTGTGCCTGCGATGCCGCCCGCACCTGTGCGGCCAGCTCGGCCTGGCGAGCGGCGATTTGCTCCGAGAGCTGGGTGTCGACCGCCGACAGCGCCGATGCCTCGGCCAGCCCCGACTCGATCCGACCCTCCACCTGGGTGGCCACCTGTCGCTGCTGGTCGGCTGCCTGACGGAGGCCGGCGAGGCGCTGCTCGACCTCGGAGCGGCGGTCGCCGGCGAGGCGCTCGGCTACCTCGGCCGCCTTGCGCTCGGTCTCGAGGTCGGCCTTGGCCGTCTTCAGCTGCTGGGTCACCTCGGCCCCGTGGTTGGCGCTGAGGTCGAGGAACTCCCGCCGCCTCGACGCATCGTTGAGCGATTGCGACTTGAGGATGTTCACGAGCGATCCCTTGAGGGGGCTCACGTAGGCCTCGACGGCGATGCCGGCCATCTTGGCCTTGATCGCAGCCAACTCCTCGATCTTGCGGCGTTCGGCCTGGCGCTTCTCGTCGAGTTGGCGGGCGGCCAGGTCCGATGCCTGCTGGGCCGACGAGACCACGGCCTGCTGTGCCCCGAGGTTGTCGTCGAGGTCGGTGAGCGCCTTGTTCACGTCGGCGTCCGAGGCCCGCAGGACGTCGAGCTTGGCCGCCACCGCGGCGCGGTCCTTGCGAACCTGCTCCCGCTTGGCGGCGGGATCCTCGTCGGCCGCCACGCCGCCGATCGCCGATCCGAAGGTCAGGAGAGCGACCACCGCCCCGATCAGGGCGCGCGCCGATGGGCGGCGAGGTGTCGCGAACGGGCGCGCTTTCGAGCGTAGAGTCGGCATGGGCAATGTCAGGCAGGGCGCGACCACAGAACGGGTCGGGTCGCTGAGCACTCACACACTACAGATTCGGCCCACCGGATCCAATTTCGACCGGTTTCGGGGATCGTTCACCCGGCACCGACGAGGAACGAGGATCGTAGCGTCGTGACCTCCTATGCGGTGAAGGTCCGCAGGTTGCAGGTTGGGGTGGGTGCCTGTGTGGTCGCTGCTGTCGCCGTCTTCACGATGGGGGGAGGGGCCGACCGATCACCAACCAAGACCACTGCCTCCGGGTCGGCAAAGGCCGCCACCACCAGCGCCCCGCCGACCGCCCCCACCACCGCCCCGCCGACCGCCCCCACATCGCCCGGCTTGTCTTCGGCGTCGACCACGATGGCGCCCGGCCGAGTGATCGGTGGGGTCATCACCCCGAAGTCGGTGGTGGCCTCCGGCGAGGGCCATGTGTTCGCCCAGAACATGATGTACACCCACACCGTCACGGTCTACGACGTCGAGGGCAACCTGCAGAAGACCATCAGCGATACCGTCGACTTTTCCCGGTCGGGGCTCCCTGGCAACCCTCGCCTGACCCAGGGTGCGCCGGTGGAAGCGGCCTTCTCCCCGGACAAGCGCTTCGCCTACATCTCCAACTACTCGATGTACGGCGCGGGGTTCGCCAAGCCGGGCGACGACGTGTGCTCACCCGGGCAGTACGACAACAGCTACCTGTACCGGGTCGATGTCGCCACCCTGGCGATCGACAAGGTCTACCCCGTAGGGTCGGTGCCGAAATTCGTGGCTGTCTCGCCCGACAACCGCTACGTGCTCGTCACCAACTGGTGCTCCTACGACCTGAGCGTTCTCGATGTGGCCACCGGGGCCACCGTCAAGCGGATACCGCTGGGGCCCTACCCGAGAGGCATTGTCGTCGACCCCACCTCGACCACCGCCTACGTGGCGGTGATGGGCACCACCGACATCGCCAAGGTCAACCTCTCGGACTTCTCGACGACCTGGATCCGGGGAGTCGGCGACGGCCCCCGTCACCTGGTGATGGACCCGGCCGGGACGTCGCTCTACGTCACCCTCAACGCCGACGACCAGGTGGCCAAGATCGACCTGGCCACCGGCGAGGTCGTCGGTAGACGGGCCACGGGGAACGCCCCGCGGAGCATGACCATCGCCCCCGACGGGCAGTCGCTGTACGTCGTCAACTACGAGTCCAACACGGTCACCAAGCTGCGGGCCGTCGATATGGCCGTCCTCCAGGAGCTCCCCACCAACCAGAACCCCATCGGGATCACCTACGAGCCCGTCTCCCACTCGGTGTGGGTTGCCTGCTATTCGGGCTCGATCGCCGTGTTCAAGGACGGCTGACCAAGCCGCGCCGGGTGTTCGGAAACTGGACTTCGGCCATACCCGGTAAAATCCCGAAATGGCCTCTCCGCTCTCGCTGCCGTCCGAGGCCGATGTCATGGCCATGCTCCGGGGCGTGGTCGATCCCGAACTCGGCTCCGACATCGTCGACCTCGGCATGGTGGAGGGCGTGGTGGTGGCCGACGACGGCCAGGTCACCGTCACGGTCGCCCTCACCATCTCCGGGTGCCCCCTACGGGTGCAGATCCGCGACGACGTGAAGTCGAAGGTCGAGGCCCTGCCCGGCGTGTCCGACGTCACCGTGCGCTTCGGGGAGATGAACCAGGCCCAGCGCAGTCAGGTCATGCAGCGAGCCCGCCGGGCGGCGGCCGACAACTCCCCGGAGACCGAGGTGCCGCTGAACGCCCGCGTCATCGCCGTCGCGAGCGGCAAGGGGGGCGTGGGAAAGAGCAGCGTCACCGTCAACCTGGCGTCGGCCCTAGCTGCGCAGGGGTTCACCGTAGGGGTGCTCGATGCCGACATCTGGGGCTTCAGCGTGCCCCGCATGCTCGGCATCTCCGGGCGGCTGGGAGCAGCCGACGACCGCCTCATCCGCCCGCACGAGATTGCCGTGGGATCCGGCCGCCTCAAGGTCGTGAGCATGGGACTCCTCGTCGACGACGAGGACACGGCCATCATGTGGCGGGGCCTGATGCTGGCCAAGGCCCTCGAGGAGTTCCTGGTGAAGGTGGCGTGGGGCAGCATGGACTACCTGCTGCTCGACATGCCGCCCGGCACCGGCGATATCCAGATGGCCCTCGGCCGCATCCTGCCCCGCACCGAGATGCTGGTGGTCACCACACCCGCCCAGGCGGCCCAGAGAGTGGCGGCACGGGTTGCCGACATGGCCCGGCGCTCCTACCTCAAGGTGCTCGGGGTGATCGAGAACATGAGCGTGTTCACCTGCGACCACGGCGACGAGTACGCCCTGTTCGGCTCCGGCGGTGGCGCGGCGCTGGCCGCCGACCTCGACGTGCCGCTGATCGCCAGCGTCCCCCTGGAGCCGGCGGTGAGCGCGGCCAACGACGCCGGCAAGCCGTTGTCCGTGGCTGCCCCCGAGAGTGGGGCGGGCGCGGCCTTCGCCCGAGCCGCCCACCGCATTGCCGACGAGCTCCTCCCGCCCATCGACATGACCGGGTGCACGGCCAGGGTGCTCACCGCGGTGGAGTCGGCCCTTGGGGCCAAAGCCTGATCCGAGACAGGGCCTGACCCCAGACAGGGCCTGACCCCAGACAGGGCCTAACCGAATCGGCGATGGGTGCGTAGGGCGACGCGGTGCATCGCTCCGGCCCGCACCACCGAACGCACCGGGGGCAGGAGCAGCAGCAGGCCGATGAAGTCGGTGACGAAGCCGGGGGTGAGGAGCAGGGCCCCGGCGAACAGGATGAGGACGCCGTCGGCCAGCTCACGGCCTGGGACGCGACCGGCCTCCATCTGCTCGCGGAAGCGGCGAACGACGGCGATGCCCTCTCGCTTGACCAGCCAGGCGCCGCCGAAGCTGACGAGCAGGAGGATGGCAATGGTGTTCCACGTGCCGATCACCTGGCCCACCTGGATGATGACGGCCAGCTCGACGACGGGGACGACGAGGAACGCGAGGAAGAGCACTGCCATCACCCCCTCAGGATACCGGCGGTACCCTCGTAACCGATGCCGACCACCCCCGCCTCCGGCGACGAACCAGGCGGGGAGCCGAACCCGAGCGAGGTCGTCGTCCTCGTCGACGGCCACGGCACCCCCCCGCCACACGGTGGCGGTCGGGTTCCCGCCGGTCCTCCCGCGCGCCGGCGGCCGCGGAGCGGATCGGCGACGCCTCCACCCGGGCCGACAACCGCGGCTCGCCGCGACCGCCCGCCGAGGCCACCGCCCCTGCCTCCCGGGGCGATCATTGGGGGCGGGGTCGTCGGTGCCGGCTCGCCCGCGCCCTCGCCAGCGCCCGCCGTGGCCCCGACGCCGGTTGCACCGCGGCCTACCGAACCTCCACCGAGCCGGCCCAGGGTTTCGTTCCTGCGTCGCCACCTCCGGGTGCCGGGCACCCTCGGCCTGGTGATCATGGTGCTGGCGCTCGCCCTGGGGATCGGGTTCGTCGGGGCTTACGTGTGGGCCAGCAACGACGCCAAGAACATCCGGTCCACCCCGGTGTCGCCCACGATCCCCCCGCGAGCCAAGACCACTGGTAGTGCCGAAGTGACCTCCACCACCAAGCCCGATCTGTCGGCCGACACCATCGTCGAGAGGTTGGGGCCGGCGGTGTGGTCGGTCCGCACCTTCAATAGCGCCGGCCAGCCCGTGGAGGGCTCGGCGCTGCTGGCCCGATCGGCGGGTGGCCAGGCACTGCTCCTCACCTCCCTTGCCGTGGTCGAGGCATCCACCCATGCGCCGGCCCCCGATATCACCGTGTCGGGCGGCGGCTTCAACGGGAAGGCGCAGTTGTATACGTGGGACGACGCCCACGACCTGGCCCTTCTGATTGCCGGCGGGTCGAGCACCCCCGCCATTCCCTGGATCGCCAACCCGGCCGACCCCAAGGCCGGCGACAAGGTGTTCGTCCTGGGTGGCGACGGCAAGCTGAAGCCCGGCCTGATCTCCACGGTCTCCGATCAGGCAATCGAGCACAACGTGTTCATCGACGACGCCATGCGGGGCGGGCCCGTCGTGAACGTCAAGGGCGAGGTGATTGCCGTGTCGTCGGCGGTGTACACGGGCGGGGGCACACCCACCGATACGGCGTTCTTCGGCGTACCCATCCGGGCCTCGTGTGGTGAGGTGCTCGCCTGCACCGGGGCCTTCGCCGGACCCGGCTCCGTGGTCGCCCCCATCCTCCCGTCGCCGGCACGAACGACTACGACGACCGAACCCGGCTGACTCGCCGGCCCGACCGGACCGGGGTCTATCCGGGGCGGGCTTTGATCGTCGTGGTCGGGAAGAGGTTGGGCAGCGAGATCGGCGGTAGGAGGGTGGACGGGGTGGTGGAACCCGTGGGCTGGGGAACGGTCGTGGTCGGTGCCGAGGTGATCGGCGGTCCGGTGACCACGAACGGGCCGCTGGCAGGGTCGGGGGGCACCCGTTGGGAGCCGGGCGAGAGGCCGCCTGCGGGGTCACCGGGAAGGGGTCCGGGGGCGGGGAAATCGGGTGTGTCCACGCCGTCGAGGGCCTTGATCATGAAGTTGTGCCAGGTTTGGGCGGGGATGGTCCCGCCGAACACCTCGCCGACCCCCTTGATGCCCTCGAGGGGACGCTGGCTGTCGGAGTAGCCCATCCACACCGAAGTGGACAGCGCCTGGGTGTAGCCCACGAACCAGGCGTTGCTGAAGTTCTCGGCGGTGCCGGTCTTGCCCGCGGTGGCCTCGGGGCGCTCGATGCCGGCGGCGGTGCCCGTGCCCCCGGAGACGACCCCCTTGAGGACGTCGTTGACGGTGTCGGCCACGGCCTGGTCGAGGACCTGCTTGCCCTTGTGGGTGGAGTTGTCCTCCAGCACGTGGCCCTGGGCGTCGAGCACCCGCACCAGGGGGGTGGCGGCCTGGCGCACGCCCCGGTTGGCGAACACCGAGAATCCCGCGGCCATGTCGAGCGGGGAGACCTCGTAGGCCCCGAGTGTAAGGCTGGCCCCGTAGGGGGCGCCGCTGAGGTCCTTGCCGTCGGCGTTCACCGAGGTGATCCCCAGGCGGTTGGCCATCTCGGCCGTCTTCTGGATCCCGACGTCCTGGATGAGCTGGGCGAACACGGTGTTGACCGACGCCGCGGTGGCGGTCCGCAGGTCGATGGCTCCGAAACCGCCGGTCTCGGCGTTGTGGACGGTGCACTGGTCACCCGAGCACCGGGGGAACGTGTAGGAGGACGGGCCCTCGTACACCCGGCCCGGGCCGATGCCCTCCTCGAAGGCCTTGGCCAGCGTGAAGGGTTTGAACGACGAGCCGGGCTGGCGGCCGGTGCCTCCTCCGGGGACGCAGATGGGCGTGTCGGCGTCCGGGGGAGGGGCGTTGGGGGCGACGTCCGGGCAGCTCCCGAGGGCCAGGTTCACCTGGCCCTGGGGGGCGGCGAAGTCGCGCCCTCCCACCATGGCCTTCACCAGCCCGGTGGCCGGCTCGACCGTCACCAGGGCCATCTCCAGGGGCGGATCGGTGCCGTCCAAGGCGTCGGAGACCGAGGCCTCGGCCTCGGCCTGTAGCGTGGGGTCCAGGGCCGTCTCCACCCGCAGGCCGCCGCGGTAGACCAGGTCGTCGCCGTATCGGAGCTCCAGGTACCGGCGGACGTAGTCCACGTAGTAGGGCTCGGTCGCCGCCTGGTAGTCCGGCGGCCGGACGACGGTGGCCGGACCGGTGGGATCGGCCCGTCCGGAGCCCACCAGCACCACACGCTGGGCGATGGCCTCGGCGAACTGGGCATCGGAGATGCGGTGCTGATCGCGCATCTTGGTGAGCACCTGCTCCCGGTCGGCCTCGGCCCGGACGGTGGCGCTCCGGGGCTCGTCGGTGGACGGCGACCGGATGAGGCCGGCCAGTAGGGCCGCCTCCGACAGGGTGAGGTCCTGCACACCCTTGTGGAAGTACGACTGCGCGGCCGCCCCCACCCCGTAGGCACCGCCGCCCAGGTAGATGTTCTCCAGGTAGCGGTACAGGATCTCGTCCTTGGTGAGCTTCTTGTCGAGACGGCTGGCCAGCACCGCCTCGCGGAGCTTGCGGGCCAGCGTGCGCTCCCCGCCGGTGAAGGCGTTCTTGACGTACTGCTGGGTGATGGTGGAGCCACCTTGGGTGGTCTTGCCCCCGGTGAGGTTGGCCCACAGGGCCCGGAAGGCGGCCTTGATGTCGACCCCTCCGTGCTCGTAGAAGCGCTGGTCCTCCTGGGCCACGACCGCCTGCTTGAGGACTTCGGGGATGTCAGTGCTCTTGACGGGGATGTTCGTGTCGAACTTGCGGAGGACGTAGAGCTCTTTGCCCTTGGAGTCGTAGATGTGGGTGGCCTGGGAACCGGCCGTCGCCTTCGGGACGGGGAGGGGTGGGGTGGGCAGAGGCAGGAACAGGAGCGAGCTCAGGGCACTCCCCGCGGTGACCACGGGGGCGACCACCGCGACCACCAGGAACACGGTGACGGCCTGGGCGGTCTGTTTGGCGGAGAACTGCATCGGACCGCCAGCATGGCACTCCCGGTTCTCCGGTCGCGGGCGGCCGCAGGGCGACAGCTCCCGGCTCCGTGACCGAGGAGCGTGGAGCGAGTCGTATCCTCGACCTGTGCGGCCACCCTCCGTCGACGCCATCGCCCGTGAGCTGGTGGGCGTGGGCCTCCCCCACCCCCTGCTGGTCGACGCCGCCCGGGCTGCCATCGCTGCGGGCGACCCCGGCTCCGCCCGCGCCCGCGCCGAAGCGGTGGCGGCCGCCCTCCTGCGCCCGGTGGTCAATGCCACCGGCGTCCTCCTGCACACCAACCTCGGGCGGGCGCCCCTCGCCGCGCCGGCCACGCCGGCCGGGCCGGCCACCGGGCCCGAGCGGCCCTCTGAGCGGGGTGCGGGCCGCTACTCCAACCTCGAGTTCGACCTGGCCGAGGGTCGCCGGGGTTCCCGATCCGACCACGCCGCGTCGCTGCTGGCCCGGGTCACGGGTGCCGAAGCCGCCCTGGTCGTCAACAACAACGCTGCGGCCGTGCTGCTCGTGCTGGCGGCACTGGCCCGGGACCGGTCGGTGCTGGTGTCCAGGGGCGAGCTGGTGGAGATCGGTGGCGGGTTCCGGATCCCCGAGGTGATGGCCCAGTCGGGTTGCCGCCTGGTCGAGGTGGGCACGACCAACCGCACCCGACTGGGTGACTACCGGTCGGCGCTCGACGACGACACCGCTCTGGTTCTCAAGGTCCACCAGTCGAACTACCGGGTGGTCGGTTTCACCGAGGAGGTCGGCGTGCAGGCGTTGTCGGGCCTGGGCCCGCCGGTGGTGGCAGACATCGGCTCCGGCCTGCTCGACGCCACCACGCCCTGGCTGGATGGCCCCCCACCGGCGTGGCTGGCGGCCGAGCCCGCAGCCCGTCAGACCCTGGCCGCGGGCGCCGGGCTGGTTACGTTCTCGGGCGACAAGCTCATGGGCGGTCCGCAGGCCGGCATCATCGCCGGGAGCGCCGACCTGGTGGCTGCCTGCGCCCGCCACCCCCTTAACCGGGCGTTTCGACCCGGCGGCCTGGTCCTGGCCGCCCTTCAGGACACCGCGCTGGCCTACCTGCGCCACGACGGCGACGCCATCGGCTTCTGGCGGATGGCGGCCGCCCCGATCGAGGTCCTGCGGGCCCGGGCCGAGGCTCTCGGTGTCGGCCAGGTCGGCGACACCGTGGCCGTGGCCGGCGGGGGCTCGGTGCCGGGACAGGAGCTGCCCTCGGTGGGCGTGTTCGTTGCGGGCGACCTGACCGCCGCCCTCCGGGCCAACGACCCTCCGGTGGTGGCCCGGGTCCGGGAGGCCACCACGGTCTGCGACCTGCGCACGGTCGATCCGGCCGACGACGACGTGCTCGCCGGCGCGTTGAAGCGGGCCATCGCCGCCGCCTCCGAAAGGTGAGCCTCGCCGGGTCGGGACCAACCATGTTCGTGGTGGCCACCGCAGGCCATGTGGATCACGGCAAGTCCACTCTGGTCAGGGCCCTCACGGGCACCGATCCCGACCGCTTCGCCGAGGAGAAGGAGCGCGGCCTCACCATCGACCTCGGCTTCGCCTGGACCACGCTGGGTTCGGGCCGGGAGCTGGCCTTCGTCGACGTCCCCGGCCACGTGCGGTTCATCAAGAACATGCTCGCCGGGGTGGGTGCCGTGGCCGCCTGCCTGTTCGTCGTTGCCGCCACCGAGGGGTGGAAACCCCAGTCCGAGGAGCACCTTCGCATCCTCGAGCTGATGGGCATCGACCATGGGGTCATCGCCCTCACCAAGGTGGGCCTGGTCGACGACGAGACGCGGGAGCTGGCTCGCCTCGACCTGGCCGAGCATCTCGAAGGGACCTTTCTCGCCACCGCCGAGGTGGCCGAGGTCGACGTGCCTGCCGGCACCGGCGTCGATGGGCTGCGCGCCGCCCTCGACCGGCTCCTCGCCACCGTTCCCCTGTCCGCCGACATCGACCGGCCCCGCATGTGGGTCGACCGGGTGTTCGCCGCCAAAGGCTCCGGAACGGTGGTCACCGGCACGCTCGCCGGGGGCTCATTGGCCCTCGACGACGAGCTGGTCGTCCTCCCCGGCACCACCCGGGTGCGGGTCCGGGGCCTGCAGAGCCTCAAGGAGAGCCACGAGCGGGTCGGGCCCGGGAGCCGGGTGGCCGTCAACCTGTTGGGCATCTCCCGCGACCAGCTGGCCCGGGGCAGCGTGATCGTGCGGCCCCGCCAGTGGCACGTCACCCGTACCTTCGATGCCTCGCTTCACGTCCTCCACAGCCTCGACCACGAGGTCAGCCGCAAGGGCGCCTACCAGGCCTACGTGGGATCGGGTGAGCACCCCGTGTCGCTCCGGGTCCTGCCCGCCGGCGCGGCGACGAGCGGTGCGGAGGGGGTGTTCCCCGGTGAGGAAGGGTTCGTCCGGCTGCACCTGCCCCGCGCCCTGCCCCTCATGCCCGGCGACCGCTTCGTGCTGCGGGAGAGCGGTCGGGGCGAGACCGTGGGTGGGGGCGAGGTGCTCGACGTGTCTCCGGTGCTGCCTGCGACCAAGGCCCGCCCGTCCCGATCGGTCGACCGGGTCGTGGCCGAGCGGGGCTGGATCGACGCCGCCACGCTGGAGCGGCTCACCGGTGAGCGGCGCTCACCCAACGTGGGCCGGTGGGTCGTGGACGAAGCGGTCGCCGCCGTCGATCTGGCCCGGCTGGGCGAGGCGGTCGAAGCAGCAGGCCCCCTCGGCCTCGATGCGGCCACACTCGACGAGCGTCAGCGGGCCCTGCTACCCCTTCTGGAGGGCGTCGCCGTCGCCGGAGGACGGGTCCGGCGGGCCGAGGCTGTCGACCCGTTGGCCGGCCACCCGTTCGTGGCCGCCCTGGAGGCGTCGTTGTTCTCGCCCCCCGATCCCGACGGGGTCGATCGGGGCGAGCTACGCGAGCTGGTACGCAGGTCGATGGTGGTCGAGCGCGACGGCCTGTACTTCGCACCGCAGGCCGTCAGCGCCGCCGCTCACCACGCCGCCGTGCTCCTCGCCGCCGACCCCGAGGGCTTCACTGTGGCCCAGGCTCGTGACGCCCTGGGCGCCACCCGTAAGCACGTGTTGCCTCTGCTGGCCATCCTCGACTCCACCGGCGTCACCCGCCGCCGCGGCGACCTGCGCGTGGCCGGGCCGAGGCTGCCTGCTGCCTGAGCTTCCCGTGAGTGAATCGCGGGGGTTTTCAGCGCGTTTCGTGCACGAGAAACCTCAGGCTCCGACGCGCTGGCCGATCATCGCCTTGCGCTCGAGCTCGTTGAGGCCGCCCCAGATGCCATGGGGTTCGCGGATGTCGATGGCGTAGTCGAGGCAGGCGCGGCGGACCGGGCACACCGCGCAGATGGCTTTAGCCCGCGTCTCCCTCCCCTCCCGCTCATCTCGTCGTTCGAGATGGGACGGGGGAAAGAAGACCCTTGACTGGGGGCCCTTGCACGCTGCCTTGTCCTGCCAGAGCTCCTCGACCCGCTGACTGCTCACCTGAGGCTCCCTCGTTGCTTGGCGTCAACCTACCCCCGCCCTTCCCGCCATTACAAGGGGCTGTTTTCCGCGTACATGCAGGTAGGAGAGCTGCAGCCCCCGGAAGATGATTCAAGGCCACGACCCGGGTGCCCGCCACCGAAAACTAATGCCCGGCGTCCTTGGCGCCGCCGGTCTCGGGCTCGACCTCGAGGAGGAGGCCGTCGATGGCCACCACTCGTA
>JBBRXY010000020.1:0-45778 GCA_038238185.1 Acidimicrobiales bacterium
ACCCCGCCGGGGGGCGCGGGGCGGGGGGGGCCGCCCCCGCCCCCCCCCAAACCCCCTCCCCCCCCGCCCCGACTCTCCGGTTTGTGGGGGGGTTGGGGGGGCCCGGCCCCCCCCAAACCCCGACCAGAACGCCTAAGGGTTGATCTTCGGGACCCGCAGGCCCAACTCGGCGAGTTGCGCCGGTTCGAGGGGCGTGGGGGCGCCGGTGAGGGGGTCGGTTCCCGACTGGGTCTTCGGGAAGGCGATGACCTCACGGATGTTGTCCTCGCCGGCCAACAGAGCCACCAGGCGGTCGATGCCGAAGGCGAAGCCGGCGTGGGGAGGTGCCCCGTGGCGGAAGGCGTCGAGCAGGAAGCCGAAACGGGCCTGCGCTGTCGCCTCGTCGATGCCGAGGAAGGCGAAGATGCGCTGCTGGATCTCCGGGCGGTGGATACGCACGCTGCCCGAGCCCAGCTCCCACCCGTTGAGCACCAGATCGTAGGCCTGGGAGCGCACGGCGGTGGGGTCGGAGTCGAGCAGGTCGATGTCGTCGGGGTGGGGCATGGTGAAGGGATGATGGGCCGGTAAGGGTCGACCCTCGGCGTTCACGCCATCGAACAGGGGGAAGTCGGTGACCCACAGGTAGTTCAGGCGGCCGTCGCCCGAAGGGGGCCGGCCCTCGGCCAGGCGCAGGGCCCCGAGGGCGTGGTTGGCCACCTCCCGCTCGCCGGCCACGACCAGGAGGAGGTCGCCGGCTTCGGCACCGAGGCCGGCGACGAGAGCCGCTCGCTCCTCGTCGGACAGGAACTTGGCCACGGGCGAATCGAGCTGACCATCGGCACCCACGCGGGCCCAGACCAGGCCGGCGGCGCCCGCGACCTTGGCCCGATCGGTGAGGCGGTCGAGGTGGGCCCTGGTGGTGCCGGCACCACCGGCCACCCTGATCCCCTTCACCGCCGCCGCCTGGAAAGCGCGGAATTTTGTCGACGCGAACGCCGGCGTCAGATCAACGATCTCCATCCCGAAACGGGTGTCCGGCTTGTCGGTGCCGTAGCGGTCCTGGGCGTTTTGCCAGGTCATGGAGGCGATCTCGGCGCCGGGGGGCTCCGCCACGTCGGCCAGGCCGGCGATGGACGCCGCCATAGTGGCCGCCAGCACGACCGAACCGACGACCGCCATCACCTCGTCGGCACCAACGAAGGACATTTCGGCGTCGAGTTGGGTGAACTCGAGCTGGCGGTCGGCCCGGGCATCCTCGTCGCGCAGGCAGCGCGCCAACTGGTAGTAGCGGTCGGTTCCCCCCACCATCAGGAGCTGCTTGAACAGCTGGGGGCTCTGGGGCAGGGCGTAGAAGCTGCCCGGCTGCTGCCGGCTCGGCACCACGAAGTCGCGCGCCCCCTCGGGGGTGGAGGCCACGAGGATCGGCGTCTCCACCTCTATGAACCCGGCGTCACCCATGGAGCGGCGGACGGAGGCGTTCACCACCGAGCGCATCCGCAAGCGTCGTTGCATGATCGGCCGGCGCAGGTCGACGTAGCGGTGACGGAGCCGGACGAGCTCCTCGGCGTCGATCCTGTCGGTCACCGGGAACGGAGGGGGCTCGGCGGTGTTCAGCACCTCCACCCGGCAGTCGCCCACCTCGACGTCGCCAGTGGCCAGGGACGGGTTGGCCGTGCCCTCAGGCCGGACTCGAACCGTGCCGGTGACGCGCAGGACGTACTCGGCCCGCAGGTCGTGGGCGCCGTCGACGACGCACTGGACCACGCCGGTGTGGTCGCGCAGGTCGACGAAGGCCAGGTGCTCGCCGTGCTCGCGCCTGCGGTCGACCCACCCGCACACGCTGACCTCGCTGCCCACCTGGTCAAGCCCCAGCTCGCCACACCAGTGGGTGCGCATCCCCATGGCCACCCCGGCGCCGGCGGTCAACGCAGGCGCTTTCGGATGTGGGCGACGACATCGTGGCGGCCCACCGTCTCCTGGTCGCCGGTGGTCAGGTCGCGCACCGTCACTGTGGCGTCGGCCAACTCCCGCTCCCCCACGACCAGGGCCAGGTGTGCGCCGGAGCGATCGGCTGCTTTGAACTGGGCCTTCATCGACCGGCCGTCGAACGCCCGGTCGGCCGACACTCCCGCCCGGCGCAGTTCGTGGGTGAGCTCGAGGGCTTCGCCGCCGCCAGTGGTGTCGACCACGAACACGTCGACTGCGGCCGTGGGGGCCGGCAACACGCCTTCGGCGTCACAGGCCAACAGCAGGCGCTCGATCCCCAGCCCGAACCCGATTCCCGGCGTGGGTGGCCCACCAAGCGCCTCGGCCAGACCGTCGTAGCGTCCGCCCCCGCCGACGGCGTTCTGGGCCGACTCCAGCGTCGGGGCGGCCAGCTCGAACGTGGTCCGGGTGTAGTAGTCGAGCCCCCGGACCAGCCGGGTCTCGATCGTGTAGGCGACACCGAGGGTGTCGAGGCCGCGGCGGACCCGGGCGAAGTGGTCGCGGCACGGATCGCAGAGGTGGTCGATCGAACGAGGGGCATCGGCGGTGGCCGCCCGGCAGGCGGGACGCTTGCAGTCCAGCACCCGGAGGGGATTGTCGAGGACCCGGAGGCGGTGCTCGTCGCAGAGCTGGTTCTGGCGATCGGTGAGGTACGAAGCCAGGGCGACTGTGTAGTCGGGCCGGCATACCGGGTCCCCGAGCGAGTTGAGGAGGAGCTCGATCCGGCCCAGTCCCAGGTCGGCCACGACGGAGGAGGCCAGGGCAACCACCTCGACGTCGAGATCGGCGTCGGTGGGGCCGAGCACTTCGACGCCAACCTGGTGGTGCTGGCGGTAGCGACCGGCCTGGGCCCGCTCGTAACGAAAGTTGGGGGCGACGTACCAGGCCTTGAAGGGCAGCGGTGGACGGTGCTGGGCCCAGGCTCGCACCACCGACGCGGTTCCCTCTGGCCGCAGCGCCACGTGGCGGTCGCCCTTGTCGCGGAAGTCGTACATCTCCTTGCCCACCACGTCGGTGCCTTCGCCCAAGCGGGCGAACACGCCGACCTCCTCGAAGAGGGGGTTGACGACCAGCCCGTATCCGGCCCGGCCCACCGTGGTGGCGAAGCGGGCGACCAGTGCCTCCCAGCGCGCCGATTCGGGCGGGAGCACGTCATGGGTCCCCGGCGGGGAGCGGAACTCGACCACGCCCGGAGGCTACCGGCTGCCTCGCGACGCCTTTTCTGGCCGACTCCGCCGACCTCGGTCCGTCCCCGAAGGGCGCTCCCGGACGCCATCCGGCAATTCTTCTTCTGACCGAATCTTACCTGAGGGCGAGCGGACTCTTTTCCGTAGGCTGCTATGATGGCGAAGAACGTAGGCGTGTGTTTTGTCGCCCTGAGTGGGCTCGACGTACCTTTAAAGGGGAAAATATGAAACCGCGTGCTCGAGCCCGAGGGCTATTGCTGGTCGTCGCAAGTACTTTCGGTGCGGCCCTGATCGCCATCGGCCCAGGCCCGGCGGCAGCCGTCGGCGTCATCATCCCACCCCCCACCTCGGTGAGCGGCAGCGCTTGCAGCTACTACACCAGCGTCAGCCTCTTCGGTGGCCCCTACAACTTGCTGGGCTGCGGTCAGCAGGTTGGTTCGCCGGCCACGGCAGCCAGCCCGTTGGTGACGACACCGCCGGCCGGGGGTACCCGGACCGCCACCGACCCCGACGGGGCCATCGCCCAGTACGGTCCGGCCAAGCTATTCAGCGGCCAGTACCCGAACGCCGCAAACGACCCCGGCGACGTGCTTCCTTCGCCACCGTCGGGGCCGCAGAGCGCCACCACCACGGGGACAATCGGCTCGGGCGGAGGAGTTACGAGTACCGCCTCCATCGTTCAGGGCACCCAGGGCACCGTCGACCCGACTCAGCCCCGGGGGATCGGCCCCGCGCCGGTGATTGCCGACGCAGCGAGCGCCACGTGCACGGCGAATGAGAGCGGGTTCTCCGGCTCGGCCAGCTTTACCAACGGCATTCTCGTGACGTCCACCATCGTCGGCGGACCGAACGACGGGGCACCCCTCACCACCGAACCGATTCCTTCTAGCCCGGGTGTCAACTACACCCGCACCGGCGCCATCAACAACGTCGGCGACACCTTCACGGTCAAGTTCAACGAGCAGATCGTCGGCCCCAACTCGATCACCGTCAACGCCGTACACGAGATCCTCGAAGGACCGACGGCCATCGGCGACCTGGTCGTCGGGCAGGTCAAGTGCGCCCTGGCCGGTCACTCGGTGGCTGACTTCACGGGCGACGGCAAGACCGACTTCTCGATCTTCCGCCCGTCCGACGGAGCCTGGTACGTCAGCGACGGCACCAACGGCTTCTGGGGCACCTCCGGCGACATTCCCGTGCCCGGCGATTACAACGGCGACGGCAAGACTGAGTTCGCGGTGTTCCGTCCTTCGACCGGAGCCTGGTACATCCTCGGTGGGACAAGCGCCTTCTGGGGAACCTCGGGTGACATCCCCGTGCCTGCCGACTACAACGGCGACGGCACGACCGACATCGCCGTGTTCCGCCCGTCCACCGGAGCCTGGTACGTCCTCAACGGGCCCAGTGCATTCTGGGGAACAAGCGGTGACATCCCCGTGCCCGGTGACTACAACGCCGACGGCAAGGCCGACTTCGCCGTGTTCCGGCCGTCCAACAACGCCTGGTACACCAAGCTGCTCACCCACGGCGGCGCCCCTATCGACGCGTGGAAGGCCGTCCTCTTCGGAACAAGCGGTGATATCCCCGTACCCGGCGACTACAACGGCGACGGCCAGACGGATGTCGCCGTGTACCGGCCTTCCACCGGTGCCTGGTACGTCTACGGTGATGGCAGCGCCCTCTGGGGCAGCCCCGGCGACGTCCCCGAGCCCGGCGACTACGACGGCAACGGCATTACCGACTTCGCCACCTACCAGCCTTCGTCCCACAGGTGGGCGGTAGCCGGAGGGGCAGCGAAGATCTGGGGCCTGGCCGGCGACCTCCCGCTCCCGTTGCCCTACGCGATCCGCAACGTGTTCTTCCCGATCCTGTAACGGGCACGACGCGCCAGCCACCATCGGTCGAACCGAACCGATGGTGGCCTGACGTTGGTCACCGTCGCCTGCGGGCGGATCGATCATCCCAGAGCCCGGGGTTACCGTTGCCATCCAACCCAGCCTGTAGGATAGTGGGCTGGGCATCGGCCGTACTCCGGCGGGAATTGGAGCAAGCGTTGCGGTTGGACGAGGCGTCTGTAGCGGGATTCGATGTCGGTGTCGACGGACGGGCCGGGGACGACCTGGAGTCTCCGGCCTGCCCGGCCACCGAGGCAATGGCGACGGGGGTTTACGCCCGCTTTATCAAGCGCACGTTCGACGTGACAGTCACCCTGCTGGCCTTGGTCGCAGCCCTACCCCTCGGGCTGATGATCGCGGCGATGGTTCGTATCCGGCTCGGACCGGGGGTGCTGTACCGCCAGCAACGAATCGGGCGTCACCATCGGCCCTTCACCATGATCAAGTTCAGGACGATGGCACCGGACCGGCGAACCACCTCGACGCCATACACCGACGCCGATCGGCGGGTCTGCCACAAGCGCGACGACGACCCCCGCCACACCCCGTTCGGCCGTTGGCTGCGAAGCACCAGCCTCGACGAGCTGCCCCAACTGTGGAACGTCCTGAAGGGCGACATGAGCCTGGTCGGACCGCGTCCCGAACTGCCGGTGATCGTCGAGCGCTATGAGTTGTGGCAGCACCAGCGTCACTGCGTGCGGCCCGGCCTGACCGGCTTCTGGCAGATCTCCGAGCGGGCCGGGGGTCTGGCCTACCAGGCCGTGCACATCGACATCGATTACGTCCGGAGGCTTTCGTTCAGGACCGACCTCGGTGTCCTGCTCCGCACCGTTCCCGTCACGCTGCGGCGTACAGGTCGATAATCGCAACGTTGCCGGCTTCGCCGGAGGACGGCGGCAGCGGAGTCGGGCATGAATACGATGCCACCGCACTAGGCATCCAGGCGTCGCCCCGGCAGGCGGCGGAGCACCTCGGCCGGTGGCTCGAGGCCCGCCGCTTCGCCGGTCCGGATCCCTACTCGGGCCTGGCCGCGCCACGGGCACGGATTCTCGGCGCCTCCGCCGTCACCGCCCAGGGCGCGATCCAGGTGACGAAGCGGTTCCCGAGGGTGGCTTCAGCGGTGTTCGGGCACTCCCATGTCGCCATGGCCAAGACCATGGCGCTGGCCCTGTCGGCCTACGCCATCCTCGACGAGCACCCCTCGGCTCGAGTGAGGCGCCTGCGTACCGACTTGCTGGCGCGCCGCACACCGTCGGGTGGCTTCGGCTACGAGTTCCCCGTCGTCACCCGTTGGGGGAGCTACGGACAAAACAAGCCCAACCTCGTGGCCACCACCTTCGCCCTGCAGGGTCTGGCCGATGCCGCCGAGGTCGCCCGGGACGGTGATGCACCGGCGGCCGGGCTCGAAATTGCCCGGTTCGCTCTGGAGTACTTCGGTGCCACAACCACGTTCCTCGCCTACCACGCCAATTCGTCCATCCTCGTCCACAACGCCAACGTCCTCGCCTGCGGGCAGATCGCCCGGTCCTTTCGGGCTGCGGGTTCGGAACCCCCCGACCAGGTCTTCACCGCCGCGCGACTGTCCCTGGCGGCCCAGCGCCCCGACGGCGCCTGGCCCTACGCCGACCACCCCCGCTGCGGATGGGTCGACACCTTCCACACGCTCTACATCCTTGATGGGCTCCACGAGCTCGCCCACGCCGACCCCGACGGGCCCTGGAAGCAGTCGTTCGACCGGGGGCTCGCCTACGTGTACGGCCACTGCCTGAGCGACCACGGTCCCCTCGAACTACCCGATCGCGACGACAGGCCACTCGAGGGCCACACCGTCGGAACCGCGCTCTCCTTCTTCGCCCGCCGGACCACCGACCACAGCGTGCTCCGGACGCTGCTCGCCGCGGCCGACGTCCTCGCGTTGCCCGACGGGTCGTTCGCCGCCCATGCCACCGACGGCAACAGCCATGGCCCCGCCTATCCCCGCTGGGTCGGCGCCCACATGCTCGTCGGGTTGGCGACATCAGCCGCCGAGCTCGAAGAACAGTCGAGCTCGTGACCTCGGCCCGCGTGTCCCTCCTGGGCACCGAGGTCGACGCCCTGTCCTTCTCGGAAACGCTGGCCGCGGTCGTGGGGATCATCGAGCAGGAGATCCCCACCCAACACCTGGCCATGAACGCGGCGAAGGTCGTCCTGTTGCGTTCCGACCCGGTCCTGCGGGCCATCGCCTCGGAGTGCGCCATCATCAGCGCCGACGGGGTACCGCTCGTCTGGGCCTCCCGGTTACTCGGCCATCCGTTGCCGGGTCGGGTGAACGGCACCGACCTCATGGAGGCATTGTGCGACCTTGCCGGTCAGCGCCAATGGTCGGTCTTCTTCTTCGGCGCCCGTCGCGACGTTGTCGACGGAGTAGCAGCATGGGCTGAGAACACTCACCCGGGCCTGCGCGTCGCCGGCGTATGCGACGGGTATTTCGCCGAGTCGGACGACGAGAAGATCGTTGCCGAGATCGCCGCGTCCGGCGCGTCAATCCTGTTCCTCGGCTTCCCCACCCCGAAGAAGGAGCTCTGGCTGCACCGATACCTTTCCGAGCTAAACGTTCCGTTCTGCATGGGCGTCGGGGGGAGCTTCGACGTCATTGCCGGGAAGGTGCCCCGTGCTCCGGGCTGGATGCAACGCAACGGTCTCGAGTGGCTGTTCCGATTCATTCAGGAGCCGAGGCGGATGTGG
Organism: Acidimicrobiales bacterium; assembly: GCA_038238185.1. Lineage (GTDB taxonomy): Bacteria > Actinomycetota > Acidimicrobiia > Acidimicrobiales > AC-14 > DATAQC01. The sequence goes on from JBBRXY010000020.1 coordinate 7,772, forward strand.
AAGCGGTACCTCGTCGGCAACGTCAAGTTCATCCTGATGGTGCTGTCAGAGCTTCTGGCCACCCGGTTGCGCCCGGCGCTGCCCCCCCGATCGTCCGAACCCGGTTAGACCGGCACGATGTCGATCTCGAGATGGGTCACGGCACACATCGGTGATTCCTGCAGTTCGGGTTCGCTCGCCGCCAAGGCCCGTCAACGGCGGTGGGACCTCTTCCTCCACCACTTCCCCGACCTCGGCGACCTTCGCGTCCTCGATCTGGGTGGATACGCCCGCGGGTGGGCCAACGTCACCCCCCGGCCCCATGAGGTGGTCACGCTGAACCTCGACCGCGATGACGACGACACCGACCCCGGCCCAGGCATCGAGGTCGTGCACGGTGATGCCTGCTCCCCTCCGGCCTGGCTGATGGGCGAGAGCTTCGATCTCGTCTATTCGAACTCGCTGATCGAACACGTCGGTGGGCACGCTCGACGTCAGCAGCTCGGCGATGTCGTCCGCGCCCTCGCACCCGCCCACTGGGTCCAGGTTCCGTACCGCTATTTCCCCGTCGAAGCGCACTACCTGTTCCCGGGGTTTCAATTTCTCCCTGTCCGTGCCCGCGCCGAGCTGGCTCAGCGATGGCCGGTCAGTACCAGGCGATCGACACCCGCCGACGCCGTCGGCGACGTGCTGAACACGGAGTTCTTGAGCAGGACGGAGATGCGGCACTACTTCCCGACATCGAAGATCGTGGACGAGCGGTTTCTCGGGTTCACCAAGTCGCTGATCGCCGTACGGCACGCCTGATGTCTCCGTCCGGGGACGAGGCCATGTCGGCTACGTTGGCGTCAATGCGGCACGACCGGCTGCAAGCCTTTTACGATCGCCAGCTGGAGCCGCAACCCGACGTCGAGATCGTGCCTGTCGTCAGCCGGCCCGAGAACCGATTTGAGGCGTGTGTCAGCATGCTTCCGTCGTTGTTCGGCGGCGGGGATCTACTGGAAATAGGCGCGGGGTCGGCCCTCATGGCCAAGAGCCTGCTCGCCGCAGGCCTCCAGCCTGCCTCGATCACGCTGGGCGAATTCTCCGACGAGCGGCGCCACCACATCGAGTCGACTGTCGACGACAGCCGAATCTCAGTCATGAAGCTCGACGCCGAGAATCTTCCCGCCAACCTGCCCCAATACGATGCAATCGTGATGATCGCCGTGATCGAACACCTGCTCGACCCCATGGCGGCTATGGCTGAGGTCCGGGAGCATCTACGGCCCGGTGGTTTCGTCTGGATCGACACCCCCAACATCGCCAAGTGGACACGGCGGGTGAGGCTACTGATCGGCCAATTCCCGTCCACCGCATCCCGAGAAGAAGGGCTGGTCGCCTACAGCGGCGCTCCGGCCGAGCTTTACGACGAGGGCCATCTCCACTACTTCACCTTCCGATCATTACGCCGCATGTTGTTGGAAAGGTGCGGCTTCAGCCGAATCGTGAACGCGCCCTACACGGAGAGCCCCCTCATGTATCGTCCCGTCGAAACCGGCCTGGCTCGTGCATGGCCGGCGATGTTCTCGGAAGTCTCCCTTGTCGCTTATGCGTAGCTTCCGGGGTGAGATGACAGCACTTTGTCATCGATTGAAGAACCGCGCCCTGTCCGTCCCGGTTCTCCCTTCCGCCTACCGCCGGTGCCGATCGTTCGTCATCTCCTTGCGCCCGCGCCGGCGCGATGAGGTCTTCTCCGACATCTACCGCGGCAACCGTTGGCGCGACGAGGAGTCGCGATCGGGTAGCGGCTCCAACCTGTCCGAAACTAGAGTTCTGCGCAACGAGCTTCCTGCGTTGCTGGCCTCCCTCGGTGCGGTGACCCTCCTCGACGCTCCTTGTGGCGACTTTCACTGGATGAGCCAGGTCGACATCGACGGAGTCATCTATGTCGGAGTCGACATCGTCCCCGAGCTGATCGAAAGGAACCGAGACCGTTTCGCCGGCCCGACGCGGTCCTTCGAGGTACGCGATGTCGTGAAGGGCCCGTTGCCGGCGGCCGATGTCGTCATGTGCCGTGACTGCCTCGTGCATCTTTCGTTCCAGGACGCCGTCTCCGCCCTCACGAGCATTCGCGCCGGCGGAGCGACCTACCTGCTGGCCACCACCTTCCCCGACCGGAAGGCCAACTACGACAAGCACACCGGAGGGTGGCGCCCGCTCAACCTCTGCCTGTCTCCGTTCAACCTGCCCCCGCCGCTTCGCCTGCTAAACGAACGCTGCCGAGTGGCGGGGGGCGCCTATGCCGACAAGAGTCTCGGGCTCTGGCGGTTGGCAGACCTCGACGTTGCCGCCCCGTGAACCAACAGGCTCCGCCGGCCGGCTCGGCCCTGCGGCCTTCCATTGCCTTCGCGATGGTCGACGTCGTGAGCAAGTTGCTGGCCCTGGCCGTGGTCGTCGTGGTGGGACGGGCACTTTCCGAAACCGGCTTCGGCGAGGTGGTGGCCAGCCTGGCACTGGCCAGCATCATCGCCGCCGTGCTCGACCTCGGAGTGAACACCCGCCTGGTGGGCCTCGTCGTCAGCGACCTCGAGCACGCAAGACAGACGGTCGCACGCCGGTACCACGCCTTCGCGGTGGTGGCCGTCCTTGGCGCCATCGGTTGTGGGGTGTCGTCGACGAGGCTGGTCTCTGCATCGGTCGTGGCCGCCGTGTTCATGGCTGCGCTACCCGTGGGAGCCATCCTGGCGGCTGGCAAGACAGGTTGGGCGGCCTTCGCCCTCGCCATGCCGAACCTCGTCTTTCTCCTGGCCCTCCTCATCGTCGGTCCGAGTGGGCCGGTCCAGGTGCTCTGGATGTGGGCCGCCAGCAACCTGTTCACCCTGGTCTGGCTGTGGCGCGGCGTCCGGTGGTTGCGCCCCGCATGGTCGGTCCCGTTGCCCCTGTGGCAGGCCTATCGCGAGAGCCTGCCGATCGGCATCTTCAACGGCGTCGTGTTGAGCTACGGGCGGGTCGATGCCGTGCTGGTGGCCGTCATCGTGAGCCCGGCCACGGCCGGGGTGTACGGCACCTACTACCGGGTCGTTCTGGCCGTGCTGTCCCTCGCATCATGGTCGGCGGCGGTCGTGGCCAAGCGCCTGGGTGACGAGGCCACCGGAAGGGCCCATCTCCGCCGATTGTTGTGGGGGCTCGCCCTGGTGAGTGTTCCTGTGGCAGGCGTGCTCTTCGCCGCCCTCCCAACGCTGGTGTCCGGCCTGCTCGGCTATCAGGCCGAGCTTCCCGTGACAGCCCGCCTGGCGCTTGCCCTCCTGCCCCTGCCGGCGATGCTGATCAACGCCCTCGTCTTCTTCCTGGTCATCCGTGGCCGCCAGCGTCGCCTGACCGTCGTTTCGCTGGTCGTCGGAACAGTTGCCGCCTGCGCCTATCCCCTGGCCATCGTCAACTACGGCGTCAGTGGCGCGGCCGCGGCCTCGCTGGTGATCGAGACGATTGCCTGCGCACTGTTCCTGCGGGAAACGAGGCTCGTGCTGGCCGATGCCGGCCCCCCCAGGGTACGCCCTCTCAGGTCGGTCCCGAAGGCCGGTCGATCCCTCGGCGCTCAAGCGTGCCTCCTCTGCGCCATGGCAGGCTTCGCCTGGCTGGCGTCGGCCCGGCCCCTTCTGGCCGTGGCGGGGGCCGCAGCACTCGTGGTGGTCGGCTCCGCTGCCTATCGGCTGACGGCCGCCTCGGCCCTGCTCCTCGGCGCCTACCTCGTCCCCCTCTTCGCCTTCGGGCGGGTCTATGCCTACGCCGGCGTCGACCCCGTCTACCTCCCCGAGGTCCTGCTGCTCGCAGCCCTCGTCCTCAGCGTTCCTCTCTGGTGGGAGGCCTATTTGCGCGCCGTACCCAGGTGGTATCGCTGGGCTAGCGCCGGCTTCGCCGCCGTCGGCCTGCTCGCGACCTGGAACGGACTGGCGCACGGCTATCCGGGCGCTTTGAAGGGACTCGTGTTTGTCGTCTATCCACTGGTCAGCGGCCCCTGCGCGGCCTGGATCCGCGTGAACGGTGCTCCCTGGCGAGCCATAGCTCTCGCCGCTGCCGTGGCCGCCCCGATCGGTCTACTCGTTCTCACCCTCACCGACAGCTCCACGGTGATCCCGGCGGCCTACGGGTTCTACCTCGCCGGTCTCGTGGGGTTGGCCGTCACCGCCCGGCCCGGCAACGGCCGATGGATACTTGTCACATTGGCATGCCTCGGACCAGTGCTGCTCCTGGGAACAGGTCGACGAGGGCCGGCCCTGGCCCTCATCGTCGCCTTCGTGGTGGCACTGATGGCCTCACGGCGGATGGCGGCGCGGACGGTCCGCCCGGTCGTGATCGCATGCATCCTGGGGGCGGCGATGCTCATGGTCGCCATCGGCGTCGGCGGCGTCGCTCCCAGCCGGCTGCCCGTGGTCGGCGACGCCGTGCGGCGCACCAGTGCCTCCGTCGGCAGCCCGACCGGCGAATCGGAAGCGAACGTCGCCTTCCGGTTCGATCTGTGGCAGTACTCGATGGAGACGGCAGTGCACGACGGCTTCTGGCTCGGGACCGGTTTCGGCCGCCCCTTCGACTTCCGCTTTCGCGCTGTCGACTACCGGACCGTCGACACGGGTGGCCCACACAACTCCTTCGTGGGCGTCTTCTATTACATGGGGATACCCGCGGGCCTGGCGTTCATCGCCTTGATCGTGGCCGCCTTCCGATCCGCGGGACGAAGGGGGGGGTCGCCACAGGTCGCGCCCGTACAGCTCGCCCTGCTGGCAGCCGGCGTGGTCACCATGTTCACCAATGTCGCCCTCGAAGCTCCCTACATCGGTGGGCCGATCTGGATACTGATCGCCTGGTGCGTCCTTGCTCCCCCGACCGAGGCCCCCGAGCCGACCGAAATCCGCCACGCCGCCCGACATGTCTGATCATCCCCTGCGGATCGTGGCGTGGGGCGTCCTGCCACCACCTATCCACGGGCAGTCGGTCATGAACGAGACCACCCGGGCGATGATGGAGCGCGACCACCACGTCACCTGGTTCAACCCCAGCGCCAGCAGTCGCATCGAGGAGTTGGAACGGGTGTCGGTCCGCAAGGTTCTCGTCGGCCTGGTCGCCATGGCCAAGTTCGTCCGGGCCATGGTGCCCACTTCGCGCATCGACCTCGCCTATGTCAGCCCTGCCCGCAGCGGCGCTCCCCTGATCCGCGACACACTCGTGTGGGCGATTGCGGCGCGGGCCTGCGGGCGGGTGGTCGTGCATCTGCACACGGGCGAGCTCGGGTTCCTGCGTTCCCCCGGTTGGCTCGGCCGGGTCCAGCGCCGGCTGCTCCGCTCGTCGGAGGTCTGGGCCCAGACCCCGGCCTGGGCGGCCGAGGTCACCGACCTCGGCGCCCGCCAGGTCAAGGTGGTCCCCAACGGCGTGTCGTGCGGCAACGACCACGCCCTCTGGACACGGCAGGTCCCCCCGAACGGGCCCCTTCATCTCGTCTACATCGGCAATCTCGCCTACGAAAAGGGCATCGACCTCTTCGTCGACGCGGTCACGGGAATGCTCGACGCCGACCACGCCACCGTGACGGTAGCCGGGGCGGCCTTCGAGTCGGAGACCGAGAAGCTCATCGAACCCCTTCTCGCCCGGCACCCCGACGGTGTCAGGCGAATCCGGCGTTTCGACGGCCGGACGCGCTGTGCGTTGCTGCGCTCGGCCGACGTGTTGGTGTTCCCCAGTCGCTACGACGAGGCGTTCTCGCTCGTGGTGTGCGAGGCCATGGAACACGGCGTGGTCCCGGTGGTGAGCAGGCGCGGTGCCCTGCCGTCGTTGGTGGACGCGGCCGGGTTCTGTTGCGACCAGCCCGAGGAGTACGCCGGCGTGCTCGAGCGCCTGTACGACGACCGGGAGCTCCTGGAAAAGCACAGCGAGGCCGCCACCATCCGTTGGCGCGAGCGCTTCTCCCGGGACTGCTACTTCGAGCGGGTGGCGGAAGCCCTATGAGCACGGACACCCCGTCCTCGGTCGGCGAGACCTTCTGGTCGGACAACCAGCCCGGTACGCGGTTCAGCCGGGCACCTCTCGGGTCGGAACGGTTCTTCCAGGAGGTGGAAGCCCACCGCTATGCCCTGGAGAGCCACATTCTCGACATCGTCCGTCCCGCCCGCTGGTCGGGGGCCGACGTGCTCGAAGCCGGGTGCGGAATCGCCACCGACGGGATCCAGCTTGCGCGCGCCGGTGCCAACTACACCGCCGTCGATTTCAGCCGTGCCGCCCTCGACCTGGCGCCGAAACGGTTCCGACTCGACGGCAGGCAGGGCCGTTTCGCCCACGCGTCGGTCACCCATCTCCCGTTCGCCGACGAGTCGTTCGACATGGTGCTGTCCCACGGCGTCATCCACCATGTCGTCCACACCCAGGCCGCCATCGACGAGCTCCACCGCGTCCTCCGGCCCGGGGGCACGGCGATCGTGATGGTCTACCATCGCCGGTCGCTCAACTATTACGTGAACATCATGGCGCTGCGGCGCCTTCTCGCCGCCGTGCTCATGGTCCCCGGAGCAGTTCCCGTGGTGGGCCGGGTCACCGGTGAGACCGAGGTCGTGCTCGAAGGTCATCGACGACTGCTCCGACGCTACCGAGCGCGGTACCTGACCGACGCGTCCCTGTTTCTTTCCAACAACACCGACGGTCCGGGGAACCCGCTGTCGAAGGTGTACTCCCGCCACGGCGTCGAGGAGATGTTCGGCCGCTTCGGGCGCGTGGACACGGCGATTCGCAACCTCAACCTGAGGATCTACCCCGGCGGTGACGCCATGGCGCGCACGGCGCTGGCCCGGCGCGCCGAACGCCGGTTCGGATGGCACCTCTACGTCGAGGCAGTGAAGTAGTTCTCATCAGTACGGCGCGCTGGCGTTGCTGACTGTCCCTCTGGCGGGAGAGGCTCTCCGTCAGAGCCCCAGGATGAGCGCGAGGGCGTCATCGACGGCGCGTAGTTCGCTGGCCTCGAGTCGCCCGGCGGATAGCCCAAGTCGTTGCGGGTCCACGACCGTGGTCTGTTCGACGATGATCCTTGTCTCACGTCCGCCAAGCGTGATCGTGGGTCGGAAGCTCGTCGGGCGGGCACCCGTCGAGGTGGGCGCAACGAGTGTCGTCGACAGGCCGAGGAACTCGTCGGCTTGGACGATCACTGCGTAGCGAGCGCCGCGCTGCTCATGCCCACGGGCACCTCGAGGGGCGCTCAGATGGAACACCTCACCACGGACCATCTCAGTCCGGCACTGCTGGAGCGAGCTCGGCCATCTGCTCTCGGATCAATCGCATCTCCTCGCGATCGCCCTCGTCGGCTGCAACGGCCCGCACCTCATCGCGAAGCGCAGAGCGGACACGCCGGCGCGCCGCGGCCTCGCGCAGCGCGGTGCGTACGGCCTCCGAGTCGGTCATGCCGGCGGCGCGAACCACATCGAGGGCGGCCACTGAGGCGTCGTCGAGGCGAACGTGTAGTGATCGCGCCATGCCGGGCAACTGTAGCACGAATCATGCTACACGGGGCGATGGGTTGTTTTGCGCCGGGCGGCGCGGGCGCTGCCGCCTCAGCGCCGGGCGATGTGGGCCCGATGCCACATGGCGAAGGTGAGCAGCGTCCAGATCCGGTAGGTGTGGTCGGCGCGGCCCGACTGGTGATCGTCGATGAGACGACGCACGGCGGCGGGTTCGAACAGGCCGGTGTCGGTGAGCCAACGGTCGGACAGCACGTCGCCGACGAGCGGCGCCAGCTCGGATCGCAACCAGGCGCGGATGGGCGCGGCAAACGCGGCTTTCCGACGCCAGATGATCTCCCGGGGGAGGATCCCCTCCATGGAACGGCGCAGGACGTCCTTGCCCTTGAGGCGGCGCATCTTCAGGCTCTCGGGGATCCGCAGAGCCAGGTCGGCCACCTCGTCGTCGAGGAACGGGATCCGCATCTCCACCGATGCGGCCATGCTCAGACGGTCGCTGTAGGTGAGGTTCTGGTTGGCCAGGAAGGTCTTGAAGTCGACGTAGAGCATCCGGTCGAAGAACGGCAGGTCACGAACCTGGTCGAAGGCGCCCAGGTGAGTTGCCCACGGCTGGTCGGCCAGCGCCTCGGCCCGCGCCGGCGGGGTGAGCAGGTCGGTCATGGCTCCGGTGTCGAAGTAGTACGCCGACCGGTACCCGACATAGCGTTCTTCGGGAGGCGAGTCGACGTTGTCGAGAATGTTGCGACTGGCCCGGTGGGCCGCCAGCAACAGGCCGGGACGACCCATAGGCGGCATGCGGTTCGCGACCCCCGGAAGGGCATCGACACCCGCAGTCGTGGCTCGGCGTAACCAGCCCGGTTGTCGGGCCACCATCTTCGCCAAACGGTCGTACATGTGGACCCGATACCCGCCGAACAATTCGTCGCTGCCCTGCCCCGACAGCAACACCTTCACCCGATCGGCCGCCGCCCGGGAGATGATCAGGGTGAGGATCGCCGCGGGGTCGGCGACCGGCTCGTCGAGGTGCCAGGCGACGTCGGTGAGCAGGTCGGCCACGTTCGGCGAAACGACGAACTCCTCGAGCTCGAGCCCGAAGCGGTCGGCCACCAGCCGGGCGCAACGGGCATCGTCGGAGCTCTGCTCGAGCTTGGCATCCTCGGGGCGGAAGGCGATCGTGTACGCCCGCACGGGGGTGTCGGCCTCAGCCGCGGCCAGCGCGGCGATGGCGGAGGAGTCGAGGCCTCCGGACAGGAGCACACCGACGGGCACATCGGCGACCATCTGGCGACGGACAGCACCGCGAAGGTTGTCCTGCAACTCCTGAGCGGCCACCTCCGATGGCATGGCGGGCTCAGGCGCGGGGATCGTGTCGCGAAAGCACTCGATGTCGATGATGCCCGGTTGCCACCGCAGCAGGTGGCCGGGCGGGAGCTCCATCACATCGCGGTACAGCGTGGTCGACCCGGGCACCCAACCGAAAGACAGATAGGCACCGAGCGCGGCCATCTCCAGTTCGGCGGGGGCACCGGCGGCGAACAGGCACTTGGCCTCCGACGCAAACAGCAACTGGTCTCCGGTCCACCGGTAGTACAGCGGTTTCATCCCGAACCGGTCACGGGCCAGGAGCAGCTCGTGGCGATCGGCGTCCCAGAAGGCCAGGGCGAACATGCCGTTCAGTCGAGCGAGGGCGCCGGCGCCGTCCCGGCGCAGGCTCTGCAGGACCACCTCGGTGTCGGAACCGGACTCGAAACGGACGCCCGACCCGACGAGCTCGCGCCGCAGCGTCTGAAAGTTGTAGACCTCGCCGTTGTAGGCCAAGATGTCGCCGCCGACCGCCATGGGCTGGTGGCCTGCCGACGACAGGTCAAGGATGGCCAGACGGCGGTTCCCCAGACCCACCCATCCGCGACCACCGGTGTCGACCCAATGTTGGCCCTGATCGTCGGGGCCTCGGTGGGCAATGGCATCGAGCATGGACTGGAGGGCTTCCTGATCGCGACGACCGGTCAGGCCGGCAATGCCGCACATGGCCGCTCAGCGGCCCAGGACATCGAGGATGCGACCGGCGGTCGCGCCGTCCCACAAGGGAGGCCGGTCGACGGCGCCCGGAGGCGCCGCCAGTCGGCGCCGGGCCGCGGCCAGGATCCGCTCGGGGTCGGCGCCGACGAGCTCGTTCCCTCCGGATGCCAACGTGATCGGACGCTCCGTGTTGTCGCGCAGCGTGAGGCACGGTACCCCCAGCGCCGTGGCCTCTTCCTGTATGCCGCCCGAGTCGGTGAGCACGATAGACGCGCCGGACAACAACGCGGTGAACAGGTCGTAGCGCATGGGCGGGAGAGCCTCGAGCGCAGAGCCGTCGATGGCCAGACCGAAGGTGTCCAGGCGCTGGCGGGTGCGGGGATGCACCGGGAAGAGGAGGGGCACGTCGGCAGCCACGTCCTCCAGGGCGGAGAGGATCCCGCCGAGGACGGCGGCGCTGTCGACGTTGCTCGGCCGGTGCAAGGTGACGAGCCCGTACCGACGACCCGCCACACCGTAGGTTTGCTGCGCAGCAGCCACCGACATCCGGGGCAGGACCCAGTCGAGTGAGTCCATCATCACGTTGCCGACGCAGAAGATGCGCTCAGGGTCGATGCCCTCGGCGAGGAGGTTCCGGTCGGCATCGGCCGACGGAGTGAACAGGAACCTCGACAGGCGGTCGGTGAGCACCCGGTTCCGCTCCTCGGGCATCCCCCAGTCCCGGCTGCGCAAGCCGGCCTCGACGTGGGCGACCGGGATGTCGAGGGTGGCCGACGTGAGGGCTGCGGCCAGGGTGGAGGTGACGTCACCCACCACCACGGTGATGTCGGGACGCACGTCGGCCATGACCCCTTCCAGGCGCCGCATGACCTCGGCGATCTGGACAGCTTGCGTGCCCGGGCCGACGCCGAGGTGCACGTCGGGCGTCGGGAGCTCCAGCACCTCGAAGAACTCCTCGGACATGGCCCGGTCGAAATGCTGGCCGGTGTGGACGAGCACGGCCTCGAACTCGTCGCTCGCCGTCATGGCCCGGTACAGCGGGGCGACCTTCATGAAATTCGGGCGGGCCCCGAAGACCAGGAGCGCCCTCATCGTTTCCCTACGGTGTCGCCGGCCTCCTCCCCCGCTCCCGAGGCCGCTTCGACTCCCAGTGCGCGGGCCAGCCCCGCCGTCGTGGGCCGGACCGGCTCGACCTGACCGGAGAGGATCGAGTTGGCCACCCGGCACGTAGCCAGCGTGCTCCAGAGGGAAGCCACGAAGTCGGACTCGGGCGCCGGTCGGCCCTCGAGGAGAGCGACGAAACCGTTCATTTCCTCGGCGTGACCCTTGGGACCTCCCCGGTAGCGCGACGTCTCGCTGCGGCGCGACCAGACCCGGAGGCTCTTGAAATCGTCAATTCGGGCGGCCAGGCCGTCTCCGGCCACCTCGATCAGCTCCTTGGGCGCGCCCGGTGGGGTGAGGCCGCCGTAGACGATCGATGCCGTCGAACCATCGCGGTAGATCAGGTGGACGGACGCCGACTGGGCCCGAACCGGATCTGCGGTTCCGTCGCCACTGGTGGCCAACACCGAAACCGGCGGTGACCCGGCGAGGAATCCGGCCAGGTCGACGAAGTGGCAGACCTCGCCGAGGACACGACCGCCCTGGGCCGGGTCCATGAGCCAGTGGTCGTCGCGGAGGGTTCCGGCGAAGATCCGATAGACCACCTGGACGGGCCCCGGGCGGCGTCGCCTCACCTCGACCAGGCGTTGGACCGAAGGGGCGTAGCGCCGGTTGAACCCGGCCATCGCCGGACCACCCCCGGCGAGCCAGGCCGTGGCCACCGCATCGAGCTCGTCCTCGTTCACGGCCAGCGGCTTCTCGCAGAACAACCCCAACCCCGCATCCAGCACGCGTACGGCCTGGGACGCGTGGGTCGCGTGGGGGCCGAGCACCATGACCGCGTCGGCACCACCTGCTCCGAGGCCTTCGTCGAGCCCGGCGACGGCCCGGTCGAAGCCCCACCGCCGGCACTGATAGGGGGCGGTGATACCCCGACCGGTGATGAGCCAGGCGAAGTCCACCTGGGCGAGGCGCTTTAGGTGGGGAAACAGCATCCTGGTGGGGAAGGACCCGGCGCCGACGGCGGCGATGCGGACGCGTGCCCCCGGACCACCCGGACGAGGGGACGCCGCCGGGGCGGGGACCACAGATTCGAGGTCGGGCTCCGACGCCGGCTCCCCACGGTAGGAGAGCAGGATGGCAACCCGCCGATCCGGCCCGGTGGCGTCGAGAAGGGCGTAAGCGGCAGGAGCCTCGTCGGCCGGGAAGACCACCGGGGCCAGGCTCTCGAGGTCGAGTCCCCGAGCGGCCAGGCGCAGGAACTCCTCCATGTTGCGTCGCAACGGCCAGGCGACGAACCCCTCCGGGTACTCGATCCCCCGTTCCTCGTAGACGGGGTCGTAGCGGCCGGGCCCGTACGAACGCGAGTAGCGGACCGTCAGCTCCTTGCCGTAGTAGCTCGACCGGGGCGGGGCCACCAGGACGTCGCCCACCACCACGACGGTGGCCCGGTCACGGGCCAGGCGGCCGGCCAGGTCAATCGGGTCGGCGCTCTTGGTGGCCGCGGTGACCAAGACGGCATCGGCACCCGTGTCCCGCCATCGCCGGCGCACCGTGTGCTCGAGGTCGTCGGTGTCACGCGCCAGCGCCGTCACCCCCACCGCACCGGCCAGGGCCAGCATCGACTCGTCACGGTCGATGCCCACGACGTCGTAGCCATACGCCGTCAACAGGCGTACGGTCAGCTGGCCCACCAGCCCCAGGCCGACGACCGCCACCCTGGAACCGGGTTGGGTGTCGGCCTGGTGGATGCCCTGCAGGGCGATGGCGGCAACGGTGGAGAAGGCCGCGAAGCGGGAAGGCACGTCGTCGGGCACCGGGCAGCAGAGGTTCCGAGGGACGGCCACCACCTCGGCATGGCTTGCGTACCCGGCTCCGGCTGCCGCCACTCTCGAACCGGCAGGGATGTCGTAGACGCCCTCGGCAACCCGCAGGGCCGTTCCCGCACAGCTGTACCCGAGGATCGACGGTGTATCGAGGCGGTCGTTGACCATGTGGAACGTCTCGGACAACCCGACCTTGCGCACGTTGTCGACGACCTGGCGGGCCTGGTCCGGGCGCTGCCGCGCCTTACCGATGAGGTTCTGGTGGCCGACCTCCACGGCCGACCGCTCTGTGCCCGCGCTGATCAGCGAGAACTCGTTGCGGATCAGGACCCGACCAGACTCCAACTGGGGAGCAGGAACGTCTTCGACCGTGATCCCGCCGCGACGCGGTTGGAAGAGAACCGCCTTCATGAAGTTCTGGGCAAGGTACCTCGCACCCTCACCGAGGCTTGGGAGCGATCGGGGGCCCGCCTGTCAACCGTGAAGACGGAGGAGCAGGCTCGGACCCGAGCGGAGCGGTCGGGAGCTGCTCGTCGCCCATCGGACGCGAACGCGATCGGTCCCTGGCCCGGCGGGAGCGCTTCTCTCGCTCGCCGTTCGTGGTGGGGCCGTAGTAGCCGGAATAGGCGTTGTAATAGCCCCCACCGGACCTCGGGGCCTTGTTGACCACGACTCCGAGAATCCTGACGCCGGAGGCCTCGAGGATGGTCTTCGAACGGGCGACCGCCGCCCGGTGGGTGTCACCCAGGGCGGTCACGAAGACGACGCCGTCGGCTGCGGCCGCCAGAATGGCGGCGTCGGTGACAGGCAGGAGCGGTGGTGTGTCGATGATGATGATGTCGGCCGAGCTGGCCAGCTCCCCCAGCAACTTGGCCATCCGGCGGGAGCCCAGCAGTTCGGTGGGATTGGGAGGGACCCGGCCGGATGGCAGAACGTCGAGGTTCGAGATCGGCGACCTGACCAGAACGTCGATGAGCGATGGGCCGCCCTCAGTGTGGTGTCGGCTGAGCGGGACGGCCGGGTCGGCACTGGCACCGTTAGGGCCGGACGCTCCTGCAGGTGGGGTCAATCTGGCCACCAGGTCGGACAGTCCCGGCGCGTTCTCCGGTACACCGAACCAGGGCGACAGCGAGGAACGACGAAGATCGCCGGAGACGAGGTGAGTCGAGTACCCGGCCTCGGCGCAGACGACAGCCAGATTGGCGGCGACCAGGGACTTGCCCTCGCCGGGGACCGAGCTGGTGATGACAATGACCCGGACCGGCCGTTCCGCCCCCAGGAACTGGATGCTCGTCCGAAGGGAACGAATGGCCTCGCTGAGCGGCCCGAGCGGCTGATCGACGGTTGCTAGGTCGTTGCCCCGGGCTGATCGGTCGTCGTAGGGCAACACCGCCAGCAGGGGAAGGTGCGTGACCTGCTCGACCTCTTCGGGTGAGCGCAAACGGCCGGACATCTGCTCGCGAAGAAGGGATATGCCGATTCCGAGAAGGAGCCCGACCAACACCCCGATTGCCCCGTCACGGAGGGGCTTCGGGCTGATCGGCGTGGTCGGGGTCTTCGCCTCCGAGACCAGTTCCGCCTCACCGCGCTTGAGGGCGATGTTGACCAGCAGCTCCTGCTGGCGAGCGTAGAGCGTTTTGTACTGTTCGGCTGCGGCATCCCGGGTCCCCCTGAGAGCATCCGTCGGAGTAGTCGGGGCATCGGATTTGGCCGGTGGGGGGGCGGCGATCTGGACGTCGAGCTGGTTGATGCTGTCCTGCAGGGGGCCGAGCTTGGCGGTGATGTCGTCGGCCGCCCGCTGGAGTCCTGCCACTGCGTTCAGCCGGCGGTTCTCGATATAGCCCTTGGCCACAGCGTTGGCCATGTCGCGGGCTCGGACAGGGTCACGGTCGGTGGCGGAGATGTCGAGGATGTCGCTCTGGCCCCCCTGGCTCACCGTGACCTTCGTCTCGAGGTCGCGCAGGGGCACGGTGGGGAGGTTCTTGGCCGCTTGCTGGGCCACGGCCTCGCTCTCGATGATGCTCTCCTGCGCGGTCACGTACCGGTTCGGGTCGGCGAAGGGCTGGACCAGGTTGTTGGGGTTCAGTTGCTCGGCCGGGTCGTTGGGGCGCAGCAGCACCCGGGCCGTCCCCTGGTAGATCGACGGACGCAGACTGGACAGAATGCCGGCCAACAGCCCAACCACCACGACGGCCTCGAGGATGAACCACTTGCGCCGTCGGAGGACGTCGAGGTGGCGCTGGAATTCCAGGGTTCTGCCTCCTGGTCGTGGTTGAGGCCGGCAGCCGCCGAAGAGGGCTCACGCTCGGGCTACCCACGAGGTTACAAGGTGGGAAGTACCGGGCCTGATACTCACTGTTGCTGGGGGACACCAAAATGGCTGATCTACGGGTTCTGGTGGGACTTCGTCAGAGCGTGGGGCGAACAGGCGCGGGCCCACCAGCATCGTGGGTCACGGCCTTCACGCGATCTCGAGTCGGCGGGTGAGATACTCTCGAAACTTCGGAGCCGTGTACTCGTACTGTCCCTTCCTGGTGCGGTAGAGCACGCCCGCCTCGACCAGGCGCCCGAGCAACACGTTGATGTTGCCTGGCCGCTTGTCGACGTTGGAGTTCATGTCGACGGTCATCAGTGGCGGGTACGGGCACAGGGCGCTGGCTACTAGGACGTCCTGCTCCGCCGGAGTGAGTGTCGAGACGCGGGGCTCATAGAAGTCGATGTCCAGCCGTCGGTAGATATCCGGAGTTGTCGCCTCCAACAGTCGGAGGTCGAGCCGGTCGACCTCGGCCGTTGCCGCGGCGTCCCATAGCTCGGCCCCCCAGAGCTGGATGAAGTAGGGATAGCCCTCGACCTCCTCGACAACGCGGCGCACCAACGCAGGATCGGCTGTCATTCCTGTATCGCGGAGAGGCTCGGTCAAGGCGGCCGCCGCCTCCGACGACTTCAACCGTCCGATCTCCTCGCCACGGAACATGCGCTCCGTGTACGAGCGAGCGTGAAGAAGGTTGCCGGTCAGAGTCGGGAGGCCACAGGCCACGAGACCCAGCGGGATTTCCTCCCGCTGGAGTGCGGACACCGCAGAGATCAGGAGCGACAGCGGATGCTCACCTGAGCGGGCCCGTTCATCTCGGATCACCTGCGCCTCGTCGAGCAGAAGCACGAGGCCGGCATAGCCTTGGGTCACCGCGATGTCGACTGCGTCGTACAGGTTCTCGGCCAGATCTGCCGAGTCTTCCGCCATCGTTGGGTCGAACGACAGCTTCACGTCGTTGTACGTGACCCCGAGCGACCCAGCCGCTCGCGCCACCCGGCCGACCGCCGCCTTCAGGCGTTCTGCTCGGGACAAGGCAGCGCGCACCCTATCGGTAAGAGATACGAGCGCTTGCACCATGGAGGCATCCGTGTTGTGGCGGGGATTGAGCTCCAGATTGGCGGTGGCCCAGTCCTCGCTTTCAGCGACCTTGGCGAATTCGCCGAGCAGCACGGTCTTACCCACACCCCGCAGGCCGGTCAGCCGCATGTTTCCGGGTTGCTCCGGAGCGGCACGAAGGGTAGAGGCGAAGCGCCTCCTCGGCGCTTCCCGCCCCGCCAGGTAGGCCGGTCGGGTGCCCACGCCAGGACGAAAAGGGTTCCGCCCGGAAGGTGCAGTCATTAAGGAGAAAGTGTAAAGATCATCAAACTTAAAGTAAAGTCCTTTAACTGCCGATCTTCGGGCCTCCAGGAGAGTCGGCTTGTCGACTCGGCGTCAGTTGGCGTCGGCCGCCTCGACCTTGTTGTGACCGGGAACCACCCGGTAGGCGTCGTCTAGCTGGGCCTGTGCGCTGTGCCGACCTGGATCTTGGGATGGTTAGACAGGAGCGACGGGGCCGCAGTTATCGCGTTCACCGCATAAAGACCGACAAGAGCCGCATCCTCAGGAAGGGGGTGGGTGCTCACCGCCGCCCACGTGCTCGTCCCCTCCTTCTCCCGGCCCGAAGGCCAAGGAACGATGGCCGTGACGTGGTCTGCGGCTTGCTAGACGGAATCGAGCTTGGAGGTCGTGACCACCCCGCTGTCGGGATTCGTGGAGCCGATGGGCTTGCCCGACAGCGCTGATGGTTCGGACTGTTGTTGTTCTCCCGATAGTCGATCGCCGCCAAGGCGGACGAGGCGACGTCCCTTTCCTGGGCGACCTGGTCGTACATGGGCTTCAGCGCGTTGATGGCCTCCATCGTCGAGGGATCGAGTCGAGGCGACGTTGGAACAAAGGATCGTCCAACTGGCCGTTCAGATTCTGGCCGGTTGCGACCACGCCAGGCGGGCGCTGACCATCAGCAGCACCGTGCCCGGCGGAGTTGGGTGGTCCACGACGATCAGCTTGACCTCGTGCTGGCCCCGCTGGGCCTGGTAGTAGCAAGAGCCCTGATCCTTCGGCAGCAAGTTCACGACAGTCGCTGGATCGGCCCAGGCCTCGAAGCGGGTGACGGTCGACGCACAGATCCCGGAGAGGGGACCAGGGGCGTCCCAGAACCGCGCGACCTCGGGGTGGTCTGAGGCGGTCGACACATCCCGGTCGTGCTCGGCCTCCGGCGGCGGACTGAACGCGGCCAAGGCCCGCCGCTCCGGCCCGAACGGATGCATCGAACGATCGGCGACGACCCACGCCAGCCCCACAAGACCCAGCACGGTGGTGATCGCCACGGCGATACCTGCGGTCAGAGCGGAGCTGGGAACCGGAGCGATCCATCGTATGCCGATGGCAATCGCGAGCAAGGCCAGAGTTGCCACCGCGGCTTTCCCAGTGAGGCGATGTCCCACTCGGGCGGCGTAGAGAGCGGTACCCGTAGGTTCGAAGTACAGCGACAGGTACAGGCCGCGCAGCAAGGCCCATACCGGGAGCAGACTGGCCAGAAGCAGGGCCGTCACCAGCCAGGGGCGAGGGAGCGCAAAGTCGCGAGCGGCGGTTGGACGAAGGGTTTCGTTGGTCTGCACGTTCTCCCATGGTAAACCGAGTCCGTTACGGAGACCATGGGCGTGCCACGGGCCTCGCCGATGGTGACGTGCGCCGCCAGGTCGATCGGGGCCTCCGAAGGGTCAGCGCAGTGTTCTTGCTGGTCAGAGCCCTATACGGAGTCGGCGGCCTCGACCTTGTTGTGACCGGGAACCACCCGGTAGGCGTCGTACACCGAGTCGATGCGCCTGAGCGTGCCCAAGAGGGACTCGAGGTGTGAGGGGTCGCTGAGCTCGAAGTCGAAGCGCAGGCGGGCCACCCGGTCGGTGCCGGTGTGGGTGAACGACGAGACGATGTTGAGGTGATGGTCGGCCAGCACGGTGGTGACGTCGCGGAGGAGCCGGGAGCGGTCGAGGGCCTCGACCTCCACGGTGGCGACGAACGACCCGGTGTGCTCCCGGTCCCACTCCACCTCAATGGCCCGCTCCCCCATCGTGGTCGAGAGAGCGACGGCGTTGGAGCAGTCGGCGCGGTGCACCGACACCCCTCGCCCGGTGGTCACGTAGCCGACGATGGCGTCGCCCGGCACCGGCGTACAACATCGACTGAGCCGGACGAGCATGTCGTCGAGACCCTCGACGTGGATTCCCGGACCGTCGCGCCGGCTCGGCTGGAGGGGCCGGCCGATCGAGGAGGGAAGCTGCTCTTCGTGCTCGCCGCCTCGAAGCTCCTTGGCCACGCGCTGGGCCACCGACTGGGCCGACACGTGGTTCTCGCCGATGGCCACGTGGAGGGCCTCGACGTCGGCGTAGTGCAGCGCCTTGGCCACCTCCAGCAGCAGCGGCGAGTTGGCCAGCCTCTGCACCGGAAGGCTCTCCCGGCGCATGGCCTTGACCAGCTCGTCGTGGCCGTTGGCGATGGCTTCGTCGCGGCGGGAGCGGCTGAACCACTGGCGGATCTTGTTGCGGGCCCGGGGGGTGACGGCCACGTTCAGCCAGTCGCGCGAGGGGCCCGCCCCCTCGACCTTGGAGGTGAAGATCTCGACGGTATCGCCCGACGTGAGCGGGGAGTCGAGCGGCACCAGGCGGGAGTTCACCTTGGCCCCGATGCAGCGGTGGCCGACCTCGGTGTGGATGCTGTAGGCGAAGTCGATGGGGGTCGCGCCCACCGGGAGGGTGACGACCTTGCCCTTGGGGGAGAACACGAAGACCTCGTCCTGATCGAGGTCGACCTTGAGGGTCTCCATGAACTCCTGGGGATCGTGCGTGTCTTCCTGCCACTCGACGATGCGCCGCAGCCAGGGCACGTCGGCCTGAGGGCCGCCCTCCTTGTAGACGAAGTGGGCGGCGATGCCGTACTCGGCCCGGTGGTGCATCTCCTTGGTCCGGATCTGGACCTCCACCGATTTGCCCTCGAGGTCGACGACGGTGGTGTGCAGTGACTGGTAGAGGTTGAACTTGGGTTGGGCGATGTAGTCCTTGAACCGGCCCTGCACCGGCTTCCAGATGGCGTGGAGTGTGCCCAGTGCCGCGTAACAGTCCTTCACGCTGCCGACGACGACCCGGATACCCATGAGGTCGTAGATCTCGTCGAACTCCCGGCCCTTGACGACCATCTTCTCGTAGATGCTCCAACTGTGCTTCGGCCTGCCGGTGACGCGGGCGTCGATGCGCAGCTCGGCCAACCGGACGGTGACCACGTCGACGACCTTGGCCAGATAGGCCTCACGCTCAGGTGCCCGCGCCGACACCATCTGTTCGATCTCGGCGTAGCGCTTCGGGTAGAGGGTGGCGAAGGCCAGGTCTTCGAGCTGCCACTTGACGCCCGATATACCCAGGCGGTGGGCCAGGGGGGCGTACACGTCGAGGGTCTCCTGGGCAATGCGCTGTTGCTTCTCCTGGGGGAGGGCAGCCAGGGTGCGCATGTTGTGGAGGCGGTCGGCCAGCTTGATCAGCAGGACGCGGATGTCCTTGGCCATGGCCACGAGCATCTTGCGCATGCTCGCCGCCTGTTGGGCCTCCTTGTTCTCGAAGCGGACCCGGTCGAGCTTGGTCATGCCGTCGACCATGGTGGCCACCTCGGGACCGAAGTCGGCCACGACCTGTTCGAGGGTGACGGCGGTGTCCTCGACGGCGTCGTGGAGAAGCGCCGCCGCCAGCGTGGCGTCGTCGAGGCCGAGATCGGCCAGGATGGCGGCCACGGCCACCGGGTGGACGATGTAGGGATCGCCGGAGACCCGGATCTGTCCGTCGTGAGCGACGACGGCCACGTCGTAAGCCCGGCGGATCAGGGCCGTCGAGGCCCGCGGGTGGCGCTGGCGGTACGACCGGACCACCTCGGCCAGCTCATCGGTGACGGCCGACGCGCCACTGCGCCGCCACGGCAGGACCCGGTCGACGGCTGGCACGATCGTCGTCCTCGAAGCTATGACGCGTAGTGGAGGAGGGAGTGGGCGTCGCGCCCGCCGAGACGCAGACGACCCTCGAGGGCATCGAGCTCGATGACGAAGACCAGGCTGGCCACGGAGGCACCCAACTTCTCCACCAGGGCCACGGTGGCCGCCGCCGTCCCGCCCGTGGCCAGGACGTCGTCGACGATCAGGACCGACTCGCCGGGGGCGATGGCATCGGCGTGGATCTCCAGGCAGTCGTGGCCGTACTCGAGCGAGTACTCCTCCCGCTCGACCCGGCGCGGAAGCTTGCCCGCCTTGCGAACCGGCACGAAACCGGAACCGAGGGCGTAGGCGAGCGGGGCGGCCACGATGAAGCCCCTCGCCTCGATGGCCACGACCTTGTCGACCCGGCGCTCGCCCACGTGTTCGACGAGGGCGTCGACGACGGCGCGGAACACCGTGGGCTCCGCCAGCAGCGGGGTGATGTCGCGGAACACGACGCCTGGCCGGGGAAAGTCGGGAACGGCTCGGATGTGATCTGCCAGCGAACCTGCGTCTCCCATCCCCGACCAGGCTACAACCGCGACAGGGGATGCGGAGCGCCGGACTTCAGCGCTTCTTGCCCTTCTTGCGCGGGCGGGGGGCGCCGTGGCGGTTGCCGGCGCCGGTCTTGGTACGGGCGGCCGTACGGGTGGGACTCCCCTGGCCCCGCTTGGGGGCGGACACCAGGGCTTGGTCCTCGGCGGCGGCAGCCGGGGCCGAGCCGTTGCCCCCCCGACCCGGCTTGGCCCCGCCCCCGCCCCTGGCTCCGGCCTGAGCGGCGGCTGCGGCCGGCGTGAGCAATCCACCGGTGCCACCCTTGGACATCGCCCGTTGGCGGATCATCGCGTACCGGGGTTCGCGTTCTTTGAGCATGGCCAGGATCGGCGAGGCCACGAAGATCGACGAGTAGGCCCCACTGATGAGGCCGACGAGCAGGGCCAGCCCGAAGTCCTTGAGGGCGATGGCGCCGAGCAGGCCTGCGCCGATGAACAGCACCGACACGACGGGCATGATGGCCACGAGCGAGGTGTTGATCGAGCGCATGAGGACCTGGTTCATGGACAGGTTGACGACGTCGGTGTAGGTCATGCGTGTCGATGTCGACACGGATTTGGTGTTCTCCTGGACCTTGTCGAACACCACGACGGTGTCGTAGAGCGAGTACCCGAGGATGGTGAGGAAGGCCACCACCGTTCCCGGCGTGACCTCGAAGCGCGACAAGGCGTAGATGCCGATGGTGACCAAGATGTCGTGGACGACGGCAAGCATGGCGGCCACCGCCATCTTCCACTCGAACCGCAACGCGATGTAAATGGTGATCAGCACGAAGAACACGATCAGGGCAGTACGGGCCTTCTTGGTGACGTCGTTGCCCCAGGAGGGGCCGACGTCGTTCACGCTGACCTGACTGGCGTCGACCTTGGCCAGCGAGCCCAGCTTCTCGGCCACCTTCACCTGGTTCTCGGGCGTCTGGTGCTTGGCCTCCACTCGCACGGTGTCACCACCGGCGATCTGGATCTTGGCGTCGCCCAGCCCGAGCGGGCTCACCGCGCTGCGGGCCGCGCCCACCGAGACGCCCGGAGCCTTGACCTCCCAGGAGGTGCCCCCCTTGAAGTCGATGCCGTAGTTGAGGCCCTCGGTGAGCAAGGCCAACAGGCCGATCAGGATGATCAGGCCGGAGAACGCGAACCACCACCACTTGTGGCCCACGAAGTCGTAAGAAGTCTCGCCGGCATAGAGCCGGTGGCGCAGGGTCGCCTTCTTGGCGCCGTCCGGGCCAGTCTTTTTCATGCTCACGCCGACACCTTCGCGGGCGCGGCGGCAGGGGCGGAGGACAGGCCCCGGGCCACGCCCACCCAGCGGGCCTCGGTGAAGAAGCGGTTCCGACCCAGCATCACGACCATGGGCCGCGTGTAGAAGTAGGCGATGAACACGTCGCGCAGGGTCGACAGGCCGAGGAAGAAGGCGAAGCCCCGCACCGAGCCCACCGAGAGCAGGTACAGGACGATGGCGCCGATGAACGAGGCGGCGTCGGCCGCGAGGATCGTGCGGTAGGCCCGGGCGAAACCCTTGTCGACGGACGAGCGGACGGTCTTGCCCGAGCGGATCTCGTCCTTCAATCGCTCGAAGTACACCACATAGGAGTCGACGGTGACGCCGACGGACACGATGATGCCAGTGGCCCCGGCCAGGCTCAGAGCCAGGCCGTAGTTCTGGCCCAGATAGGTGATGATCGAGTACATGTAGGCGCCGGTGATGGCCAGGCCGAACCACACGACCAGGCCGAGGGCCCGGTAGTACAGGAGCATGTAGATGGCGACCAGGCCCAGGCCCACGATGCCGGCGATGAGGCCGGCGTGCAACGAGTCCTTGCCCAGGCTGGCCGACACCGTCTGCACCGTCTGGGGCACAAGCTGGACGGGCAGCGAGCCGTAGCTCAGCACCAGGGCCAGGTCCTTGGCCTCGCCCTCGGTGAAGTTCCCGGTGATCGTCCCGCGGCCCGCGAAGTTGGTCTCGTTCAGGGTGGGCGCGGACTTCACCACGCCGTCGAGGTCGATGGCGATCTGCTTGCCCTTACCGACCTTGGCCGCCATGGCGTTCCAGTCCTTCTCCCCGTCGCCGGAGAGCCCGAAGTTGACCGCCCACTGTCCGGAGGAGTCGAGGCGGGCGTCGGCCGACGAGATGGCCTGGCCCTTGACCTCGGCCGGGCCCAGGGCATAGCGACCCGTGACCCTGCCCTTGGAGTCCTTCTGAGGGAGCACGACCTCCTTGGCCGGGTCGTCCTGGTCCGAAGGCGTCGTTGGGACCTCGGCCGGGGCGGGGGCGCTGGTGGGGGGCGATCCCTCGACCGTTGTGGGAGGGGCCGTGGTGGGTGTGGACCCTTCGACAGGGAGGGGCTGGATAACGGGCCGGAAGTAGAGCTGGGCGGTCTGGCCGACGATCTGCAGGGCCCGGTCCTTGTTCTTGACCCCGGGAAGCTGGACGATGATCGCGTTGCCCTGCCGGGTGATGTCGGGCTCGGCCACGCCAAGGGCGTCGACGCGGCTCCGGATGATCGAGATGGCCTGATCGAGCGTGCTCGACGGCACCTTGTTCTTGGGCTGGAGGACCACCGACGCCCCGCCCTGGAGGTCGAGACCGAGCTGGGGCGTGTTCCCCGACGCGACGGTGGCCCCGAGGGACACGACGGCGCCGAGGATGACCACGATGAGGGAGACCTTGAGGGAGCGGCGCATCAGGCTTCGTCGTCACCCGGCGTCGGTTCGGGCGACGGCGCGGTCGGGGTGGTGGCGTTCGGCACCCCGGCACTCAGCCCGTTCGACCCGGGAACCTCGGTGGCGGAGTGATCGGTGACGTCATCGTCGTCGTTGTCGCCCTCGTCGCCGCCCTGGTCCTCGTCGTCGCTGTCGTCGTCGTCGTCGTCGTGGTCGACCAAGGTGTCGAGATCGGTGGGCACGCGCTGGGCGACGGCCGCCCGCAGGACCCGCACGACGACGCCGGGAGTGATCTCCAGCCACAGGCTGGTGTCGTCGGTGTCGGTGACCGTGCCGTAGATGCCGCCGGATGTGATGATCTCGTCACCCACGTCGAGGGAGGCCACCATGGCCTGGGCCTGGCGCATTCGTTGCTTCTGCGGGCGGACGAAGAGCAGCCAGAGCAGAGCGAGGGGTAGGAGAAAGAGAAGGGAGGCCATGGCGGAAAACGCCCCGGGGGGCGGACCGAGAGCTTAGCGCGAGGTCCGAACCCCGGTCAGGCGGGGCCTCAACCGGCGGCGCGGCCGCCGGTTTCAGGCGCCGAACAGGGCGGGTTCGGCGCCACCTCGGCCCGGCGGCGGCACAGCCAGGCCGAGGTGGGCCCAGGCGGCCGCCGTGGCCACCCGGCCACGGGGCGTGCGCATGAGAAGACCCTGCTGGAGCAGGAACGGCTCGTAGACATCTTCGACCGTCTCGGTGGCCTCGCCCACGCAGATGGACAGTGTGGACAGACCCACCGGGCCGCCACCGAAGCGCCGGCATACCGCCGTCAGGATGGCCCTGTCGACCTTGTCGAGACCGGCTTCGTCGACCTCGAACAGGGCCAGGCCCTCCCTCGCCGCCAGTTCGGTGACGGTGCCGTTGCCTCTTACCTCGGCGAAGTCTCGGACGCGGCGGAGCAGGCGGTTGGCGATACGCGGCGTGCCTCTCGCTCGTCGGGCCACCTCGACTCCCCCGGCCGGGTCGAGGGAGACGCCCATGATGCCGGCAGCCCGGGCAACGATGGCCTCGAGCTCGGCCACGTCGTAGTAGTCGAGGCGGGCGACGAACCCGAAGCGGTCTCGCAGGGGGCCGGTGATCAGGCCGGTGCGGGTCGTTGCCCCAACCAGCGTGAACGGCGCGAGATCGAGGCGGATGGACCGGGCCGACGGGCCCTTGCCCAGCACGATGTCGAGCTGGAAGTCCTCCATGGCCGGATAGAGGACCTCCTCCACCACCCGGGGCAGGCGGTGGATCTCGTCGATGAACAGCACGTCGCCCTCGTCGAGGTTGGTGAGCACCGAGGCCAGGTCGCCAGCCCGCTCCAGGGCCGGCCCCGAGGTGACCCGCAGGTTGACGCCCCCCTCGGCGGCCACGATGGCCGCCAGGGTGGTCTTGCCCAGACCCGGAGGGCCGGCGAAGAGCAGATGGTCGACGGCCTCGCCCCGCCGGCGGGCCGCCTCCAGCAGGATCTCCAGGTGCTGCCGTAACCGGGCCTGACCGACGAACTCGCTCAGCCGGCGGGGACGGAGGCCGGCCTCGTCGGGTGCCTCGCCATCGACGGCCGACGCGGTGAGTAGCTCGTCACGCATGGCCATCGGCGCCTGCTCGCTCAACGGGCTGCGGCCAGAAGGCGAAGGGCGTTGCGCAGGAGGTCTTCGACCTCACCGTCGGCCGGCAACTCGTGCAGCACGCCACCGATCTCGTCGGCCTCGTACCCGAGGCCGGCCAGGGCGTCCCTCAGGTCGCTCCGGGGGGTGCGACCATCGCCGCCGACCAGGGCCGCCACCGCCTCAGGAGCCAGGTCGCCCACGTCGAGGCGGGACTTCAACTCGATCAACAGGCGGGCCGCGGTCTTGCGACCGACGCCGGGGACCAGGGTGAGGGCGTCGAGATCGCCTTCGGCGAGGGCCCGGCGCAGATCGGCAGGACCGTGCACCGACAGGATGGCCAGGGCGAGAGCGGGACCGACTCCGTGGGCCCCGATCAGTGCCTCGAAGCAGTCACGGTCGTCGCGGGTTGTGAAGCCGTACAGGGTGAGCGCGTCTTCTCGGACGTGGAGGTGGGTGTGGAGCATCACCGCGGATCCCGGCTGGCCCACTGCAGCCACGGTGGCGGGCGCCACCGTGGCCCGGTAGCCGACACCGCCCACCTCGACCACCACCTCGCCCCGGGCGGACCGATCGACAAGGGTGCCCCGCAGCGACCCGATCAACGTCGGGCTCCGATCGACGAGCGAGCCACCCGGGCGGCCATGGGTGCCCGGGCCAGGTGGCACAGGGCCAGGGCCAGGGCGTCGGCCGTGTCGGCGGGACGCGGGGGCTCGGCCAGGTTCAACAGCGACGCGACCATGCGTTGCACCTGCTCCTTGGTGGCGGAGCCGTAGCCGGCCACCGCCTGCTTCACCTCGTTGGGCGTGTATTGCACGACCGTCCAGCCGGCCTGAACGGCGGCGGCCAGGACCAGACCGCTGGCCTGCCCCACCGACATGGCGGTGCGAGCGTTGGTCTGGAAGAAGAGTCGCTCGACGGCAACGACCGGAGGGGTCGCAGCGTCGTGGTCGGCCGCAAGAGGCGCGAGCTCGGTCAGGAGGCCCCGAAGTTGATGGTCGAGGGCGGCCAGACGGTCGGGAAGGTCTTCGGACGGCCGCGTGGTGATGACCCCGGCGACCACCGAGCGGTCGAGGCCGCCGACGCGCGCCACGCAGCCGTAGCCGCATCGGGACACCCCGGGGTCGATGCCGAGTACGAACATGCGTTCGTGAACCTAGCGCGCCTGGTGGGCCCGTGCGCGGATGCCCGCCACCCGGCTGTGATCGACTGGCCCCGTGCTCACCGCCTTCGGCGCCGTTGCGGTGACCTTCATGATGGCGATGTACGCCCTCGAGCACCGCCACCCGAACTTCGTAATCGCCTTCGCCTTCGGGTGTGCCCTGTCGAGCATCTACGGCTTCTGGTCGGGAGCCTGGCCGTTCGGCGTCGTCGAGATGGTGTGGGCGGTGATCGCCCTGCGCCGCTTCGCCGTGGCCCGGCCCCGGTCCCCGACCAGCGACGGCCACTGAAGGTGGACTATCGCCGGCGCAGGATCCCTGCGCTTTTGCAGCCCACGCAGCGAATGGCCTCGGGCATGGCGTCGAGGCGCGCCTCGGCGATGGGGCGACGGCAGTCGTCGCAGATGCCGTAGGTGCCGGCGGTCATGCGGGCCAGCGCCAGGTCGATCTCGTCGATCCTGGTGCGCACCTCGCCCGCGACCACCAGGAGCTGCTCGCGCTCGACGTTGAGGGTGTCGACCTCGCCGAACCCGTCCTCGTCGGCCATCTCCGCAGCGCCCCGGCCGTCGACCAATGCCTGGGCGGCCTCGGACAACCGCTCCAGGTCGGCGACGTAGGAGTCGCGGCGGGCGGACAGCGCCAGGCTCTGGGCGGCGAGGAACTCGGCTCCGAAGGGCCGCAGGTCTGAACTGGAAGTGATGGTCATGGTGCCTCTATCTCTCGTCTCGGCAGGTGGCCGGAAAATTGGGGGTGACTGGTGTACGGAGGTGGGTGCCCCTCCGTACTCGTCGACGACGCTGATCCGCGGTTGACGCGGAAGGTGGAGGAAAGGGGAAGGGGGGTGTCAGGAGGAACCGCTCTGGCACCAGGCACGAGTCCACAGTCGGGAACCGGCCCGATCATTGTACGCCCTACTACCCACCTTCGTGAAGTCGCAACCCACAGAGGGCGGTCGTCGTCACTTCGCCAGTGCCGCGCACACCGCCAGTGAGAAGATGCTCCGAAGGAAGGTAAAGCCGGCCCGGTCGCTTTTCGGCGTTATCTGTGCGTTGATCGATACCGTCGTGGACCGCGTGCCGTCGGCGTTGGCGGCGACGAACTGGGTATAGCCAGGGGTGTTTCCGGTATGGCCGTAGACCGTGCCGCACGTCGTCTGGTACCGGAAGATCCCGAGTCCTGCGGCGTTCTCCCCCGGACCGGGAGGCTCGGACTGCCCTCCGGTCACGAAACGGAGCTGCTCGGCCCTCGTTGCCGCGTCGGTCGTACCCCCGGCCACATAGCCGCGAACGAAACGGTCGGCGTCACGTGGGGTGGAGACGATCCCGCCGGAAGCCCAGCTCCAGCCGGCGGCGAACAGCTCGCTGACGTCGTCGAGTGGCTCGACCTCGTACCCGTGGATGTAGGGAGTGGGCATCTCCGCCCCCCTGGGCAGGCTCGTCCGGGTGAGACCCAGCCGGTCGTAGACGCGTTCGCGCAGGACCTCCTCGTAGGGCCGGCCGGTCGCCGCCTCCACCATCAACCCGACGACGATGTTGTCGGAATTCGAGTACTTGTACCGGGAGCCCGGGGGAAACTCGAGTGCCTGGTCGGCGACGAAGGACAGGAGCTTGATCGGGGGCGGCGCCACAAGCAGGGACGCAAACAGCGCCTCCCGGAAGGCGCTGGTCTGGCTGAAGTCGGGAATCCCGCTGGTGTGGTTGAGGGCCTGGCGGAGCGTCACCTTGGACCACGCCGCGGGTAGGGTCGCCAGGCGGTCGCCGATGGTGGTGTCGAGCGACAACTCGCCGTCGGCGACCACGGCCAGCGCGGCCGCTCCGCTGAATGCCTTTGCCACGCTGGCCAGACGCATGTGGTCGTCGAGCTGCGGACGGGCTCCGGTGGCCACGTCGGCCACCCCGGCGGTGTGAAGGCTGACCTCTTCCCCCCGGTGCACGACGACGGCGATCCCGGGAGGGCCACCGCGGAAGGCCACGAAGCGACGCAGGGCCCGGTCGAGCACCGTGTCCGCCGGAGACGGGCGTAACCCGGTTGCGCCCGCAGCGGGGGAGACGCCGATCATCGCCATGGCGAGCAGGAGAGGAACGGAAAGTCGCGCGATCACCCGTGATTTCATCGTCGAGATCGTAACCAGCACGGCGCTTGTGAAACCGACGCGTGTTGACTCACGACTTATTTGGTGTAAGGCTTGGTGCAGTAGGCCGTATGCTGGCCCTCGAACTGGGGAAGATGACTCCATGGTGGGAAGAACAATGACAGGTTCTGGGCCCGCGCGACGGGTCCGTGTCACGCTGGTGGCCCTGGCGGCAACAGCACTGGTGGCGACGGGGACGGTCCTACCGGCCGCGGCCACCACCACCACGCCCGCCCAGATCGTCGTCCCGAACATCCTTCTGTACCAGGTTGCCTGTGCCAGTCCCACCACCTGTTACGCCGTGGGCCAGACCCTGAACGTCCCCGACCAGGTGGGGTCGGGTGCGATCGTGCCCATCACCAACGGCGTCGCCGGCGCGCCCCAACCCCTCGGCCCGGGCTACACGCTCTCCGAAGTGGTCTGCACCGACGCCAGCACCTGTGTGGCCTACGGCGCCTTCAAGCAGCCGGGTTCGCCGCGCGGCGACCCGCCCGTCCCAATACGGGTGGTCATCATCAACGGCGTCATCGGCGCCCCCGAGAACGTCCCGTTCACAGTCAACCCGGTCGGCTGCTTCACGGCCGCGTACTGCGTCGGAGTGACCTCCGCCCCGGTCGGTGTTCCTCCGCTGCCGCACCTGGCGGTGGTCGTGATCACCAACGGCGTGTTCGGCTCGCGCCAACTGGTGCCCGATGGTGTTGAGTCCATCAATGATGTGCAATGCCCGAGCGCCCTTACCTGCTATGCGGTGGGCCAGACCCCTCCCGACCCGGCCTACCCGGACGTCTTCGGTGACCCCCAGCCGATTGGCGTGGTGTTGCCCATCGTGAACGGTGTCCTCGGAACTCCCCAAGTGGTCCCTAGCGTCTCGGCCCTGTACGGCTTCGGATGCGCCAGCGCCACCACATGCTATGCGACGGGGCCCAACATCGACTTTTTCCTTTTCGAGCAGCTGGTGGTGCCGGTCGTGAACGGCGTCCCGGGTACACCCGTTGCGGGGCCCGGGGTTGACGCGCTCGGCGGGGTCGCCTGCCTGAGTGCCGCCATCTGCGAGGCCGTGGGCTTCGGCCCCGACGGGCCCGTGGTCCTGCCGATCGTCAACGGCGTCCCCGGGGCGATCCACTCGGTCACCGGGTCCGACGGATTGGGGGGCATAGCCTGCTCAGCCCCCAATTGTGTGGCGATCGGCTCGGTCAACCAGCCCGGCGCTGCGAGCGTCGGGGTGGTGGTCGCCATCACCGCGGCCGGCAAGCCGCCGGCTGACTTCACCGGCGACGGCAAGACCGACTTCTCCGTCTACCGGCCGAGCGACGGTTCGTGGTGGGTCAACGGTGGCACCAACGCGTTCTGGGGCACACCCGGCGATGTCCCCGTGCCCGCCGACTACACGGGCGACGGCACCACCGATTACGCCGTCTACCGGCCCTCCACCGGTGAGTGGTTCGTCCTCGGCGGCACCAGTGCCTTCTGGGGCATCCCCGACGACGTGCCCGTGCCCGGCGACTACAACGGCGACGGCACCGCCGACTTCGCCGTCTACCGGCCCTCCACCGGTGAGTGGTTCGTGGCCGGCGGCACCAGTGCCTTCTGGGGCACCCCCGGCGACGTGCCCGTGCCCGGCGACTACAACGGCGACGGCGCCACCGATTACGCCGTCTACCGGCCCTCCGCCGGTCAGTGGTTCGTCGCCTTCTTCGGCGGGGGCGACACCGCCGCGGCCTGGGGCACTCCCGGCGACGTGCCCATGCCCGGCGACTACAACGGCGACGGCATCACCGACTTCGGCGTCTACCGGCCCTCGGACGGGTCGTGGTACGCAGCCCTCACGGGCGGCGGCACCATGTCGGCGTTCTGGGGCACCACGGGCGACGTGGGCCTGCCTCTTCCCGCCGCCATCCGGACGGCGTCCTTGGGCTAGAAGCAGGCAACGGGGCCGGATGACGTCGTCATCGGGGCGCCAGGGGGGTAAGACCGAGAGTAAGGGCGCCATCGGCCATCCGACTGTCGTAGGTGACGACACCGGTGAGCTGGTGGCCTGCGGCGAGCGCCGACGCCAGGTGAATGGCATCCAGCGTGCGGAGGCCGAGCGGCTCCAGCTGGCCGGCGGCGAGCAGGAGATCGCGGTCCATGACCAGTTGGTCGATGGCGTCAACGTGGGCTCGAGCCACCTGGAGGTCGCCATCCACACGACCGACAGCCCGGAGAACCTCGGCGAGAGCCAGCTCGCAGGTCATCAGGACATCGTCAGGGGCCAGCCCGGCGCGCCACATCGCCAGCGCTTTGCTCTCGTCCTCGACGACGGCGAACTTCACGATGGCCGATGAGTCGAGGTACCAGGCGCTCACCGCTCGTCGGCGCGCAACTCGGCGAGCGCCGCCGACGCGGCGCGGTGGGTCACCACCGCTTGCGGCAGAGGCCCCTTCACCGTGGCGGCCTTCAGCCGCCCTGTCTCACGAAGCCCGGCGAGAGCACCACCCGACGGCGGCGGGCCGAGGACGGCCATCACCTCGCCGCGCCGGGTGACCTCGATACGTTCCCCGGCGCGGGCCCGGTGGATCCACACACTTGCGTTCTGCCGGAGTTCGCGAACCCCGATCCGTTCCATAGGTACACATTGTAGCACAAGGGCCGTGGGACGGACCCTCCCCCGCGACCCTTACGCCGTGACGAGGGTGAGGATCTCCTCGGGGATGTCGAAGTTGGCGTAGACCTCCTGGACATCGTCGTGCTCCTCGAGCAGGTCGATGAGGCGCAGGACCTTGCGGGCATCGGCCTCGGATTCGAGGTTCACGACCGTGGTCGGGATCATGGTGAGGTCTGACGACGAAACCGTCACGCCGGCCTCCTCGAGGGCGCCACGCACTTTGGCCAGGTCGCTGGCCGCCGTGGTCACCTGCCAGGTATCGCCGTGGTCGACCATGTCCTCGGCTCCGGCCTCCATGGCCGCCAGCATGAACTCGTCGTCGTCGTCGGTCTTGGGGGTGACGATCACGCCCTTGCGCTGGAACTGCCAGGCCACCGCGCCGGATTCGGCGCTCGACCCGCCGTACTTGGAGAAGGTGCTACGCACCTCGGCGCCCGTGCGGTTGCGGTTGTCGGTGAGGCATTCCACGTACACGGCCACCCCGCACGGGGCGTAGCCCTCGTAGGTGATGGGCTCGTAGCGGACACCCTCGAGCTCGCCAGAGCCCCGCTTGACGGCCCGCTCGATGGTGTCGATCGGTACCGAGGCGTCGCGGGCCTTCTGGAACATGGAGCGGAGGGTGGCGTTGGAGTCCATGTCGCTGCCGCCCTCACGGGCGGCCACCTCGACCTGGCGGATGAGCTTGGCGAACAGCTTCCCCCGCGCCGCGTCGGATGCCCCCTTCTTGTGCTTGATCGTCGCCCACTTGGAATGACCGGACATGTGGTTCTCCCCTCCTACAGGCTGGCAAGAAACGCCTGGTGCAGGCGCAGGTCGTCGGACAACTCGGGATGGAACGCCGCCACGAGGATCGGGCCCTGGCGGCACAACACCGGCTGGGCCTGACCGTCGGGCCCGGACACGGTGGCCAGGACCTCGACGCTCTCACCCACTCGCTCCACCACCGGCGCACGGATGAACGTGGCGGGAAAGTCGCCGCCGGCGAGGCCGGCGACGGCCAGAGCAGCCTCGAACGAATCGACCTGACGTCCGAAGGCGTTGCGACGCACTCCGACGTCGACCATGCCGAAGCACCGCTGGTCGGGCCGGCCGTCGAGGATCTCGGCCGCCAGCAGGATCATCCCGGCACACGTGCCTAAGGCGGGGAGGCCCTCGGCCAGGCGCTCGGCCAGGGCATCGTGGAGGCCCGAGGTGACCAGAAGCCGAGACATGGTCGTGGACTCGCCCCCGGGCAGGATCACCGCCTCGACTCCGGTGAGATCCTCGGGTCGGCGCACCTCGACAGGATGGGCGCCGAGGGCGGAGACCGCCTCAGCGTGGAGCGCCGACGCCCCCTGAAGGGCGAGGATCCCGATCTTCCTGCCTCGATGACCCATGGCGAGCACCTGGGGGGACCGAGCACATGGCCCCTACCAACCGCGTTCGGAGAGGCGCACGGTGACGTCGGACGACTCCTCGCCGCGCATTGCCTCGCCCAGGCCCCGGCTGACCTTGGCCACGATGTGGGGATCGTTGAAATGAGCAGTGGCCTCGACCACGGCCTTGGCCCGGGCCTCGGGGTCGCTGCTCTTGAAGATTCCCGACCCGACGAACACCGACTCGGCGCCCAACTGCATGACCAGGGCGGCGTCGGCCGGTGTGGCCAGCCCCCCGGCGCAGAACAGGGGCACGGGCAGCCGGCCCGTCCGGGCCACCTCCTGCACCAGCGACACCGGAGCCTGCAGCTGTTTGGCCCAGTCGTAGATCTCGGCCGAATCGGCGGTGGTGAGCCGGCGAATGTCGCCCAGGATCGAGCGCAGGTGGCGCACCGCCTCCTTCACGTCGCCGGTACCAGCCTCGCCCTTGGAGCGGATCATGGCCGCCCCCTCGGAGATGCGGCGAAGGGCCTCGCCCAGGTTGGTGGCGCCGCAGACGAACGGGACGGTGAACGCCCACTTGTCGATGTGGTGGGCCTCGTCGGCCGGCGTGAGCACCTCGCTCTCGTCCACGTAGTCGACTCCAAGGGCCTCGAGCACCTGGGCCTCGGCGAAATGACCGATGCGGGCCTTGGCCATCACGGGGATGGTGACGGCCGCCTTGATGCCCTCGATCATGGCCGGATCGCTCATGCGGGCCACACCACCATCGCGGCGGATATCGGAGGGCACGCGCTCCAGGGCCATCACCGCGACCGCACCGGCGCGCTCGGCCAGGGCGGCCTGCTCGGGCGTGACCACGTCCATGATCACGCCGCTCTTGAGCATCTCGGCCAGGCCCCGCTTCACCCGGTCAGTACCGGTGGTGCGCTGTTGATTCACAAGATCGAGCCTACCGCTGCCACACCCCGAACGTTCCTGTCGCGCTCGACGACGTATGACGTGGTTTCTCGCGACAAGAACGGCGGAGCGGTCAGGTGACCGTCGTCTGGGCACCCACATCGGGCAGCTCCACGAACGAGCGCCCGGGGGAAAGAGGGACGGGGGCGCCGGCGACGTCGGTGTAGGTGGTCATGGCCGTCTGCGACGACTTCGACCACTTGCCCTTCACGATCTTGCCGTCCGAGAGCACCCAGGCCTCGCCCGTGCCCTGCAACTTGGACTCGTAGACCTGCGACCCGATGGAGTCGGTGGCCCCTTCGACGGGAACCACCGGAGCGAACTCGATGATCACGTTGGCGGACGCGATCTGGCTGCCGTCCTGCAGCAGGTCGGGCTGGCCGTCCATCGTGCGCTTCCAGGTCTTGGTGGCGGGATCGAACTCGAAGCCCACTTGTTGGGTGCCCACGGTCACGGTGATACCGGTGGCGGGAACCGCCCCGGCCGGAGCGAAGGTCTGGCCAGCCTTGAGGAACGGCGAGAACGGCGGCGGCGGCTTGGAACCGGCCGGGGCATGGGCGTAGAGGGCGGCCGTGGACGTGTAGGCAGTGTGGTCGCCGCTATGGGGCCCGTGGGTCGGGTAGGCGGCCCGGTCGTCGCCCTCGGAGACGGCGGTGATGCCAGGCGTGGATCGGATGAGTGCTTCGAACCGGGTGGAGCCACCGGAGAAGGAGAACACCCCACCGAAGGGCGCCACCAGGTCCGGGTCGGTCGGTCGCACCGAGCGCACCGGGCCGATGTCGTCGGAGTCGGTCGACTGGAAGACGGCCAGGAGGCGGGTGAAGCCGCCCTCGACGATCTCCTCGTAGACCACGTCGGCGGCGTTGACGCCAGCCTGCGGCCGGGCGAGGGGAACGTTGTCGATCTTGATGTTGAGAGCCGCCCGGGTGGCGTTGGCCGGGTTGGTCACGGGTAGGCCAGTGAGCGGGTACGTGGCCGAAGGCGCGGTCGTCGTGGTGGCCAGGGGAGCCTTGGCCTTGGGCTTGGACTTCGAGCAGGAGGCGCCGGTGACGGCGAGGACGGCCACGAGGACGACGAGGGGTAGGCGGCTTGACGTGCCGATTCTCAAGATCAGAGCTCCTTCAGGGCCTGAATTCGTTCCTCGAGAGGAGGATGGGTGTCGAACAGGCGGTTCAGCCTGGCGAGGCGACCCTGGTCGGGGGTACGGGCGAGGGGCGATTCGATCCAGAGGTGGGCGGTGGCCCGCGACCCGGAGTGTACGACGGTGGTGTCGTCGCGCAACTTCTCGAGCGCCGACAGCAGGCCGGGGGGGTACCGGGTGAGCTGCACCCCGCTGAAATCGGCGAGGGCCTCCCGTCGGCGGCTGACTGCGGCCTGCATCACCCGGGCGATGAGAGGCGCCAGGATCAGCAGGGCGAAGCCGAACACGGCCACGAACACCCCGGCCCCCCCGTTGTCGTCACTGTCGTGGTCGCTCTGGCGGGGGCCGCCCCACCACATGAATCGAAGGGCGAAGTCGGCCATGAGGGTGACCATGCCGACGAAGGTGACAGCCAGAGTGGACGAGAGGATGTCGTAGTTCTTCACGTGGCTGAGCTCGTGGGCGAGCACCCCTTCGAGCTCGATGCGGTTCATCTTCTCGAGCAGGCCGGTGGTGACCGCGATCGCCGCGTGCTTGGGATTGCGCCCGGTGGCGAAGGCGTTGGGTGCCGGGTCGTCGATGACGTAGATGCGCGGCTTGGGCAGGCCGGCGGCGATGCACAGTCCCTCGACCAGGTTGTGCAGCCGGGCATAGTTCTCGGGGTCGGCCGGCTTGGCGTGGCTCATGGCCAGGGCCACCGCATCGGACTTCCAGTAGGCCGTGAAGCTACCGGCGACAACGACCACGGCGGCGATGGCGAGGAAGATCAGGCCGAGGCCGAGGAGGAGGTCGACCGCGAAAGTCACCAGGGCCACGAGCACCACGAAACCGGCCACGAGCAGAGCCGAGCGTCGCTTGTTGGAGGAGATCTGTTCGTACAGGTGACTCGGCTCCCGGGTCAGCCGGCGCGCGCGTGGGCGTGGGGTGCCTGGAAGTCAGGCCCCTGAGAAGCTGGCCCCCGAGGGTCAACCATCAGAACTGGACGGAGACGGGACCACGTGAGGCGTCGTCGGCCTCGAAGTACTCGCGCTCTTTGAACCCGAAGGCGTTGGCCAGCAGGTTCGACGGGAAGCTCTGGATCTTGGTGTTCAGCTTGAGCACGGAGTCGTTGTAGAACTGGCGGGCGTAGGCGATCCGCCCCTCGGTGCCCGACAGCTCCTCCTGCAGCTCCAGGAAGTTCTGGTTGGCTTTGAGATCGGGGTAGGCCTCGGCCACCGCGAACAGCGACTTGAGGGCCCCGGAGATCATGTTCTCGGCCTGGGCCTGGTCGCCCGGACCGCTGGCGCCGATGGCGTTGGCCCGGGCCTGGGTGACGGCCTCGAACGTGGACTTCTCGTGCGTGGCGTAGCCCTTTACGGTGTTCACCAGGTTGGGGATGAGGTCGTAGCGCCGCTTGAGCTGGACGTCGATCTGGGCCCAGGCGTTGTCGATTCGGTTCCGCAGCCTGACCAGGCCGTTGTAGGACGCGACGACGTACAACACCAACAGCACCACGATCACGCCAACGATGATTCCTACGACCATGCCGTTGCCCCTCTGAGTACGACCGACTGCCCATCATACGGGTGCCGATCGCCTATCGGGGTGACGGACGCGCTGTGCTCTCGGGCGCTGCGCTCCTCTGCTCCGCTTCGGTGCTCGCTCAGAGGAGGGCGGCCGCCATCGTGGCCATGGGGCTGCGCTCGCCCTGCGACAGACGGACGTGGCCGAAGAACCCGGCGCCGCGCCCCCCGCCCAGCGCAGCCGTAAGGACCGCCATGGCGTTGTTCTCCGGCGAGAGGAACGGGACGTCGATCTGGCTGGTGTCGCCGGTGAACACCACCTTGGTGCCCTCGGCCGCCCGGGTGAGCACGGTCTTGGCCACACTGGGCTCCAGGTTCTGGGCCTCGTCCATCAGCACCCAGGTGTTGTGCAGCGAACGTCCGCGCAGATAGGTGACCGACTCCATGGTGAGCCGTCCCTCGGCGGTGATCTGGGCGAGGGTCTCGTCGGCCGCGGCCTTACGGCGACCGTCGCTCATGGCCACCACGGCGTCGTGGACGGCGCCCATCCAGGGCTCGAGCTTCTCCTCGAGGGTGCCAGGCAGGTAGCCAAGCTCCTGGCGACCGACGGCCACGACGGGACGGAAGATCGCCATCCGGTCGTAGCGCCGGGTGGCCGGGTGGTTCCACACCTGCTCCAGACCGGCGGCGATGGCCAGCAGGGTCTTGCCTGTGCCGGCCGGGCCGTCGAGCGCGACCACCGAGACCTCGGGGTCGAGCAGGAGATCGAGGGCCAGGCGCTGCTCGAAATTGCGGGGCCGGAGATCGAACGCCTCGTGGTTCTGGCGCAGCACCCACAGATGATCTCCCTTGCGCCGGGTCAGGGCGGACTGCTGCCCGGCTCGGAGCACGGCGAACTCGTTCTCCGCCACGTCATCGGTGCCGGGAACGTCGGCCACCTCGACCCGCCGTTCGGCGTAAACCCGGTCGATCAGGGCGCCGTCGAGCCCGGTCACCGTCGTGTACCCAGGCGATCCGAGGTCGCGTCCGTAGGCCGAGACGGGGATGTACTCCTTCGCCGCCAGACCGAGGTGGGCAGCCTTGATCCGCAGGGCGGCGTCGTTGGACACGACCTCGACGTCGATGCCGCCGCCCCTTAGGCCGAGGGCGGCCCCGATGATGCGGTTGTCGGGGACGGCCGGGTCGAGGTAGTGCTCGCCCAGCAGGGTGTGGTTGACGCCATTGAGCACGATGGCCAACGTCCCGCCGTGGGCGAGGGCGACCGGCTCGGCCAGCGAACCACCGGCGGCAACCCGCAGCGCCTCGATCCGCCGCAGCGCATCACGGGCGGCGCGGCCCACACCGTCGGGCCGGCTCTTCAGCCCGTCGAGCTCCTCGATGACCGTGAGCGGGATGTTCAGGGCGCAGCCCCCGAACTCGTGGATGGCGCTCGGGTCGGCAACCAGCACCGACGTGTCGACCACGACCGTCTTGGTGAGTACCGCGGAGACGGGTGCAAGGAGGTCGGTCGTTGGCGAGATCACTCGGCGGCTCCTGACGAGCTCGGGTGAAACCGCGACGGGCCAGCGCTTTGACCCGGCACGGGACAGGCTCATCCGACCACCACCATGCCAGCACCGACCGACGCCATGGTGGACCGGGCCCTGCTCCTTCACTCGTTGTTCACCGGCGCGACCGACAAGGGCGGCGCGAGACTCGCGGTCGCGGTGTGATCCCGCCCGCCCCCTGTGCCGGGACACGGCCCAGTGGCTGGCGTCACAGATCGCCCAGATGGAGCCGTTCGAACTGGTCGCGGCCGGAGACGGCATCCCCGGCTTCGCCTTCCGCGTCAGCGCGACGTCGTCCTTCAGTGTCTACGACGTCTCCAAAGCTTTACGCGGCCGGGGCTGGATCGTGCCTGCCTACCCGATGCCGCCGGCCCTCGAGGACATGCACGTGCTGCGAATCGTCGTCCGCAACGGCTTCACCCGCGACCTCGCCGGCATGCTTCTCGCCGACCTGAACCACGTCGTCGACCACCTTGGCGGCCGTGGTTCGGCCGACGCCGACCCGAAGGTACGCGCCGGGTTCCATCACTGAGGGTGGCGAGCCCGGCTCCGGATCGGCCCGGCTCCTTGTCGCGCTCAACAACGCCATGATGTGATCAGCGCGACAAGAAGCGGTCGCGGGTCTTACTCGGAGCGCCCGGCTCGACTGACCGCC
The DNA here is from genome assembly GCA_038238185.1 of Acidimicrobiales bacterium. Classification (GTDB taxonomy): domain Bacteria; phylum Actinomycetota; class Acidimicrobiia; order Acidimicrobiales; family AC-14; genus DATAQC01. The sequence goes on from JBBRXY010000020.1 coordinate 45,474, forward strand.
CTGGCCACCCGCTGAGCGGGACGGGAGCTCGCCGGCGCCGTCGTGGTGTTGGCCGGGGGCGCGGTGCCGACCGCCGACGCCGCGGGCGGGGGGGTCGCGTCGGAACGGTTCGACTGCAGATGCCTCTGGTCGGAGGTGATCCGGTCCGCCGTCCCCGTGGCGATGTTCGTCGAGTTGTTGTTGCCCTGGTTGGAGACGTGAACCATGGTGATGGGGCCGTTGATGTTGACGTCCTGGAACTGCAGGCCGATGTCGCCGAAACCGCGCGTGTTGATCTGCGAGGTTCCCCTCGTGGAGATACCGAC